>CAZIJO010000082.1:0-11682 GCA_964539515.1 uncultured Bifidobacterium sp. | reverse complement strand
GCTCTCCCCATTGCTCCGGTTTCCAAATACACAGTATGAAATGGGACCTTGCCAATCTGTTTAAAAAGGAGCAAAAACTGGCACTGAAGCTAAAGCAAAGGCTGCAGATGCAAATGGGATTCAATGCGAAGTGGCTCGTCTTGCCAGTTGTCATCGTCTCCGTGTCCGCTTCTGGAGACCCTTCTTCCAAAGAGGTTTCCGCCAGAAGATCATTGGAGAAGACACGGGCCGAATTGCGGGTGCAAGGATTCAAAACAGACCTGGCCGACTTCGACTTCGCGACCACTCCTGGATCACGCGACTGGGATGCGATTCTGAAAGCCATCGTCCCAAGCCGGAACGTCGGTCCCTTTGTTGATCATCCTGATCTAATGGAAGCGACGGGAAGCAACAGCGTGATCGTCGTGTGGGAACAAGATTCACTGAGACGGCAAACTCCCTCGTGGCCGGACGTCAGTTACGAACTGACGTGGGATGATTTTGCTGACGCGGTCAACCAGAGCCAACCACAAATTGACGCTGCCTGTGCCGCCATCCTATCCGGCCCCATTCAATTCAATCTAGATGCCTCTGCTGGTAATTCCATGTTGCTGCCGGGATTGGCGTCATTGAAAAACCTAACGCAGATACTGAACGACCGGGGTATGCTGGCCCTGCATGACGGAAACCGGGAAGCGGCTTGGACAAATATGATGGCCGCAACCCGTCTGGTGACGGCGTGGAATCCAGAGCCGGTCGAAGTCTCGCATCGCGTACGTCTTTCAAACGCCAAGCTGGCGTTCAAAGCCACCTGGCAGGTGCTTCAGACCAACGGTTGGACAGATAACCAACTCGCGCGGCTCCAGCACGAATGGGAAACAGCAGATTGGCTCAGCCGCTTGCCGGAAATCCAAGCGTTCCGACGCGCATGTAACCTTAAAGCGCTGGAAAACGACAAACCGGCATCCCAAACGCCGGAGAGCGAAATGTACGAAGACGCAAAACGTCTGCTGCTCTTTTATCGCGACCGCGAAATTGAGAATCGAAACGCAGTGCAAGCCGGGACCTGGATGCAAATGCGCCAAATGCCCGGTGTCACCAATGAAGTTTTCTTTGAGCCAAAGCATCGTTACGGACGCTTTGCAATGAGTGTGCAGCAACACAAAATCACCATGGGTGTCCTCGGAGAAGGCATCAGCCTGTTGGCGCAGGCGGCCCAGGCGGAAGCTGAACGTAGAGTGGTGATCACGGCTCTTGCCTTGGAGCGTTATCGCGCGAAGTACAAACGGTATCCGGAGGCGTTGCAAGCGTTGGCGCCGGAGTTTCTGAAATCGGTGACGACGGATTTCATGACCGGTAACTCCCTGCATTATCGGGTGGCTGAAGACGGACACTTTCTCCTTTATTCGGTGGGGTTGGATTGCGTGGACAATGGCGGAAGGATTCGTCCCATTGGGAAAGAACGAAACCCGAGATTGACGAATCCGAAGACGGCAGTTCCGGGATCTGACATCGTCTGGCCATTGGCAACGCCATCTGCACAGGTCGTGGCATTCAGGAAACAGCAAGCGCAGGCTGAGGCTCAGCGCGACGCACAGCGGAAGGCGGAGAGTGAAGCACAAGCGCAGGCTGATGGACGGCGTGCAGAGGAATCGAGGAAGGCCGCCATGAAAGAGTTGCTGGCCAAGAAACCATCACTCGGCAAGGAGCCTATCTATGAGGGAATTCCGCTCAGTTCCTGGGTGATCAAATTCGGGCAAGCCGAAAGCTACTTCCATGGCGCACCTAAAGATGCTATTGCGGCCATTCGCGCCATCGGTTCGAACGCTGTCCCATTCTTGCTTGAATGGATGCCTCATCCAGGGGCGGAAGCGCTGGAGGACGGCTTTCCCGATTGGAGTGCCGTTGAGGGTGCTTGGTGGGCGCTAGGTAGTGAAGGTAAATCTGCGATCCCGACTCTGGCTCGCAACATTAACCGGCCACAACACAGCATGGACGATTACTCCTGGTGGACAGAAAGCGCCAAGGCCATCTCTTATTTGGGGCCTGAGGCCATAGTTCCCATGCTGACTGCTGCTACCAACATGGCAGGGCAACACGAGTTATGGGAATTACTCCACAATTTCCGAAACTTTGGAACAAACGGAGCTCCGGCCATTCCCGCGCTCATTCACTGGGCCAATGATCCCGATTACTGGGTGCGTAATGGCGTGGTCAGCGCTTTGGGGGGTATTGGAAAGCGTCCGGATTTGGCTGTTCCTGTTCTTCTGAACGCTCTGGAGCATGACACCAATTCGATGGTTCGCCGCGATGCGGCTGAAGCGCTGGGCTCGTTTGCTAACGATTCGGAAGCTGTTTTGCCAGCCTTAGCCAAGGCGCTTAAATCCCCAGATTGGGAAGCCCGTGGAGGAGCGCTCTCTGGTCTGGCTAAGATTCAAAACAAACCTGAAGTCGTTGTACCTCTGATTTCTCCGTTTTTGTACGACTCCAACAATAATGTCCTCCAACGAAGCGCGGCCTATGCGTTGCGAGATTTAGGCAGCGAAGCAGGTTATCGTGCTTTGTTACAGGCCAGTAACGCTCCGAGTTCCTGGCCCGGAATTGGTGACATCATTTACGAAGTTCAAGAAAAGATGCGTCGCGGTAAGTCGCAATGAGCTCACTGATTACAAGACGACGGCTTCCCGCCCATCGAAAGTTTTCATCCGTTGAAGCATGAACACCAAAGACTTTCTCCGTCTCGGCGTGCCGTTTGGTAAAGCCACGCGGCGCGTTTGGAAAATCCCAAAGGGATTTCAGCAACCAGCCAAGGGTTGATCCGAGCCGGACTGGCGAGGAGCTACCCTGGGTGGTCGCGAAAACAAATCACAACTCTGAAGGAGTTGCATCGGAGCGGCGGCTGTGTCTGCAAGACCAGCCACAGCGGTGGGGCGAGGCTACTGACGAGCCGGCTCGCGGGGACGCTCGCCCCACCAGTTGCCGAGTTGCTGCGGCTGGTGCTCCGCGCACCGCCGCGCTCCAGAGACAGCTACAACCCGCGTTGGGGTTGGGGACGTTTTGAATTGCGAACCCAAGGTAGCGACGGCGTCGCAACCTTGGGCTGAATGATAGAATCCCGTTGGGATTCTCAGATGGTCGGTCGGCAAGTGCTGACGTAAATTTGATTAGTATGAACACCAAAGATTTTCTCCGGCTCGGGGTGCCGTTGGGTGAAGCCAGCCGGCGGGCGACCGATTTCGTCGCCAAGTACATCCTCGGCGGGGGCGACAAGTCGCGCTTGCACGAGGAAGTCGCCGCCATTGTGGCGAACCCGTCGGCGTTTCTGGCGGATGATTTGCGCAAGGATTTCGCGAAGGCGGTACTTTCGACACCTCACCCCGGCCCTCTCCCCGGTCGGGGCGGAGAGGGGGAAATGTCGGCGCGCCGAGTGCCGGTGAAGTATCATCAGTGGGGCGAGGGGCTGGAGCACGAAGCGGTGATGCAAATGGAGAAGGCGTGTCTGTTGCCGGTGTCGGTGGCGGGCGCATTGATGCCGGATGCGCACGTCGGTTATGGCCTGCCCATCGGCGGCGTGCTGGCCACGGAAAACGTGGTGATTCCCTACGCCGTCGGCGTGGACATCGCCTGCCGGATGAAGATGACGGTGCTGGACATCCCGGTGCGCGACCTGGAACAGAAGCCGGACCGGCTCACTCGCGCCATCGAAGCGGAGACGCGCTTCGGTGTGGGGGCGAATTTCAAGCAGCGCCGTCAGCATGAGGTGCTGGATGCGGATTGGTCGGTCAGCCCGGTCACGAAGCTGAACAAGGACAAGGCGTGGTCTCAGCTCGGCACGAGCGGGAGCGGAAACCACTTCGTGGAGTTCGGGATTTTTACTCTGCACGCTGATCTCGCGTGCCCCCTCCACCGGCCTTCGGCCGCCGTCTCCCCCAGCGGGGGAGAAGGACGGGATGAGAGGGCAACCCAGCATTTGCCCGCCGGACAATACATCGCGCTGCTCTCGCATAGCGGCAGTCGTGGGACGGGCGCGGCGGTGTGCGATTATTACAGCAAGATTGCTTTCAGTCAGTTTCCCGATTTGCCGAGCGAGCTGAAACGGCTTGCATGGCTGTCGCTCGATTCGCCGGAGGGCCAGGAATACTGGGCGGCAATGGAGTTGATGGGCCAATATGCGGCCGCGAACCACGCCTGCATCCACCGGCACCTCGCGGAAAACCTCGGCGCGCAGGTGCTGCTTGATCTCGAGAACCATCACAACTTCGCGTGGAAGGAGAAGCACGTCATTGGTGGCGTGGAACGCGAAGTCATTGTTCATCGCAAAGGCGCAACCCCGGCGGGCGCGGGAGTGTTGGGCATCATCCCGGGCTCGATGGCGGCGCCGGGATTTGTCGTCCGCGGAAAAGGCAATGCGGAGTCGTTGAATTCCGCCTCGCACGGGGCCGGCCGGGCGATGAGCCGCAAGGCGGCCAACGAGAAATTCAATTGGAAGGACGTGAACCGTTTTTTGAAGCAACAAGGCGTGACCCTCATCAGTTCCGGGTTGGACGAAGTGCCGATGGCCTACAAAAACATCCGCGAAGTCATGGCCGCGCAGCGGGATCTCGTAACCGTGCTGGGTCAATTTGATCCTAAACTGGTAAAGATGGCGCCCGCCGGCGAGCGGCCGGAGGATTGAATGGTTACGATGGGTGAGTCTTTTTGCCATCGGCGAGCTGGCGCACTTTCAAGCGTTTCAATTCGCCCACCAACCCGGTTGAGAATTGCCAGAAGCCAATGAACCCCAAGATCCGGATTCGAAGCGAAACCGACGCGGATGTGATAGCGATAACCGAGGTGACCACCGCCGCGTTTGAGACCTTGGAAGTCAGCCAGCACACCGAGCAATTCATCATTCAGGCACTTCGGGCCGCCAAGGCCCTCACGGTATCGCTTGTCGCGGAATTGGACGGCCGTGTGATTGGTCATATTGCCTTTTCGCCCGTGACCATTTCGGACGGCACGCGGAACTGGTATGGCCTCGGCCCGGTTTCGGTGTTGCCCCCGCACCAACGCCAAGGCATCGGCAAAGCGCTGATAAGAGAGGGATTCACCCGGCTGAAGGATCGGAAGGCGCAGGGCTGTTGTCTTGTGGGTCACCCGGAGTATTACCGGAAATTTGGATTCAAAAACATGCCGGGACTGGTGCTGGCGGGAGTGCCACCGGAAGTTTTCCTTGCCTTGGCTTTCGACGGGCATGCCCCGCAGGGCAACGTCACCTTCCACGAAGGATTCCGAGCTGAAGGTTAATCCGACAGGGAATTAGTTCGGTGCCATCACGTTGACAAGGAATGAACGCGCGCCGGTTGGTCAGGTAAATGCCCGACTTGTTTCCCCGCCAGACCCCGGTACCTTTTGCGGATGGCATTCGACCGGGAAATCGTCAAAGCGATGGCGGCGGAACTGGCCGCCCGCGGGGTTTACGTCGGCACCTCGTCCTGGAAATACGAAGGCTGGCTGAATCAACTCTACACGCCCGGCCGCTATGAGTATCGCGGGAAGGTCGCCACGAAACGGTTCGAGCGGGACTGCCTCAGCGAGTACGCGGAGGTGTTCAAGACGGTGTGCGTGGACGCGGCTTATTACACGTTCCCGAAGGCGGAATACCTCCAAGGATTGGCGGATCAAGTGCCGGATGATTTCCGTTTCGGATTCAAGGTCACGGACAGCATCACCATCAAGAAATTCCCGAACCACGCACGCCACGGCGCCAAGGCGGGGCGGGCCAATGAAGATTTTCTCAACGCAGACCTGTTCGCCACGGCGTTCTTGAAGCCGTGCGGGGAAATCCGTTCCAAGATTGGCGTTTTGATGTTCGAATTCTCCCGCTTCTGGCCAAGCGATTACGCGCATGGGCGGGATTTCGTGGCTGACCTCGACAAATTCCTCGGTTACTTGCCGAAGGGTTGGCCCTACGCCATCGAGATGCGGAATCAAGGGTGGTTGCGCGAGGAATACTTCGCCTGCCTCGCCCGCCACGGAATCACCCATGTCTTCAACAGCTGGGACGCCATGCCGCCGGTGGACGAACAGATGGCGCTGCCAGGCAGCCACACCAATCCGGAACTGGTGGCCGCCCGCTTCTTGTTGAAACCGGGCCGGAACTATGAAGCCGCGGTCAAAGCGTTCCAGCCGTACGACCGGACGCAGGAAGTGTACGAAACGGCGCGCAAAGCCGGCGCCCGGCTCATCCAGACGGGAAAGGCGGCCGGCCCCCAGCAGAAGACACTGATCTTCGTGAACAACCGACTGGAGGGCAACGCACTCAACACCATTGCCGCGATGCTCGAGCCGGCGGAGGCTTAACGCCGTCCCACGGCGGCTTCAAGGCCAACGGCTCCAGAATTCGCCAACCGCCTGCTCCAGACCGGAGGAGTTTCGAACGCGAACGAATTTCCACCAGGTCGGAAAGAGCCGGCGGTATCGCGTTTCATTGAATCGGGCATCGATCAACAGCACCACGCCATGGTCGGTTTCGGAACGGATCACCCGCCCGCTAGCCTGGAGCACGCGGTTCATGCCGGGAAAAGTGTAGGCGTATTCAAACCCCGCCGCGTTCTGGGGCTGGAAATAATCGCGGATCAGATCGCGTTCGATACACAATTGCGGCAGACCCACGCCGACGATCACCACCCCGATCAACCGCTCGCCGACCAGATCGATGCCTTCCCCGAAAATGCCGCCGAGGACGGCGAACCCGACGAGCGTGTCGCCGTGTTCGACCGCAAAGGCGCCCAGGAAGTCGTCGCGCTCCGATTCGGTCATGCCGGGTCGTTGGACCCGCACGGGAACGGTGGGATAGGAGACCTGAAACTCCCGGAGCACATCGTTGAGATACTGATAGGAGGGAAAATAGACGAGATAGTTGCCGCGCCGGCCCTGCACCAGAGTTCCGATGGCCGCGACCACGTCCCCGAGCGATTCGGCCCGCCCTTTGAAACGTGTTTGAATCCGATCATGAATGAGGACCGCGAGATTCTCCGGCGCGAAGGGCGACGCCAACTGAAGTGCGGGATCTTCCAGATCGCCGCCCAGCAGGGTGCGGTAATAGTCCATCGGCGTGAGCGTGGCGGAGAAGAAGATGGCCGCTTTACCCCGGGCCAGGGCTTCCCGGAGCAACAGCGAGGGGTCCAGGCAAAACAGGCGGACGATTATTTCCGGCCCGTTTTTGATGATGGTCACGAAGCGTTCATCATAAGCTTCAGCCGTGCGGCGGAAGGAATGCAGCCGGAAATAGAGGGCGAGCAGAGCCTCGCGAAATTCAGCCGGCTGGTTTTTGACCAACCAACGCTCCGCCTCGTCCAAAGCGGTTTCCAATGGCTCAAGTAAACTCTCCGGAAACTCGAGGCTCGTGCTCACACTGCCTTCCTGCTTGCGAATGGTCGCCACCTTCACTGGAAACAGATTGAGTTCAACGGATGGGTCTGAAACTTCAGTCGCTTCTTCGCTTGCTTCTGAGGGGCTGCCCAGTTTCCGCAACGCCGCATGCAGTTGCGCCAGAGCTTTGGTGCAGCGCGGAGCGGCCTTTTGTATGGCGCGCTTCACCTCCAGAAGTTCCCGAGCCTCGAGGTCGGCCGAGAACATGTCGCGGGCCCGGTCCACCAGGTTGTGGGCCTCATCAACGAGTAAGCCATACGCGCCGCCATCCTCCGCAAAGTGACGGCGCAGATAAACCTGCGGATCAAACACATGATTGTAGTCGCAGATGATGGCGTCCACCCAGATCGACACGTCCAAAGCAAGCTCGAAAGGGCACACCTGGTGTTTCTGACCCACGGCTTCGAGCACCGCGCGGGTGATTTCCTCTCGTTCCAACGCTTCGCGGATCGCAGGTTTGACCCGGTCGAAATAACCTTGAGACAAGGGACAGGTCAGCGGATCGCAGGGATGACCTTCGCGCACACAGACCTTTTCCTTCGCCGTGAGCGTCACGGCGCGCAGCTTCAATCCCGCCCGACGCAGATCCAACAACGCTTTCTCGGCGATGGCGCGTCCGACGGTGCGGGCGGTCAGGTAAAAAATGCGCTCGAGCTTGCCTTCCCCGAGCGCTTTGACGGCCGGGAACAGCGTGGAGATGGTTTTCCCGATGCCGGTGGGGGCCGCGAGAAATAGCCGGCCGCCATTGGCCAGCACGCGATAGGCCGCCACCGCCAGCTCACGCTGACCCGGACGATACTCCGGGAAAGGAAAAGCAAGCGCAGCGATGGACGCATCCCGGGCGAGACACCAGTGATGACGTTCCCGCAGCCAAGCCACGTACTCGGCAGTGGTGGCAGCAACGAAATCAGACAGCTCGGCGAATGAAAAAGTCTGACGAAACTCGGAAACCTTGCCGGCCGGCAATTCCAGATACACGAGTTGAAGGACGATTTCCTTCAAGGCGTTCTCGCATGCATGCATGAAACCGTAGAATTTCGCCTGTGCCCAGTGGAGCGGATCGGCTTCATGATCCCAAGACCCCGAAACGGTCTTTATTTCCTCCAGCAAAACGCGCTCGGACGTGAGGAGCAAACCGTCAATCCGTCCGCGGATCAGCAACGTGAATTCCTCGACCTCCACGCGGTGCTCCACGGGCAGTTCGGTGAGATAACCCGTCGGGCGGGAGCGCTGGATTTTCTGATGGCCGCGGATGCCGGCAAGCGCCCGGTCGGAGCCGACAAACTCCCGCTCGCCACCAAGATCACCCCGCCGCCAGACGAACTCCACCAACTCGCGTACGGACACCGTGTGGATGGGTTTTTCGGCCGCGACTTTCACGGTTGCTGCCAGTCCACAGCCCGAAACGGGAGCATCGCTTCGGGTGCCTTCCTTGTGACCGCTGCGATCTGGTCTGGTGTTGCGAAAGGCAAGGTGCGACGAGCTTGGGCCTGCATAAAATGGATTACGGTTTCCAAGTCGGCATCCCGCGTTTCCAAATCGTAAGCGCGGACCAATGAATTTGTCCGCTCGCCGATCCAGACGACAAACCCGTCGGTATCACCCGCGAACAATTTCCTCAAAGCGGAATCCACTTCGCTTGGATCCCCGGCGAGATTTGCCACCGCCCCCATTTGGCCATGGAACCAGCCGTGCGGCATGGTGGTTGATCCCGTCTCCGGATTCAGCGCATACCAAAGCAGGCGCGCCAGGGCGGCGCGCAAATGGACCACGCCGCTGCCGAACGGTCCGCAACCCTGCCAGCCGGCTGCGGGCGTTTCGGTGATGGCCAGTTCCAGCGTTTCGCCGCTCCAGCGCCAGACCAGAAAGCGGGGGGTGGCCGGCCAGACACCGGCGCGATTGAATTTGGGTTTAAGCGCCCGCAACAATTCCGCTTCCCGGGCGAGCGCCGCCATTTCATCCGCGCATTCCTGCCATTCAATCCGCACCACCTGGCGCAATAATCGAAGATGGCGGCGCGCCATCCGGTCCGGATTGGCCACGCGGTAATGGCCCAGCCGCTGGCGCAGATTTTTGGCTTTTCCCACGTAAAGAACCACCCCGGCGGTGTCGTGCATGAGATAAACGCCGGGGCACGCAGGCAGCTGCCGGAAAAACTCCCCGCCCAACCGCTCGACGAGCGGTCGCGGATCGGAAAACAGCAATGCTTGGGATGCCGGCACGCGACAATTTAACGCCAATGACCCGGCCAACGGAAGTCTGACGGTCCACTTGAGAATTCATTGACAGGGCCGCAAAGAGGAATAGTGTATATCCGCACACTATGCAACCGCTGACCACCAAACAACGGGCCCTGGCCGATTTCATCGAGAGCCAGCACCGCCAGCACGGCCGGGCGCCCACGTACCAGGAAATTGCCGATCATTTCCGTTTTCGCAGCATTAATGCGGTGACCAACCACTTCCGGTTGATGAGGAAGAAAGGCTGGCTCGAATCCGCGGCCGGCAAAACCAGGTCGCTCCGGATTATTTCCCCGTTGGCCAAGCTGCGCAGCCGGATCGTGGACATTCCCCTCCTGGGAGCCATCCCGGCGGGTTTTCCGGACGCCGGCGCTCCGGAAGCGGAAGGCTGTGTCTCGGTGGACATTGGCAGCGTCGGGTTTACGCCGACGCGGAACACGTTTGCGGTGCGCGTGCGGGGCGTGTCCATGATCGACCGCCACATTCTCGATGGGGACGTCGTGGTTTTGGAGCGGGGACCCGACCCCCGCCCTGGCCAGGTCGTGGCCGCGCTCGTGGACGGCGAGCGCACGCTCAAGACCTACATCGTCAAGAACGGCAAACCGTATTTGAAAGCGGAAAACCCAAAATATCCCGATCTCATTCCCGCCCAGGAGTTGGTGATTCAAGGGGTGTTCAAAGCCTTGATTCGAAAAGCCCGGGACTGATCCATGTCTGCCAGCATTACCAACGTCCTGGCCGAGTTGCATCGCCTCGCCAATCCCATCAACGTGGCGGGAATGGCCCGCTTCGGCATTGTCGGCCAAAAACTGCTGGGCATCCCGGTGGTTCAACTGCGGGCCATCGCCAAGCGGACTGGCCGCAACCATGCGCTGGCCGGGGAGTTGTGGGCCTCGGGAATCTTTGAAGCCCGCATCCTCGCCGGTTTGGTTGACGAACCCGCCCGCGTCACCCGGCGGCAGGCCAATGCCTGGGCGCGGGACTTCGAATGTTGGGCGGATTGTGACGGACTGTGCATTCATCTCTTTCGCAAAACTCCATTCGCCCACGATTTGGCGGTGGCCTGGAGTCACCGCCGGGAGGAACTGGTCAAACGCGCCGGCTTCACGATGATCGCCACCCTGGCGGTGCATGATAAGGCGGCCAGCAACGAAATCTTTTGCAGCTATCTTAACCGGATTCACGAGGAAGCCACCGATGAACGGCACAATGTCAAAAAGGGCGTCAACTGGGCGCTGCGCCAGATTGGGAAGCGTAATCCGATCCTGAACCGGGCAGCCATTCGCACCGCCAAACGCATTCGGAAAATGGATTCCCGGGCCGCGCGGTGGATTGCCGCGGACGCCCTGCGAGAATTGGAACGATGGAAACCCAGATGACTCCCCATGTCGCGAACCATCGTGCATCTGGACGCCGACGCTTTTTTTGCGTCGGTTGAGCAAGCCGCCGACTCCCGGTTGCGGGGTAAACCGGTGGCGGTGGGCGGCGAAAGCCGGGGCATCATTGCCTCGGCCTCTTACGAAGCCCGGAAGTTTGGCGTTTACACCCCCATGCCGACGGCGCAGGCCCGCAAACTCTGTCCCAAGCTCATTGTGCTGCCGGGGCACTACGATCTCTATGAGGAATTCTCCAACGGGATGTTTGCCTATGCTTACGACTTCACCCCCGATGTGGAGCGGACCTCAATCGACGAGGGTTACTTTGATCTCACTGCCAACCACAAAAAGCCGGCGGTCGAAATCGCGCTGATCATCAGCCAGGCGATCCGCCAAACCCTGAAAATCACCGTCAGCGAGGGCGTCGCTTCGAACAAGCTGGTCAGCCAGATTGCTTCCAAGTTGAACAAGCCCGCGGCGTTCGAAAGCGTGCCGGCAGGACACGAGCAAGCGTTCATTCACCCTTTGCCGAACCGCTGGCTGCCGGGCATTGGACCGAAGACAAGCGCGCGGTTGAACGCGGCGGGGCTGGCCAAAATCCGCCACGTGGCGGCCACGCCGATCGAAATGCTGGAACTGGTGCTGGGGCGGCAGGCCGTCACGATCCGGCAATT
>CAZIJO010000081.1:14497-22965 GCA_964539515.1 uncultured Bifidobacterium sp. | reverse complement strand
ATCGGCGTTGAGATAACCCCGGATGGCTTCGACGGAGTGGTTGGCCGCCATGAGTTTGCTGCGGTCGGGAAAATCGATGCCATACACGCAGGGGTGCATGTGCGGTGGACAACTTACCCGGACATGGACCTCTTTGGCGCCCGCCTCTTTAAGCGTCTTGACGCGCGCCTTGCAGGTGGTACCGCGCACAATGGAGTCATCCACAATGATGACCCGTTTCCCCCGCACCAACTCCTCGATGAGGTTGAGCTTTACGCGCACATTAAAGTCGCGGATGAGCTGGGACGGCTGGAGAAAGCTGCGTCCCACGTAGTG
This sequence comes from uncultured Bifidobacterium sp., assembly GCA_964539515.1. Lineage (GTDB taxonomy): Bacteria > Verrucomicrobiota > Verrucomicrobiia > Limisphaerales > JADLHS01 > JADLHS01. The sequence continues at coordinate 22,650 of CAZIJO010000081.1, read as the reverse complement.
GTTGCGGATGAAAGCCAGATCGAACGGAATCTTGGCCTCTTCGGCGTAGCCCAGCCCGGCATAAACGCCACTGTCCGGCACGGGGATGACCAGATCGGCATCCACGGGATGGGCGCGGGCGAGTTGCCGGCCCATCTCGACGCGCACCTTGTAAACGTTGCGTCCGTCGAGCGTGCTGTCGGGCCGCGCGAAATACACATATTCAAACATGCAGAACGCCCGGCGTTCCTGCTTGGGAAACGCCTGGATGCTGTGCAAGCCATCGCGATTGATGATCACGACTTCACCCGGCTCGACGTCGCGGACGAACCGGGCATGAATCAAATCCAGCGCACACGTCTCACTCGCCAGCACCCACGCATCGTCCACCCGGCCGATGCACAGCGGGCGAAACCCGTGCGGGTCCCGCACGCCGATCAATTCCTGCTCCGTCATGACGACCAGCGAATACGCACCCTCGATCCGGCGAACCGTATGGACCAAATTATTGTCCTCGCCGTGGGGGGTGGGCTGTGCCAACAGGTTGAGAATGACCTCGCTGTCCACCGTGGTCTGAAACATCACACCGCGGGCTTCGAGCTCGTCGCGCAATGCAGCGGCGTTGATCAAATTGCCGTTGTGGGCCACCGCAATCTGACCCCGCAGACAATTGCCGGTGAGGGGTTGGGCATTGCGGATGTTGCTGGATCCGGTCGTCGAGTAACGGGTATGGCCCACCGCCATGTGCCCAACCAGATCGTGCAGAACTTGGCCATTGAAAATCTGCGATACCAGACCCATGCCCTTGTGCTCGCGGAATTGCTTGCCATCGCTGGTCACCAGACCGGCGCTTTCCTGACCGCGATGCTGCAACGCGTACAGGCCGTAATAGGTCAACTCCGCGGCATTCGGATGACCGAAAATGCCGAACACGCCGCAGTAATGTTTGGGGTAGATTTGCATCGCGTCACGGAAACACCGAACCCGGCTATTCAACAGAGCCCCGGCGGAACGCGCAAGCTTCAAGCGCGGCGAAGAAAAGAAAAGCTCGCCGACGCCATGGCGTTTCGCTACCAACACGCCCGACAAATCTCATGAATTCCGCCGCGCCCACCGCCACCAACCACCGCTGGCCGCCCCAGGTCAAGTTCATCATCGGCAACGAGGCCGCCGAGCGGTTCAGTTACTATGGGATGGTCAGCATCCTGATGGTTTACATTACCGGGGTGCTCGAGAAGTCGCAGGACGATGCGGCATTCATCATCCACGGATTCAAATTCTTCAACTATTTCATGCCGCTGCTTGGCGCGTGGGTTTCAGATCGGTTTTGGGGGCGCTATCGCACCATTCTTTGGATCTCACTTGCGTACTGTGTCGGCCACGCGGTGCTGGCATTCGCGGATCTCGCCGGGAGCAAGGAGGCCCGCACCGTATGTCTTTATGCGGGATTGATGTTAATTGCCTTCGGCTCGGGCGGCATCAAGCCGTGTGTTTCGGCGTTCCTCGGAGATCAATTCCAAGTGCACCAGCAGCATCTGTTGCAAAAGGCGTATGCGGCATTTTATTGGGCCATCAATTTCGGCTCGTTCTTTTCGATGATCCTGATCCCGCAAATCAAGAATCACAGCTGGGGCTGGGCGTTTGGCGTGCCGGGTATTTTGATGGGTCTGGCCACGTTTGTCTTCTGGCTGGGAACGCGGCATTACGTGATGGTCCCACCCGCGCGGACAAGTCGCAGCGCCGGTTTTTTTGCCGTCCTGATCGCGGCGATTCAGAATCGCTCCCCGGACCAGGGTTTTTGGGAAGGCGCCAAAAGACGTTACTCGGAGGCCGAAGTGCGGGCGGCAGCTTCGGTCGGACCGATTCTTTCCATCTTTCTCATGATCCCTGTGTTCTGGGCGCTGTTCGATCAAACCCACACCACCTGGATTGCCCAAGGGCAAAAAATGGTGGCGCTGAATCTGCCCTTTGGCTGGCAACTCGACGCCTCGGCCATGCAATCCATCAACCCGCTTATGGTGATGACCCTGGTGCCGATGCTGACGCTGTTGGTCTACCCGGCTTTGGGCCGGCTGGCTTCGCCGCTGAAACGCATGTCGGCGGGATTCTTTCTGGCGGGTTTCAGCTTCGTGGTGGTGGCTGGTCTGCAAACCCGTGTGGATGCGGGCGAACAATTGAGCATTCTCTGGCAGACCCTGCCCTATCTGATTCTTACCACAGCGGAGGTGCTGATCTCCACCACGGGATTGGAGTTCGCGTTCCGCGAAGCGGCCCCCTCGATGAAAAGCACAATCATGGGCTTCTGGAATCTCAGCGTGGCGTTTGGAAATTTGGTCGTCATGGCCATCACGAAAGTGCTGGCCGCCGGGAATGGCCACGCCTCGGTGTCACCCGGAAGGTTCATGCTCTACGCAGGGATGACATTCGCGGCGGCGATGCTGTTCAGCCTGATTGCCGCGTTTTACAAATATCGGGATCCATCGGCGGCCCAAGGGAAATAACCGGCCTGCCACCTCACGGCTGCGGCTTGCGCCTGGGCGGGAGCCGGTGAATGTCCGCGTCAAAAGTCCCGGCCAGATAACTTCTCGCCTCGTCCGGTGCCGCGAGATAAATCTTGCCCGCGAGCCGCGTGCCCGAGAGTTCCCCGAACTCCACCCGCAGGGCGTAACCGGCATGGAATTCCTGGGTGGTTGATTGCCCCTGCTCGTCTTTCCAGCGCACCATCAGGTTTGGCGCACTGGGTTGGACGGCCTCGACGAGGATGGTCTTGCCGGCCAGTTCCTCGGCCTGCTTGGCAAAGAACTCCACCGCCATGCCCGCTTCCGGCGGCCACTTTTCTCCCTGCCACAAAATCAACATGCCGCCACGGAGCGTCGCCCGTTGCACCGTAAAACTCTGCCCGTTGATTTGCCCAGCCACGGGCGATTCCGGGATTTTCGCGGCTGCCAAATTCAGAGTCCAGTTCGTCCCCAAGCCGGTCACTACCTGGACCGGTTCAGCGGTCACGGCCAAAGTATTGGTTGTCCCCCGCTCCATTTTGGGGAGCAGGGAGAGGAGTTTTCCGCGAAAAATAAATGCCGCAACCACGGCGGAACAAGCCAACAAGCCCAATGCCACGGCGGCCCAAGGGAAGCTTTTGACCGGACGGACGGGAGCGGAAACCGCTCCCCCATTGCCCGGCAGCGGAATCGGGCGGGATTGCACTTCGGCCGCGTTGAGCACCAGGTTGGTCCCGCCAATCGCGCTGGCCTGGGGGACAACGAGCTGACGGAAGCAAGTGGGGCACGCCATCGTCGAACCACTGCTGCCGGAGTCGCACGTGATGTGCTGGCCACAGACGGGGCACGCAAACTTGAATTCGCTCATGATCCTGACGCCAGGCGTTGATCGGTCGAGCCTAAAGTGGCATTTCCCCCGCGGGCCTGCAACCCGGCAATTCACCGGGCGGGCCCGCAACCACCCCCAGCCGGATCATGCGTATCGCGCTAAGCCGGTTGCTGCTGCGTCAGGCAATGCAACGAACCAAACCCCAGCACGAGATCCACGGCGTGAATGCCCACGACCGGCCGGTCCTTGAATAATTCTCCGAGAATGCCGAGCGCGATGCGATCGTTGGGATCATTGAAGGTCGGGACAATGACACAGGCGTTGCAGATGTAAAAATTCGCGTAGCTCGCCGGCAACCGCCAGCGGCCGTGGTAAAGCGGTGCCGGCATCGGCAGCGCCACGACCTCGGGCTTGGAGCCGGCTTCGAGGCGCAAATGCCGGATCCGCTCCCAGTTTTCCGCGAGCGGCGGATAATTGACATCCCGTTTGTTCGACTCCTTGATCAACACAAGGGTTTTGGGGTTCACGAAACGGCAGATGTCGTCAATGTGCCCGTGCGTGTCGTCACCGACCGGGCCCGCGACGAGCCAGAGGACATTCTTCACGCCGAGGTATTGCCGGAACGCCTCATCGTATTGCGTTTTTGTCAGGCCCGGGTTGCGAACCTGAATCCTCGGATGCTGATAACATTCCTCCGTGGTGAGCAACGTGCCCCGGCCGTTCACCTCGATGCCACCGCCTTCGATGACAAAATTCCGGCCATTGACCTGCGCGTTAAACAACCGCTTCTTGAGCAACTTTGCCGCCGTTTCGGGGACGCGGGTATCGAGCTGCCAGTTTTTGTACTTGGCCCAGGCGTTGAAATGAAAATGGACGATGGCCGTTTCTGACTTCAGCTGTCTGCCCTTCGCCTGCTGCTTTCGTACATGAATCGGGCCGCTATCCCGGGTCCAGCCGCGGTTGGTGGGATGCACCACGAACTCGACCTGCTTCAAATTGCAATTGGCCCGCTTCAGATAACTGCTGGCTAACGTTGCTTCCGTCCGGCTCCGAACTAGGATCCGTACCTGCTCGCCGGCAGAAATTTTCCGGACCATCTCGCCATAGACCCAGCGGATGGTATCCAGCTTGCCCGGCCAGTCGGATTCGTTGTGCGGCCAGCCAAGCCAGGTGGCTTCGTGCCGTTCCCACTCGGCGGGCATCGCGTAGCCGAGCGCCGCGGGTGTTTCAAGGTCTCTAGGATGTGAATTTGCCATAAAGCGGAGCGAAGGATAATAGCTCAGCCGCCTTTGTCCACCACCCTCGCCAGCGGGTTGCCAGCTGGCAATGCAATCAGCAGGTTGCGCCGTCGGAATGACGGAAAGCGTCGTTCACACCGAAGCCGCCCTGAAGGTGATTCGGGATGAAGGCGGTGGAATGAACAAGCCCTCCCGTCTCAGCTGGAGACAACCGGATCCACAAGAAATGACCGCGGGCTTTCCGTCGACCTACCCTGCCGCCAGCTCCCGGGCAGTGCGTTCGACGATTTGAAACATCGCCTCGAGCAATCCGGTTCGTTGCCCTTGCCATAAGATGCCGAAGGTCACCGCTTCAAATCCCTCCAGGGGAAACGCCATCACTTTGGGGTGGAGCTTCAAATTTGGCAGATGAATCGTGACCCCAAATCCATACCCGTTCGCCACGTAGGTTTGCACCATCTCCACACTGCTCACCTCGATCCCGCTGAACCAATCCACCTTTCGCTTGTTCAAACCGTCCTGGAAGGCCCGTCGAATGGGTTCATTGCTCGGCACAGTGATGAGCGCTTCCGCGATGCGGTCGCGCTGCCACAATTCCTCGGCCGATTTCAGCCGGCTCGCTTTTGGCACCAGCAACACCAACGGCAGTTTGAAAAGCGGAATGGCGTTGACACCCGCCGGCGGTTTTTCCCCCAGTAATCCCATGGACATGTCGATCTCCTGCTGCACCAGCCACGTCACCACCTGCGGATGATAGCCTTCCCGCAACGTCACCTTCAGCTTGGGAAATTTCTGCCGCAGTTCCTGCAGCACGTCGGGTAGAAAATTGCGCAGCACGGTTTCCGAGGCAGCAATCCGGAGGTGTTGGGACACCCCGCCGCGAAGTTTCTCCGCCATCGGCGTCAGGTTGTCGAAGAACGGCTTGATGAAATCAAATAATTCCTTGCCCTGCGGTGTCAGCGCGAATGGACGGCGATGGAAAAGCGTCACGCCGAGGAATTCCTCCAACTGGATCACCTGCCCGCTGATCGCCGGCTGCTGAATCCCATAGGGCATGTTGCGCACCGCTTCGCTAATGCCGCCGTGTCTGGCCACGTAATAGAAAAGTTCCAGGTGATGAACATTCATAGCATCGATTACGGCAATCCCGCGGCCAGTTTTATCAATTAACAACCCCGCTGCAAGCTGAGTTACAAATGGGCCATGAAAACGAATGGCTTGGGTCATTCAACGGGCTTCCGCAGGAGCATTCCGCCCGAGGTGCGCCCCATCGGTGTGGGGATTTTGTTCGTCATAATGAATGGGGCGATCGTGCCGGCGGCCCTGAAACCCGCGAATGCACCCCAGCCCGGTGTGCCCGCCCGGATCAAATCCGAATTCGTTTTTGGCCGCTAACGCGAAATAACCATGCCCTCATTCTCCCACAATCTAATGCTCGCCTGGCTCTGGATCTTGCTCGGCTTTTTATCCGGCATGGTGCTCGGCCTGTTTTTTCATCGCGAGAACTGGCTCGGCGGCTACGCAAGCCTCCGACGGCGCATGTATCGGCTGGGCCACATTTCCTTCTTCGGCTTGGGCGCGGTGAACCTCCTCTTCTGGTTCACGGTGAAGAACCTCGGCGGCGGGGACTCCGCGCTCCAAGTTGCATCGTGGGCATTTGTTGTTGGGGCGATCACCATGCCGATCGGGTGCGCAATCATGGCCCATTTCCCTAAAGCCTACCTCATTTTCTCCGTCCCGGTCATGAGCTTGATCGCGGGTGGCACCCTAACCCTGTTGGCCATCGTCAAACTATGAAAACCAAGAAACGTATTGCCTTTATCGCCATGAGCGGGGTGCGCGCGCACAACGCTGAACTCACGGCCCTCGGCCTCACCCTGCCCGGGTTTGTGGAACGCAACAAACAGATCGCGTCCTTGCCGAGCCTTGGGCTGCTGACGCTGGCCGGCTTGACGCCGCGCGAGCATTTTGATGTCGAATACCACGAGATTGCCGACCTGAAAACGTTACCCGAACTGCCCACGCATTTTGACCTGGTCGCGCTCAGCACCTTCACGGCGCAATTCTACGAGGCGTGTGCGGTGGCCGATTACTACCGCACCCGCGGCGTGCCTGTCGTCATGGGCGGCATCACCGTGTCGTCTCTCGTTGAACAGTCCCTCCGCCACTGCACGAGCGTGGTGATCGGTGAAGGCGAACCCCTTTGGCCGCAGGTATTGCACGACCTCGAGCGAAGCCAACTGCAACGCATCTACACCCGTCCGCGGGCCGGCCAATTTGATCTGCGCGACGCCCCCATGCCACGCTTCGATCTGCTCGCCCCGGACAAATACAACCGCATCACCGTCCAAACGAGTCGCGGCTGCCCGCATCGGTGTGAGTTTTGCGCCAGTTCGATTCTGCTCACCCCGCACTACAAGGTGAAGCCGGTCGAAAAGGTCCTTGCCGAGATTCACGCCATCAAAGGCATCTGGCCGCGCCCGTTCATCGAGTTCGCCGACGACAACAGCTTCGTCCACCGCGAACACTACAAGACCCTGCTGCGCCGGCTCGCACCCGAGCATTTGCGCTGGTTTACGGAGACGGATGTGCGGCTGGCCGAAGACGATGAACTGCTGGCCCTCATGCGCGATTCTGGCTGCCAGCAAGTTTTGATCGGCCTCGAAAGCCCGCGCCGCGCCAGTCTTGAGGGCGTGGAGTTGAAACAAAACTGGAAGGTTCGCCAGCAGGATCATTACCGGGCGGCCATCGCGAAGATTCAATCCTTCGGCATCACCGTCAACGGCTGTTTCATCCTGGGTCTCGACGCCGACACGCCGGAAGTCTTCGACGACGTGCTCGTTTTCGTACGCGACTCCGGCCTTTACGAGGTTCAAATCACATTCTTGACCGCCTTTCCCGGTACGCCCCTGTATGCGCGGCTCAAACGGGAAGGTCGGATCATGCGCGACCACGCCTGGGAACTCTGCACGCTCTTCGATATCAACATCACGCCCCAGAACATGAGCGTTGACCAATTACAAAGCGGTTTTCTCCGCCTGGCGAAGCAGCTCTATTCCGCCGAGGAAACGCAATCACGCCGCCGCAACTTCAAACGACGCCTCCGGACCTCGCCCAACTTCGGACGACACGCCCTGCGTCATGAACAGTTGATCGCCGCTTGAGCGCCGTCCGCACCAACGAGCCATGGAATCCGCCCGCGCGTCAAAATCAACCATTGTCCGCCTCGCCACGCAGTCCGACCGCGAGCGAATCTACCGGATGGGCCACATCGCCAACTTTCTCCTGTGCCATCTCCCCAACCACGGGCCCACCGCCGCCACGCTCGCGAAGCAATGCCGCAAACGCGGCCTGTTTGTCCGTGACGCCGCCGCGATGGGGCGGAGCTTGGGCCAACACGCGCTGCGAATCGCCGTCAAGGACGAACAGACAAATCGCCGGATGTTGGAAATTGTCGCGCACGCGTTGTCCAGCTTCGCCAAGTTCCCACGGCAGGTTGGGCGACAGCCGGTCATCATTGGTGCCGGCGATGCCGAAGCCCTGGACACGGCTTTCAGTGGTGAGTCAGGACGGGTTGCCCCGCACGGTCTGAAGTGCGAGGGTTGAAAT
>CAZIJO010000081.1:0-14487 GCA_964539515.1 uncultured Bifidobacterium sp. | reverse complement strand
GGATAATATCATGAAATACCAACGATGGATGATGACGATCGGCAGCACGCTGCTGGCTTCCATTGCCGCGATTGGTTTGACTTCGGGCTGCGGCAAGGGCAAGGAAACCCCGAACGGAACCGACTCTGTATCGACCAGCGACCAGCGCACAAACGAAGCAGCCCCCTCCGGCCATTGGGAAGCCGAGATTGCCGGTGACGGACCGCAGCGGATACGGGTGACACTCGACGTGGCGAAGAACGCCAAATCGGAATGGATCGCCAGCATGGGCCTTCCCTCCGATAATAAGACCGGCTTGGTCGTGAAGGATCTGGTAGTCAACGGCAAGTCCGTGAAGTTTGTGGCCTTGGAACTGATGAGCACGCCATTCGAACTGACCCTGGGCCCGGACGGGAACATGAAGGGGACGATCTCCCGCCCCGGCTCGCCACCGGTCGAATTCAAGCGCACCGGCGTGGCGAAAGTAGAATTAATCCCCGCCAGCCCGGCGGTGTCGCGGGAACTGGAAGGGGATTGGGAAGCTTCGCTCCCGATGCCCAGCGGTGCGTTCCGGCTGGTTTTCCATTTCAAGAACCAGCCGGATCATACGGTGATGACGACCTTCGACACTCCCACCGCCACCAACCTGCCACTCAATGACGTGAAGCAGACGGGACAGAAGGTGGAGTTCGGGATGCGAATCGCTCACGGTGCCTTTCAGGGAACTCTCAACAAGGAAGGCACCGAAATGGCCGGCCAGTTTACCCACGAGAGAAGCAGCATGCCACTGACGCTGCGGAAGCAATAGAAATTTGAAACGTACGCGCTGGGTTCGCCAGAGGATCCCAGCGAACCGACGGCCCGTAGACAAAACTGCGAAGGATGGCAATGAAACTTAAACTCCTCATCCCCGGGCTTGCGCTGCAAGCCGACGAGCCCACCTCACGGCAGTCAGGTATCAAACAGTTATTTCTGAATGGTAAGCCGCAACCGGAAGGGATGAAAGAAATCGGGGGCTGATGACAGCTTGCCTGCAAATATTGTCAATGCTTGACGTCGGTTGGAGTTTTGGTAGCAGCAAGTGATGGACGAATAATCCGCGAAAGGAATCCCCATGTACAAATACAAAATGTTAGTTCTGGTTTCGACTGGCTGTCTGGCCCTGTCGGCGGTGGGGCAGCAAAATTCACTGACCGAGCGCTGGCGTTTCCGCTTCGATATTGGCGGCACGATCCCGGAGAATCCAACGCTTTCAGAAATTGGCGGCCCAGTGACCGGCGGCGATAAAATGGAGTTGTCCGCCGGGATGGCCTTTGATTTGGCCGCGGGCTACCGGATAACCCCTTGGCTCCTTGTCGAAGGCGAATGGGGTTTTACGTACAGCGAGATCGAGTCCGTCGGCAACTGGTCTTATCCCGATTCGGCACTATCGCAAATGCTGATGATGGTCAACGCCGAATTCTCCTATCCGCTTGGCCGACTTGTGCCGTTCGCCGGCATTGGCGGGGGCGGGGTGTACAGCAGCGTCAGTTTCGGGAACTACTACTACTATTACTACAGCGACTCCGACGGTTGGGGCGACGATTTCGTCCCAGCCGCGCAAGCCTTCGCCGGACTCCGTTTTGAATTCAGCCCCAATTGGAGTGCCGGCGTGAGCTACCGCTTTCTGGCCACCCCCAGCCAGAATTGGGATGTGGAATGGTGGAATGGGGCCGACTTCAATCTCGGGGTGGATCGGGTCTGCATCCACTCCATTTGTTTAACGGTGACCGGCAGTTTCTGAAGCAGGCGGAAGCCCCCACCGCTGGAGCCAACCAGGGTGGAAGCCTGGCGCTCTTCACTTCTTTTCATCGCGGGGATCCGGTAATGATTCCCGCGTGAGCGAACTCACCGTCATTCTGCAGCGTCTGGACCAGGGCGATCCGCACGCGGCGAATGAACTTCTGCCCCTCGTTTATGAGGAACTGCGCAAACTCGCCGCACAGAAAATGGCGCGCGAAAATCCCGGTCAAACGCTGCAAGCCACGGCGCTGGTGCATGAGGCCTGGCTGCGGCTCGGCGGCGACGCTCAACCGGCCTGGGATAATCGTGGACATTTTTTTGCGGCCGCCGCGGAGGCCATGCGCCGCATCCTCATTGATAATGCCCGGCGCAAACAAACCCTCCGGCATGGTGGTGGGCTCCAGCGCATGAACCTGGAAGCCCTGGATCTGGCGGCGAATTTGGATGACGAACAGCTGCTGGCGCTGAACGAAGCGCTGGAACATTTTGCGGCGCACGACGCGCGGAAGGCCGAGTTGGTGAAACTCCGATTCTTCGCCGGGCTGACCAATGAAGAGGCGGCCCGGGTGCTGGGCACTTCCGCCCCGACCGCAAAACGCGATTGGGCTTACGCACGGGCCTGGCTGTTTCGCGAAATGACCTCTTGATCGTGCTCGGGCTCCGCTTTGCCTTCGCTTTTTCTTCTTTCGATCAGCTGTCCGAGGACGAGGAGGAGGACGATCCGGCCGGCCGGCGAGGTCGGTTTCGCAATGGAAGCTTGCCAATCCACCGGGCGGCACTGGCGCCGCGCTTTACGTAGATAAAGGCGCCCAGTGCCACCGCCAAACCAAACAAACCCAGCCCGGTGATGAACGGTTTGCGCGCCACCAGATCCAGGTAGACAAGCAGGTAACTGCCCAAGCCGCAGCCCACCAGCCCGCCGACCAGCATCCGCCAACGCGAGCGGAAAGGCGCGAGCACCACAAAGAAAAATGCTGCCGCCAGATAGAGCCACACGTCCACGCGCACCAGCGGATTCCCTTTATGCTGCATGGCGTTGGCGAACAGGGCACTGATGGTGTGAAGAATCGCCAGGATTTCCAGCCACTTGCTGGCGCGGCGCAGGTCGAGACTCGCGGAACGCTCCCCCACCAGCATGAGCGCCAGGAACAACACCCCGTTCAGCACCACGGAAAACGCCACCTGCCGGTCGGGGTCAAAATAACTCCACCGCTCGGCCGTCACCCCCAGCATTTTCAACGTCGGACCATTGAAAGCCAGCACGTCCAGCCCGACCACCAGCGCCGCCACGGCGACCAGGTGGAACGGCATGGTCCAGCGAACGCGGCCGGCGCGTTCCAGGGCAAGGGCCACGCATTCCACCGTGGCCAGGGGCAGAAACCACAACGCCTTGATTTCCGGCTTTTGCTCCAGCCAGTTGAACAACAGCAAAAAGGTGGTGTAGCTGGTCGTGGCCAGCGTGGCCGTCGTCCAAGCAAATCCCGTCATTTTCAATCGCCACAATCCGAATACCGAAACAGCCAGCGCCGTGAGCGAAGCGGTCAGCACCTGTTGATTGGTGAACGTGTCCGGGAACAATTGCGTGACATTCGGGGGCGGCGTCCCGAACCAGCGCATTTCCGCCAGCAACGCCAGGGTGGCGGGCGCAATGGCCAGCGCCGCGCCCGCCAGGAACGTGGCCGCCGCGAGATTCTCCCGCCCGCGGCGCGCAATCTGGCCGGCCAGCAGCAGCGCGGTTGAAAAAAATACCGGGAACAGCCACCGCCACGGCGGCGTCAGTTCGTCGCGCAGCATCCAGACGGTGAGCACCGTCGCCACCACCGTCAACCAGGTGGCCGCGGAGAGGATGGCTTGCATCGGCGTGATGCGGCGGGCATCAATAATCCAGTGGTCCTCGTCGGCAAGCAGCCGACGATGAATAATCTTGAGCGCGTCCCGTTCTTCGCGCGAAATAATGCTCTGACTTTCCCAAGCTTCGGCCTGGTTGGATTGTTCGCTGATGGCACGGCGCAGCAGGTCGTCGTAGAGTTTGGGCTTAAGCCGCACGGGTTCGCCCACCAGAAAGCGGCCCAACTCCAGTGCGACCAGTTCCGCCCTCGGGCGATCCGCCGGATTCCACGCAAGACAGGCAAGGCAGATGGCCTGCAAATCCTCCGGCACTCCCACGGCCACTTCACGCAGAAATGGCGGTGCCGTGCTGACAATGGCTTCAAGCACCTGGCTGATCGACTCGCCGGCGAACGGCGGTTTGCCCGTCAGCACCTTGAACATCAGACTGCCAAATGAGAACACGTCCGACGCCGGGCTTAACGCTCCCCCCTGCGCTTGCTCGGGTGAAGCGTAAAGCGGTGTGCCTTCGAACCCGCGCCCCTGTCGGCTGGCCTCCTCCAGCGAAAGGGCGAGCCCAAAATCCAAAATCCGCGGCCGCATATCCGGGCCGACGATGACGTTGTCCGGTTTGAGATCGCGGTGAATGAGGCCGCGGGCGTGAGCCACCGAAAGCCCGCGCGCCACTTCGCGCAGCAACCGCGCCTTCTGTTCAAAGTTGAGCTGCGCGGCAAAGCGGTCGAGCGCATACCCTTCGACAAATTCCATCACGATCGCCGGCGGATCGGTTTCGTCGAGCACCGAGTAAACCGTCACGACGGCGGGATCACTGAGGGCCGCGGTGTGGCGCGCCTCGTCGAGCACACGGCGGCGTACCTGTTGATCGGCGTGACGGCGCAGGACTTTGATGACCACGCGGCGGTTCAGTTTCTCGTCGTGCGCCAGGTAGACCACCCCCAGGCCGCCCTGCCCCAGCTTGCGCTCGAGGCGGAAACCCGGCAATTGCGGCAACTCCTCCGCGACTTCGGACGGCGGCCGCCGCTTCTGACCACGCAAGCGGCGCACGTGCAGTCCGGCCTGGATTCGTTCGCGCGCTTCCTTCCGTAACGCCTCCGGCAATTGCGCCACAAAGGCGTGGATTTGCGCGGTGTCCGGCTGGTTAGCGCCGCGCAGAAAAACGTCAGCGTGATCGGCAGCGTTCATGATGGCGGTGCCTTGGGAGGGGTTGGCCGTCATTTCCAACCGGGGGCCGGGCCGGGGCGGCGGCGGCTGGAGGAAAGTACCCGCGCCATCATGAGCCCGAAGCAGCGAGGCGACTTCGCAATGGAGGGCGGTGTCCTCCCCGCAGCGCTCAGCGAGCAAGCGGTCACGCCCGCTCCCGGGCGGCAGTTCAATCGCCTCGGCGAAAATGGCTTCGGCGATTTTGGAGGTCTTGTCCATCGCGGGCTGAACCCTGCCGGCATCGTACCAATCAAGGCTGGTTGTGCCAGATGAAAAGCGGGTCAAAAAAAATGGGAAAGCATGATCCCCTGCGGCCTCGTTTCTCGCTTTGTGCTTATGAAAGGCCAAAATAGGCCAACCTTGGCAACCCAATGGTGCAACCATGAAAACAAGAATCAAAATGGCGATCGGACTGGCGCTGGTGACAATGGTGACCGGCTGCGTCGTTACCTCGGTCTATCCCTTTTACAACCCCAAGGATGTGCAGTTCGATCCCGCACTGCTGGGCGAGTGGGCGGAGGCGGGATCGACCAACGCCGCGAATGACCACTGGCGGTTCGACCGGCTTCACCAGCAGGCTTACTGGTTGACGACGGTCGAAAATGACAAAACGAACCGCTACGAGACGCATCGCTTCTACCTCCGGCAACACGTATTTCTGGACCTCTGGACCACGAATCGCATGGAGGATCAGTTGCCCCTGCATTACCTGGTCAAAATCGAGAACACCGGAGCCAAGCTTCAATTCAAGGTTCTGAATTTTGAGTGGCTCGCCAAGCTGCTGGAGAAAAACCCGAAGGCGCTGCGTCACCTCTTGGTGCCGAACGAACCCGGTAATACGAACGACAATCGACTCGTGCTCACGGCGGACACGCGGGAGCTGCAGCGCTTCATCCTGAAACACGTCAATGACACCAACGCGTTCGGTGATGCGACGGAGTTGACGCGCTGGAAGGATTGAGCTGCATGGCCGGCCTGCTATTTGATGGCAGCCAAAGTTCGATGAATCACACATTTGCAGATTCCAAAATCAGACGACGGCGGTGAAACTCAGTCCAACAACTACGATTTCCCTGTGCCTGAATCTCGCCTTGGCAGGCGTGGCGGTTCAGCTGCTGAAGCGACCAGTTTCGCCCACGCCGCTTGATTCGGCAGGAATGTTCTCGGATGCAACGGCTCCGTTGACCGGGTTGTTCGCACCCGCCGCCAGCGACTCGCCGGCGCCGGTCGCTTTCGTCACGAATCGATTCGAATGGCGCGCGGTCGAGGCCGAGGACTACGAACAACTCGCGTCGAACCTGCGGGCGATTGGTTGTCCGGAAAAAACGATTCGCGATGTGGTCGTGGCCCGGGCTCGGCGCGGGCTCGACCAGCTTTCCTGGACGGTGTCACCCAAGTGCCCATTCTGGGCCGCGGGGTTGCAACGAGAGAGTGCCCAACGCGAGGCGGATCGCACGCGAGCGGCGGCCCGGACCAACCTGCTCGCTCGCGTCGAGCGGGCGCTGGGCGGGGAGGCGTTTACCGAAGATGGAAAGCTGCTGGAGGATTTCGTGGAGCAGGCCATCGTGCGCTTCCTAAGCGGCCCCTTGTCGGAAGAAAAGCTTTTGCGGCTGGCCGGAATCCTGGTTCGCCAGCAAGCACAGGTGGAGGAGGTCCGCACCCGCGCCGAGGGAGTGTGGCTGGCGGAAGACGAGGCAGTTTTGCAAAACCTCCGCCGACAACTTCACCAGGAACTGGCCGCACTGCTGCTACCGGCAGAACTGGAGGAATTTACCGCCCGTCCGGCGGCATTGAAACTCGCGGACCAAGTGCGGCTCGTCGCCACCGGCCTGAACCCCGCGGAAATTCGCGAGGTCGCGCTCATCCGCGCCCGGTTCACCGACCCGGGCACGGGTGAATGGTTCGAGGCCGCGTCCTTGTCCGAGGAAGCGGAGAGGCAGGCAGCGACGGCCATCCGGGAATTTCTCGGGGCCACCCGCTATGCACAGTTCGAGCGGGCGGGCGATCGCGCTTTCCAGGAGCTTTATGACGTGGGGCGCAATCATGACTTGCCGCCCGATGCGGCGCTGAAGGCTTTTGAGATTCGGCAAATTGCCACCCAGGAAGCCGCCCGGCTTCGCGCCGACAAATCCGTTTCCGATGCCACCCGTCAGCATCAGCTCGCCCGCCTGCAGGCCCAGGTTCAGGAGGTGGCCGAACAAATACTTGGGGCCAAAGCGTGCGCGCATTATCTCAACGGCGGAGGCATGTGGCTGACCAACCTCAGCGGATTATGAACCCGGCAACCAAGCAATCGCTCCTCCTCAATGCCTTGCTGCTGGGGTTTGTGCTCTGGCGGATCACCGACGAGTCGCACCCCCAAATCCAAATGGGCGCAAAGCCTTCGCGCGCTGACGTCGTCCACGGGCCCGTTGTGAAACCGGCGCCCAGACCACCGCAAGTCGAGCCCGGGGCAGCGGCGGTCATCGAGATCAGCGAAAGGTTCCGATGGGCGCACATTGAGTCGGCGGATTATCGCATTTACCTTGCGAACCTGCGGGCGATCGCTTGTCCGGAGCCGACGGTGCGGGATATCATCATCGCCGATGTGAACGATCTGTTCGCACCGCGCGTCAAGGCGCTGGTGGACGAAGTCACCGGGCAGTTTTGGGAGCTGATCGTCCGGCCGGACGACTTTGAAAAAATGATCGAGGCGAAGCACGCGCAACTGCGGGAATTGGATGATGAGCGGGATGAGCTGCTCACCGAACTCTTTGGTGGCAGCGATCCCCGGACAGCCGGAAGCGGCGAACGCCACAGTGCCGAACGAAGGGCACTGTGGGAGCGCACAGCTGACTTTCTATCGGATGAAAAGCGCCTTCTTTTTGTCTCGGCCCGGGAAGAACTGGAAAGCCGATGGACCGATTTTTTGCGGACGCCCGGTCTCACGGGTGACCAACAACAGGCCAAGAGGAAGGAGTTGGAAGCCGCCTTCGAGCAGACCCTACGCGGCGAACTCACGGCGGAGGAATACCACGAACTGCGTTTGCGCCAGTCGCCAGCCGCAAATCTGCGCGATCGTTTGGTGGGTGTGGATTGGCGTCCCGAGTGGGTACGCGCCCTGGCGGAAATTCAGTTTGCGAATGGGGAGGCCCAGGCAGGCCAGCCTCCCAACGAGGCGATTTTCGACACCCACACCGGACCGTTGCCACCGGCCACCAAAATGCAACTGCGCGAACTGCTTGGGGTGGACCGTTATGCGATACTGGAGCGCGCGATGGATGATCGCTACGAACCCATCTACCGGGTGGGGCAGCGACTCGGACTTTCGGACGCCGCCACGGCGCAGGCTTTCGACATCCGCCGAGAAGCCGAGGCGGCGGCGAACCTGGTGCGGACCGACGAATCGCTGGCCTCCGCGGAGCGGCAGGCACGACTTCAAGCCATCGGTGCCGAAACCAAGCAGAGCCTCTCGGTCATCCTCGGAGCCACAGGCCTCACCGCGTATCAAAAACTCGACGGCGGCTGGCTGCAACAAATCGCCTCCACCCGATGACGAACCGCCGCCCGGCACGCGTTCCCAATCAAGTTCTCCATCCATGAAGGATATGCCTGGCGGGAGGCAACGCACCAGTCGGTTGGCGAGAGCGGCGATGGCGTCGCATGCAAGCCAAAATGCACCAAGGACATCGCTGAATGTATTGACTGGCGCGGAAATTTAAGTCGGAATTGTGCGAAATGCAGAAACGGATGAAGGACTCAGCCAAGCGGGCGACCACCGCCCGACGCAGCTCCATCAGGCGATGGAGCGCCCTGGCCGCGCTGGCCGGGGTTTTGGCCACGGGTTGTTCCATCAAGAAGATGGCGGTCAATGCGGCCGGCAATGCGCTGGCCGGCGGCGGCACCACGTTCTCCGCAGACGATGATCCGGAATTGATCAAAGCCGCCCTGCCCTTCAGTTTGAAACTGATGGAAAGCCTGCTGAGCGAAAGCCCAAAACACCAGGGCCTGCTTTTCGCCACCGCGAGCGGGTTTACGCAATACAGCTTCGCGTTTGTGCAGCAGGACGCCGAGGAAATCGAGGCGGAGAACCTGGCCCAGGCGCGGGAGTTGCAGGGGCGGGCACGGCGGCTTTACCTGCGGGCCCGGGATTATGGTTTGCGCGGACTGGAAGCGCGGCATCCGGGTTTCGCACGCCAACTGAAGGAGAATCCCAAGGCGGCGGTTGAACCGCTGCGCAAAGCCGACGTGCCGCTGCTCTACTGGTCGGCGGTTTCATGGGCGGCGGCCATCGCCATGTCCAAGGACAGCCCGGACGCCGTGGGGGACCTGCCCCAGGTCGAGGCGATGATTGATCGCTCACTGGCGCTGGATGAAACCTGGGACCACGGCGCGCTTCACGGTTTCCTGATCACGTTCGAGATGGGCCGCGCCACGGGGACCGGTGACCGCGCTGCGCGCGCCCGGAAACATTTTGACCGGGCGGTCGAGCTATCGGACGGAAAACTGTGCGGCCCGTTTGTCAGTTATGCGGAAGCGGTGTGCATTCCGGCCGAGGATCGGGGCCAATTCGAGAAACTGTTGCAGCAGGCCCTGGCCATCAATCCGGACAATCACCCGCCCACCCGGCTGGTCAACCTGATCATGCAACGGCGTGCTCGCTGGCTGCTCTCACGGGTGGACAAGCTTTTCTTGCCGCCGCTGGCCCCTGGTCCTTAAACCGATTCGGAGATGAAACTAAATTCCTATTTTTCAAATTACCTCAAACTGGTCACGCTGGCAGGACTGGCGGCGGCGCTGCCGTTGCAGGCGGCGGAACCGGCGTTCAAGCTGCGCATCGCAACCGTCGCGCCGCGCGGCTCCTCGTTCCATCAGAGCCTGCAAAACATGGGTGAACAGTGGAAGTCCGCACCGGGCGGCGGCGTGGCCCTGGACATTTACCCTGGCACCCAGGGGGGCGAGCCGACAATTGTGCGCCGGATGAACCCGCGGGTGGCCCAACTCGACGGGGCGATGCTCACCGCCATCGGCATCCAGCAGATTGACCGCTCCGTCACGGCCTTGCAACTGATGCCGATGATGTTTCGCTCGTGGGAGGAGGTGGACTTCGTGCGGGAGCGGCTGCGTCCGCGCCTGGAAAAAATTCTGTTCGAAAAAGGTTACGTGGTGCTTTTCTGGGGGGACGCCGGCTGGGTGCGATTGTTCTCGAAGAAACCCATCCTGCGGCCGGCGGATCTCAAGCCCATGAATGTCTATGCCGCTTCCGGCGATGCCAACACCGTGGAGCTGTTGAAGGAGTTCTACAACCCCGTGGTGCTCGAGCCGGACAAGATCCTCAGCAGCCTTCAGACCGACATGATCAACACCGTCCCCAGCCCGGCGTTCCTGGCGAATTTCCTCCAGATCCCGACCGTTGCCGGCCACATGCTGGACGTGAATTATGCGCCGGTCGTCGGGTCGATGGTCATCACGCGGCATGCGTGGGACAAGCTGCCGCCGGAAACGCAGGCCGCCCTGCGCAAGAGTGGCGAGGCGAATGGCGTGGAAATCCGTCGCAACAGCCGCAACGAAGACACGGCCGCCCTGGCCACCATGCGCGCAAAACACCATCTGCAAGTTCACACCCCGTCGCCGGCCGGGCTCCAGGAATGGCAGACGGAAATCGCCAAGGTCTATCCCAAGCTGCGCGGGACCGTCGTGCCGGCCGATTTGTTCGATGAAGTTCAGACGGCACTGGCGGAATTCCGGTCCGGAAAAGCGGCTGCCAAATGACCGGCGAACCCCAGGCGCAGAACGCGGCCGGCGCCGTGCCCAAGCCCCGCTGGCTGGCGGCCCTGCATGGTTGCGAAAACTGGCTGCTGGTGCTGGTGCTGGCGCTCATGGTGGGGTTACCGGTGTTGGAGGTGCTCCGCCGGCTTGGCCTGCCCTGTGGCGTGCGCGGAGCAGATGAATTTCTCCGCCATCTCACCCTGGTGGCAGGCATGCTGGGCGGGGTCATCGCTGCGCGCGAGAACCGGCTGCTCGCCCTCTCCAGCCTCCCCCAATTCCTGACCGGCTGGAAAAAACGAACCGCGGCGATCCTCAGCGGCGTCTTCGCCGCGCTCGTCACCGCCTGCCTGGCCCTGGCGGCCTCCCAATTCGTGCTGGGCGAACGGGAAGTGGGCGGCCGGCTCGCGTACCGGATTCCCACCTGGTGGGTCCAGGCCGCCATGCCGGTGGGTTTCGGCCTGATCGCCTGGCGGCTGCTGTGGCACTCGGCGACGACGTGGCGCGGCCGGGCCCTGGCCATTGGGCTCACGGTGGTGGCCGGTGGGGTTGTGTTGCATCCGCCATTCGCCCCGGGCCAGCTCCTGATTCCGGCGCTGGTGATGTTGATCATCGCCACGGTGCTCGGGGCGCCGATCTTCGTCACGCTCGGCGGCACGGCGGCGATTTTGTTTTGGGCCCGCGGGGCGCCGCTGGCGTCCATTTCGCTGGACCACTACGACCAGGTAACGAATCCCATTCTGGCCATGGTGCCGCTGTTCACCCTGGCCGGTTATTTTCTGGCGGAGAGCGGTGCGTCGCAGCGGCTGGTCCGGGTATTCACGGCCTGGTTTGGGCACATCCGCGGCGGGCCAGCCGTGGTGACGGCGTTGGTTTGCGCGTTTTTCACCACTTTCACCGGCGGCTCGGGCGTGACCATCCTCGCGCTGGGAGGCATGTTGATGCCAGTTCTGATTACCGCGAAATTCTCCGAGCGCAACGCATTGGGCTTGCTCACGGGGGCGGGATCGCTGGGAATCCTGTTCCCGCCCTGTCTGCCGCTGATCCTCTATGCCTTGGTCGCGCAGGTGCCGGTGCGGGACATGTTTTTGGGCGGCATTATCCCCGGGGTGGTGATGGTGGCGTTGGTCATCGCGTGGGGCGTCCGGGTGGGCGGCCCCGACGCAAGCGAACGGCCGCGCTTTGATTTTCAGGCAGCCCGGGCGGCGATCTGGGCCGCCAAATGGGAATTGCTGCTGCCAGTGGTGGCGTTCGGCACCTTCTTCAGCCGGTTTGCATTGCCGAGCGAAGCCGCGGCGGTCACCGCCCTTTACGCCTTGTTCACCCAAACCGTGGTGCATCGCGATCTCAAGATCCGCACCGATGTGCCCCGCGTGATGACCGAATGCGGCCTGCTGGTCGGCGGCATCCTGCTGATCCTGGGCACGGCGATGGGCTTTACCAACTTCCTCATCACCGAGCACGCGCCGGAGAAACTGGTGGACTGGTCCACGGCGATGATCCACTCCCGCTGGTTGTTCCTGCTCGCGTTGAACGTCGTGCTGATCCTCGTCGGCGGACTGATCGAAATCTACGCGGCCATCGTCGTAGTGGTGCCCCTGCTCGTGCCCGTCGGGCTGGCCTTCGGAATTGACCCGGTGCATCTGGGCATCATTTTTCTGGTGAACATGGAGCTGGGTTACCTCGCGCCACCGGTCGGGCTGAATCTGTTGCTCGCGTCCTATCGTTTCAACAAACCCATCCTCGAGGTGATGCGCGCCGTGATTCCCATGTTGCTGGTGCAATTTGTCGGGGTGTTGCTGGTCACGTATCTGCCGCGGCTGACCACTTTTCTGCCGGGCTTGTTCAAACATTAGGCTGGGATCGAGCCGGGCCGGGTGAGGGGCGATTCACCACGGGCAATCAACGCGTTCAATGCGGCTCGAAATTTTTTCGATTCCTCCTCTCGTGCCGCTTCGGATAGCTTGGCCACCGTGAACAACATCGAGAGCAAATCCGCGATCGGACCCGGTTCTTCCTCCCTCGCGGGGCAACGGCGCGGCTTCTGGTTCCTCTTCTTCACGCAATTCCAGGGTGCATTCAGCGACAATGTCTATCGCACGCTGGCCATGTTCCTCATCATCGGGATGCCGCTGCCGCACTTCGCCGGCGATTCCCGGGAGCTGCGCATGGCGCTCGTGGGCGCACTGTTCGCCTTGCCGTTCATCCTGTTCTCCATGGCGGGTGGCTTTCTCGCCGACCGCTTCAGCAAACGCACGATCACCATTGGCGTTAAAGTCTTTGAAGTAGCGATCATGCTGCTGGCCACGGCCGGCCTGGCCTGGCAACAAGCACCCGTGTTGTTGGCGGGGGTCTTCCTGATGGGCACGCACAGCGCCTTTTTCGGCCCGTCCAAGTATGGTTTGCTGCCGGAGTTGTTGCCGGAGAAACGGCTGTCCTGGGGCAACGGCCTGCTCGAACTCGGAACTTTTCTTGCCATCGTGTTGGGGACCATGGGCGGCGGCTGGTTGTTCGAATTCTTCACCGGGTCGCAGATGTGGGCGGGCGTTATCCTGGTGGGCCTGGCGGTGTCCGGCTTGATCACCAGTTTCGGCATTGACCGCGTGCCGGCGGCGAACCCGGCGAATCAATGGCGCATCAACTTCCTCGCCGACTTGTGGGGCCAACTGCGCACGATCCGCCGCGACCGGGTGCTGGCGCTGGCGGTCTTCGGGAACACCTATTTTTTCTTTCTCGGCGCCCTCATCCAGCAATACACGATTTACGCCTACGGCAAAGACCTGTTGTCGCTGAGCGAAGGGCAGATCACTTCGTATCTGATGCCGGCGATCGCGCTCGGGATCGGGGTGGGCAGTTTTGCGGCCGGCCATCTTTCCGGCAACAAGATCGAATACGGTTTGATCCCGCTCGGCTCGCTGGGCATGACTGCGTTTGGGGCGTTCCTGGCCCAGGGAGGACGCTCGCTCACCGAGGTCGTCGTGGGGTTGGGATTGTATGGCTTCTTCGCCGGGTTTTTCATCGTGCCCATCGCGGCCCTCATTCAACACCGCCCCGACGCCAAGGAGAAAGGGGCGGTGATCGCCGCGAGCAACTTGCTGTCGTTCGTGGGCATTTTTATCGCGGCCGGCGTTTTCTATTTGCTGGGCGGCGCGCTGCACCTCAGCGGACGCCAGGTTTTTCTGGTGACCACCCTGCTCACTCTGGGCGGGACCATTTACGGCCTCTGGTTGTTGCCCAGCGCCTTTCTTCGTTTCCTGCTCTGGATCGCCACGCACACACTTTACCGTGTGCGGGTGAATGGCCGCGACAACATCCCCGCCAAGGGCGGTGCGCTGTTCGTGTGCAATCACGTTTCGTTCGTGGACGCGCTCCTGCTCATCGCGGCGACCGACCGGCATGTCCGCTTCATGATGCTCAAGGGCATTTACGAATTGCCCTACGTAAGGCCATTCGCCCGCGCCTTGGGTGTCATTCCCATTTCCTCCGAACAACGGCCCCGCGATCTCCTCAAGTCGCTGCAAACCGCCAGCGACGCCATCAAGGAAGGTCATGTCGTTTGCATTTTTGCGGAGGGCCAGATCACGCGCATCGGCCAGTTGCTCCCGTTCCGGCGCGGGCTGGAGCGGATCATGAAGGAGGTGGACGCGCCCATCGTGCCCATCGCGCTCGACGGGGTGTGGGGCAGCCTTTTCAGCTTTGAAAAGCACCGGTTCTTCTGGAAATTGCCGCATCGCATTCCGCATCCCGTCACGGTCAGCTTCGGGACGCCAATGCCGGCGCACGCGACCGCGTTTGAAGTCCGGCAGGCGGTGCAGGAACTGCAAGCCTCGGCCTGGCACGATCGCCGCGACCGGATGCAGCCATTGCATCGCGCCTTTGTGAAAACCGCCCGGCGGGTACCATTCCGCCTGGCCATGGTCGGGGCACAAACCC
>CAZIJO010000080.1:0-22980 GCA_964539515.1 uncultured Bifidobacterium sp. | reverse complement strand
CGGCAAAGTGAATCAGAATTATTTCACCAAAAACCTGCACCATGGCTGGCAACAACAATCCGGGCGGCGAAACTTCCCCGCGAAAAAAATACGTGCGATCAGTCGGGCCGCGCCTGCGCCTCCTGCTTTATTTCATTTTCGGGCTGGTGGCCATCCTCGCGGCCAATTCCGTTTATCTGGCGGCCATCACGTTTTTGCAATGGTTCACCAAGGCGTCGTACGAAAATTACTTTTACCAGTTCATGTTCCTGGCCCACCTCGTCCTCGGGCTGCTGCTGGTCACGCCCTTCGTCCTTTTCGGTGCGCTGCACATCAAAAATGCGCATGACCGGCCCAACCGCCGCGCGGTCCGGGTTGGTTACCTGCTGTTCGCGATCAGCCTGATCCTGTTGTTCACCGGCGTCGCCTTGATGCGCTTCGATTTTTTCGTCA
Organism: uncultured Bifidobacterium sp.; assembly: GCA_964539515.1. Lineage (GTDB taxonomy): Bacteria > Verrucomicrobiota > Verrucomicrobiia > Limisphaerales > JADLHS01 > JADLHS01. The sequence goes on along the minus strand of CAZIJO010000080.1, from coordinate 22,548 downwards.
TCAAGGATCCCCGGCTGCGCTCGCCGCTATACTGGGCGCACGTGATCACGCCGGTGCTGGCGGTCTGGCTTTACGTCCTGCACCGGCTGGCCGGCCCGCGCATCCAATGGCAGGTGGGGTTGCGCTGGACGGCCGTGATCGGCGTCCTGACCGTGGCCACCCTTTTGTTCCACTCCAAGCATCCCGCAAAAAATCAAATCGGTTCGGCCGAAGGCAAAAAATATTTTGAGCCGTCCCTGGCGCGCACCGTCTCCGGCAATTTTATTCCCGCCGAAACGCTGATGATGGATGACTACTGCCTGAAGTGCCATGCCGATTCCTACAAGGGTTGGTTCCATAGCGCACACCATTTCAGTTCCTTCAACAACCAGCCGTACATGTTCAGCGTGCTGGAGACGCGCAAAGTCGCGCTCGCCCGCGACGGCAACGTGAAGGCCTCGCGCTGGTGCGCCGGCTGCCACGATGTAGTGCCATTCTTCAGCGGCGCGTTTGATGACCCCAATTTTGATGTCGACAAGCATCCCACTGCGAAGGCCGGCATCACCTGCACCGCCTGCCACGCCATCAATCACGTGAACAGCACCCGGGGCAACGCCGATTATACCATCGACGAGCCGATCCATTATCCCTTTGCCTATAGCACCAACGCGGTGCTGCAGTTCATCAATCAGCAGCTCGTGAAGGCCAAGCCGGATTTCCACAAGAAGACCTTCCTCAAGCCGCTGCACAAAACCGCTGAGTTTTGTTCCACCTGCCACAAGGTCAGCCTGCCGCTGGAGCTGAACAAGTACAAGGAGTTTCTGCGCGGCCAGAACCACTACGACACCTACCTGCTGAGCGGCGTTTCCGGCCACAGCGCCCGCAGCTTCTATTATCCCGAAAAGGCCCAGACCAACTGTGCCGGTTGCCACATGCCGCTCCAGGCCTCGGCGGATTTTGGCGCGCAGTACTTTAATCCCACGAACAACACCCTAAGCATCCACGATCATCTCTTCCCGGCCGCCAACACCGGCGTCGCCCACCTCCGCGGCCAGCCGGACATCGTCAAAGCGCATCAGGCCTTCCTCAAGGGCACGGTGCGGGTGGACATCTTTGGCGTGAAGGAAGGCGGCACGGTGGACAGCCCGCTCATTGCGCCGTTGCGCCCGCAAGTTCCCGCGCTCAAACCCGGCAAAACTTATCTCCTGGAAACCGTATTGCGCACGCTCAAGCTCGGCCACCCGTTCACGCAAGGCACGGTGGATTCCAACGAAGTCTGGGTGGACGCCCAGGTCCGCAGCGGCGGCCGGACCCTCGGCCGCAGCGGCGGGCTCGGCGCCTACAACGAAGTCGATCCCTGGTCGCACTTCGTCAACGTCTATATGCTCGACAAGGACGGCAACCGCATCGACCGCCGCAATCCCCAGGATATTTTCACCCCGCTCTACAATCATCAGATCCCGCCCGGCGCCGGCCAGGCCGCCCATTATGTCTTTACCGTTCCCGCCGATCAAACCGAGCCGATCACCGTCGAGGTGAAGCTCAATTACCGGAAGTTCGATGCGATCTACATGAACTATGTGCTGGGGAAGAATTATTCCGCCGGCGCGCCGTTCCAGGTGACCAACGATCTGCCGATCACGGTCATCGCGTCTGACTCCATCACTTTCCCGGTCGAAGGCGCCAATGCGACGGCAGCGCAAATGGCCGCCCTTGCCGGGCAGACCTCCAACATCCCGGTTTGGCAACGCTGGAATGACTACGGCATCGGCCTGCTGCTGGAAGGCGACAAGGGCAGCGAGAAGGGCGAGTTGATCCAGGCGGCCCAGGCATTTGAGATGGTGGAAAAATTGGGCCGCGCCGATGGCCCGTTGAATCTGGCCCGGGTTTATTTCAAGGAAGGCCGCCTCGACGACGCCGTGGCCGCCCTGCAACGCGCCGCGAAATTCGATCCCCCGGCGCCACGCTGGACGATCGCCTGGCTGAACGGTCTGGTGAACAAACAGAATGGCTACCTCGACAAGGCGATCACCGAATTTCGCAGCATCCTGGACGATCGTTATCCCGAACTCGACCAACGCGGCTTCGACTTCAGCAAGGATTACGAGGTGATCAATGAGCTGGGCCAGACGCTGTTCGAACGGGCGAAACGCGAGCGGGGCGACGCCAACCGGGCGCAACAGCTGGAATTCCTTCACCAAGCCGCGGAACAATTCAAAAAGACGCTCGCGCTCGATTCGGAGAACGTGACAGCGCATTACAACCTGGCGCTGATTTACGCGCAACTGGGGGACGCGAAGCTGGCCGAGGAACATCGCCGGCTGCACGAACGTTTCCGACCGGACGACAACGCTCGCGACCGCGCCATCGCCATTCATCGCCGGCAGAACGCCGCGGCCGATCACGCGGCGCAGGCGATCGTCATCTATCCGCTCCAGCGCCCGGGCGCCTTCGGCTTGTCGAGTGCTGGGTCGCCGCCCGCCCATGCGGCAAAGCAAACGGCCGCCCGCTGAAACGCCACGCTCGCAACGAAATTCGCCACGCATCCCGCACCACGCATCACGCAGCTTCTCATGAGCACCAACCCAAACGACAAAAAAACGCCGCCGCCGGAAGACACGGAGGAAGTTGCCCATCTTGACGACGCGATCATCGGCCGCGCCTTTCGCGGGTCGGCGATCGCCTTTGTCGTCATTACCCTGCTCATCGCCGGCGGCATCTTTGTTTGGAAGCGGAACCCCGCACCCGCACCGGTGCAGCAGACTAAACTCACAGCGCCGGCAGCCCCCGAAAGCGCGCCGGCGGAGACTCCCACCGCTCGCTTTACGGATGTCACCGCCGCGGCCGGCATCACGTTCGTTCATCAGAACGGGGCCTACGGCGACAAGCTGCTGCCGGAAACGATGGGCGGCGGCTGCGCCTTTCTCGATTTCGACAACGACGGCGACCCCGATTTGCTGTTCGTCAATTCCACGACCTGGCCTTGGAAAACCACCGACCCGAAGCCCACCATGGTTTTGTACCGCAACGACGGCAAAGGCCATTTCGCGGATGCGACCGCCGGTTCCGGGCTGGACGTAAGTTTCTATGGCATGGGTGCGGCAGTTGGTGACTACGACAATGACGGTTGGTCGGACGTTTTCATCACCGGCGTGGGCGGGAATCGTCTGTTTCATAACGAAGGGAACGGGAAGTTCAAGGAAACGACCGCCGCCGCTGGCGTGGCCGGCACACCCAATGATTGGAGCACTTGTGCGTCGTGGATTGATTATGACAACGACGGCAAGCTCGACTTGTTCGTCGGCCACTACGTCCGCTGGTCACGCGAGATTGATTTTGAAGTCGGTTACAAGCTGGTCGGCATTGGCCGCGCCTATGGTCAGCCGATGAATTTTGAGGGCACCTTCCCGTCGCTCTACCACAACGAAGGCAACGGCCGTTTTACCAACGTCTCGGCTGCGGCGGGCATTCAGATCAAGAACCCGGCCACCGGTGTGCCCGTCGCCAAATCGCTCGGCGTCGCGCCCGTGGATCTGGACGGCGACGGCTGGATCGATCTCGTGATCGCCAACGACACCGTCCAGAACTTCGTCTTTCACAACCAGCGAAACGGCACGTTCAAGGAAATTGGCGCGGCGAGCGGCATCGCGTTTGACAGCTATGGCAACACGCGCGGTGCGATGGGCATTGACACCGCCCGGTATCGCAACGATCAAACGCTCGGCATTGCCATTGGCAACTTCGCCAACGAAATGACCGCCCTCTACGTTTCGCAGAAGGACCCGCTGGTGTTCACCGATGAAGCCATCACCGAAGGCGTCGGCCCGGCGAGCCGGCAATGGCTGAAGTTCGGCTTGTTCTTTTTCGATTACGACCTCGACAGCCGCCTGGACCTCCTCTCCGTCAACGGCCATCTGGAGGAGGAGATCAGCAAAATTCAAAAGAGCCAGCAATACGCCCAACCCGCCCAGCTTTTCTGGAACGCCGGCGCCGCCCGGGCCGGTTGCTTCACGCCGGTGTCCGCCGAAAAATGCGGGCCCGATCTCTTCAAGCCCATCGTGGGGCGCGGCTGCGCCTTTGCGGACATTGACGGCGATGGCGACGCGGATGTGTTGTTAACCCAGGTGGGCGGCGCGCCTTTGCTGCTACGCAACGATCAGAGCCTCGGCCATCACTGGCTGCGCTTGAAGTTGACCGGCAACAAGTCCAACCGCGACGCCATCGGCGCCCGGGTGAACGTAAAGATGGGCGGACAGACCATGTCGCGCGACGTTATGCCAACGCGTGGTTATCTATCCCAATCCGAGCTTCCGGTGACGATTGGTCTGGGTACGGCCACCAACCCGGATGAGGTCGAAATCATCTGGCCGGGCGGCGCGCGGCAAAAGGTGGAAAAGCCCCAGGTGGATGCGACGACCCAGATTGCCGAAATGCACTAACCAGCGGTAGGTGATGGCCGGCACATCCGCGACACCAACCCGGTCACTCCGCTCGGGTTGAGCTCGATATGGCGGGGCGATGCCCGGTCGCACGCACAACCAATGCAAGGTGGCGTCAACACCCTGATCTCCTTCCGGTGCCTACCCCGCTGCTAATACCGTGCGCGAATCCGGCACTGAGGAATTGTCAGCGCGCCAAAAGCATTCGCGGTTGAACGTCCACGTCATTCAGCCGCGCAACCATGCTGTTCCGGGCTTCGCGCCCCAAGCCTTCGACACACTGCAATCCCGCTGCGCTCCGCGAGTTAATGACGACGCCAATCGTTGTCTTCGTACGTGCGCCAGGTCAGATTGGTCAACGCGCTTTTCGCGTGTCCATCCGCATACACTATATTGGCGGTGCCCTTCTTGTGCCGTCCCAACATCCGCGCCTGTTGATTTGCGGATCCACTGTCGTCAAAGGCCCACGGCTGCGGATACATGCCGCCGCGCGACGGCGTGCCGTTGGCGCGGCCGGCATCCCCAAGGACAATGAAGTCTGCCGCCCGCCGCAACGAGCTGGCGGTCACGGTTTCATTAAAACCGAAATCGGGGTTCGATTGATACCAAGTGCGTTGGGCCGCGCCGGGCAGGTTGGCCTCGTTGTGGTTGTTGCCATAATCCGTGGTAAACCAGGCCCCCGCCTGCGGCTCCGCCCAAGCCGGCGCGTTGGGGCATTTGAAGACGTTGGTTGAACTGCCGAGGAACGGCAGCAGGATTTGCCGGTACGAGTAGGCCGCCCGTGCCTCGGGGGTGTCGGCCGTTCCGGACGGGGCGGTTCGCTCCGTGACGGAAGCCGGAAATCGGTCGTCGTTTTCCTGCAGGAACAGCAAATAACCGAGACCAATCTGCCGGACGTTGCTCAGGCAACTCGTTCGCTTCGCCGAATCCTTCGCTCTAGCCAGCGCGGGTAAGAGCATCCCCGCCAGAATGGCGATGATGGCGATGACCACCAGGAGTTCGATCAATGTGAATGCGAAAAAGCTCCTCCCACGTAAGCCATTCGCCCGGTCTCGCGACCCTCGACTTCGCTTTGACAAAACTGCGTCTACATTCATGACTTTTGTTACTTTCTTCTTTTTGCTTTATCTGGCGGTTTAGCCCCGGCTTGTGCCCGGACTCCGCTTGTTTTTTCCGCTGCCACCCACGTGCCTGGGGCTTGCATTTGCGCACCTTTCTATCGGTGACGGCGGCAGTAAATCGTATAACAACTAGTATGTCAATAGATGTTATGTAGATTTCGAGTTGATTATATGCCTATTTGCGAGGTCTCTATTAATACTCAATTATTGTTATAGAGATTTGTAGTTTGAACAGATGCGCGAAGTCATGTGTAACCCAAGTCCCAGGATCGTGTCGCTACCGGGAAGGGCCGACCGGGTTCCATCACCCTGATGGATTTATTACACCCTCGCAGGGGAGGATTGCCGGCATTTTGACTCAGTCGCCATCCCGGACTTGGATGTGGCCTTAAGCTGGGCCACCAGTCCAAAATTGTTGTCCAAACCCAACAAGGTCGCATCATTTCTCGCCGCGTCCTTTGACATAACCTTTTCGGGTTTGTTTCTATTACAGACTGCATACCCAAGGCAGTTCGTTCGGCGCAACCCTTCGCTGATGGCCGATACGCTGTTGGGGAAAATCGAATCGCCTGCCGGCTTTTCACGCTACCGCAACGGCGGATCGTGTCGGAGCTGACCCGCCCGAGGCAGTTTTTATTGCCGGTGCCCAGCCCCGTCGCCAGACTCTGGCTCGATGAAAAAACTCCGGTTGTGGATTTCCCTTTGCCTCGCGGCATCCCTGGTGGTGTTCCAGCTCGGTTGCCGGCGCGAGACGGGCGGCTTTGAACGCTCCATGACGCTCGGCCAGGGCTATCTCGAAAAAGGCGATGCCACGAACGCCATTGCCGCCTACTCCCAATCGGTCGCCCTCGCCCCGGAAAGCATCGATGCGCACTTGAACCTGGCCAACGCCTACCTGCTGGCCGACAACAACCGGGCCGTCATCGAACAGTGCCAAATCGCGCTGGCGCTCGACCACAACAACCCGGCCGCCTATTACCTGATGGGTTGCGCCCATCTGCGGCTGAACGAGGCCGGGCCCGCGGTTCAGGCCTTTCAACAGTCACAGAAAATCGAGCCCGCCGTGGACGCGCTGAATTTCCAACTAGGTGTGGCTCAGGAACGATTGGGGAACTTCGAGGATGCCATCCGCGAATTCGAAACACTGGTTCAGTTCCAGCCTGAGCATCCCTCCGGACATTATCAACTCAGCCGGCTTTATCAGCGGGTGAATCGGGCTGCCGAGGCCGCCCAGGCACTGGCCAAGCACCAGGAGATCCAGGCCAAGCATCCGAGCGCCGCCAGTGGGCCGGCCACCTTTGAACGCTGCCAGTACACCCAGCCCCGCATCGCCTTCAGTCTCGCCCAACCGGATCCGACCGGAATTCCCGTTCGCTTTGCCGAGGCCACCGCCGCCGTCTTCGGGCCGAAGGCCGCGGCTTACCATGGACCAGTCGGCGTCCTGGATTACAACCACGACGGCCGGAACAGTCTCTTCGTGATGGAAGGGACGGGCTTCCGGCTGTTGAATAATACCAACGGCCAATTTGCGCCAATGGGCGACCTGTTTCCCGGAACGAATGACGGGGCGTACCGGCGCTGCCTCGTCGGGGATTTGAACAATGATCGATTCGAAGACGTGGTGGTGCTGGGGGAGCAGGCATCGCATGTCTTTCGCTTCGCGACCAATGGCCAGTTGCGCGAGGTCACCGGCGCCGCGGGGCTCAAGAATCTCCGGGGTCAGGACGGCCTGCTGGCGGATCTGGATTTCACCGGCAAGCTCGACTTGCTGGCCGTCCTTCCCGGAGGACAGGGGCTGAGCACCTACCGCAATCTGGGCAGCTTCTATTTCCAGAACAACACGAATTCCGGTTTGCCCGCCTCGCTTCCGGGGGTCGAGCAAGTGGCGGTTGAGGATTGGAACAACGAGGACATGGCCGGGACGTTTGTCACGCGCGCCGCCCAGCCGCCGCTCTTTTTTGCCAAACAACGCGCGGGTCAATTTGTCCAAACCAACTTGACGGCCAATCTGCCGGCGGGAAAAGCGATCGCATTGGGCGACTTGAACAACGATCTGCGCGCGGACATTGCGTTGGCCGATGACCAGGGGCTCCAGATTGTTTTCGGCGGCATGAAGGATCAGGTGACGCTCGCTTTGCCAGGTCTTCAGGTCAAAATCGTCCTGCTCCTGGATTTCGACAACGATGGCTGGCTCGATGTGATCGCGAGCGGCAATGGAGTGCGCGGCTGGCGCAATGCCGGGAAGCGTGGATTCCAGGACGTCACCGCCGCCATCGGGCTGGACAAACTCGGCGCCGTGGACTCCCTGGTGGCGGCGGATTTTGACCAGGACGGCGACACGGATCTGGTAACGAGCGCGCCGGGCGGCCTGCAATTCTGGCGAAATGACGGTGGCAATGCGAACCGCCAACTGAAGCTGCACCTGGTGGGAAATCGTTCCAACGCCTCGGGGCTGGGCGTCCGCGTGGAACTGGTCGCCGGCAACTGGCGCACCCTCCGCACCCTCACCCGGCTCCCGTTTGAAATCGGTGTCGGCAAACATGACCAGATTGATCTGCTCAAGGTCCGGTGGTTCGACCTGGCCACGACGCTGACGGAAGTGGCGGTTACGACGCAGTCCGTGGACCTGGTGGAACTGACCATGCCAACCGGTTCCTGCCCGTATCTCTTCGCCTGGGACGGTCAACACTTCAAATTCGTGACGGACATCCTTGGCGCTTCGCCACTGGGGCTGCCGGTTTCCAAAACCCGGTACATCGAAGCGGACCCGGAAGAATATCTGGCGCTCGGCAACGAACAGCAGTTTCCGGCCAGGGACGGCCGGCTGGAATTGCGCATCACCGAGGAGTTGCGGGAGGTGCTTTATCTGGACAACGCCCGATTGGTGGTGGTGGATCATCCAGCCGGGACCTGGGTCGAACCCACCAGCAAACTGCGCGCAGGAAAACCCTTCCCGCCGCATGAACTCTGGACGCTGCGCCCGCTGGCCTCGCTCAAACAGGCAACGCGCAGCGACGGAATGGACGTCACGAAAGCTCTGGCGCAAACCGATCGCCAGATGGTTTCGCCGGTCCAATTGCGCGAACCGCAGTTGCGTGGCCTGGCCGAACCGTTTTCCGTCATCATGGATTTCGGCGAACTGCCGGCCGACCGACCGCTGGTGCTGGTCTTGAATGGCTGGCTGCGGTTTGGCGGCGGCATGGCCAACATCGCGGGCTCGTTGGACGCGAACCTGCCGTTCCCTTTTCCAACGCTCGAAGCGGAAATGCCGGATGGCGCTTGGAAGCCCGTACCGGTCGAGGTCGGCGCGCCGGCGGGCAAAACCAAAACCATTCTCGTGGACTTGGAGAAAAAACTGCCAGCCGGCACCCGCCGGCTGCGATTGACCACCGCCTTCGAGATTCATTGGGACTCGGCGTCGCTGTGCGAAAAGACCAGCACCAATCAGAACCGGCAAACGACACTGCCACCCGATCATACCGATTTGCATTGGCGCGGGTTCAGCAAGCACGCGCTCCTGCCCAACTATCTCCCGCTCACGCCGGAATATGACCAGGTTGAATTCGCGCCGCCGTGGCGACGCACTCCCGCCGGTTGGTGTACGCGGTACGGTGCCGTGGATGAATTGGTTCGCGACTCCGACGACGCGCTGGTGCTCCTGAATGGCGGCGATGAACTCACATTGTCCTTCCAGGCCGACCGACTCCCGCCCAAACCGGCCGGTTTCGAGCGTCATTTCTTCCTGTATGTCGTCGGCTGGGACAAGGACGCGGATTTCCACGTCGGCCAGGGATGGCGGGTCGAGCCAATGCCGTTCCGCGGCATGGACGATCAAGCCTACGGACGACAGGTTCGACCGACTGAGTTGGGCGAAGCTTGGATGACCAAATACAACACCCGCTGGGTAGGCCCGATGACTCTCAGCCAAAAGCAACAGCGAAGCCGTTGAATCTTCGTTCCAGCCGTAGCCGCCGAGGTAACGAGGCGGAGTGGTGATTATCCTTCAGCAGGTTAACTCTTGGGTGCCGAGTAGCCATCCTCGCGCTGGACGGATTGACTGGTCGCAGCGCGACCAGCCCCCCATTCAAAGATTTACCACCGCCGATTCTTCAAAATGAATCCGCAGCGTAGTTTTGTGTCCGCCCGCAGGCTGCCCACCGCTGATCGACCCTGGCTGAGCTGGCGTGACGCGACAAAAAGGTATTCCCTTTTCCCCATTCGCGGTTAGGATACCGCATCCAACAAATAAACGTAAGCCATGACTGAAGCAATGATGAACACACGGACTTCAGGCTTCGCGGGCAACGCGAAGGCGCAACCATGAACCTCGTCCGCCGCCCAAATGCAGAACCGCTTCGCAGCGTGCGATTGCCAGCCGCTGGCTTCACCTTGATCGAACTATTGGTCGTCATCGCCATCATCGCCATTCTCGCCGCCATGCTGCTGCCGGCGCTGGCCAAGGCCAAGGAGAAGGCGAAAGGCATCCAGTGCATGAGCAACATGAAACAACTGGCCCTCGGCTGGATTCTGTACGCCGATGACCACAACGGAAATCTGGTCTGGAACGAACTGTCCGCCACCGGCTCGGGTTGGGTTCGCGGCTTCATCGATTACAACGGCGCCAATACCGACAACACCAACACCGTCTTCCTCACGGACCCGCAGTACGCAAAACTGGCTCCGTACACGGCCAAAACCGCCGGAATTTACAAATGCCCCTCGGATCGGAGCACCGTGGTTGTCAAAGGCGCGAGACTTCCCCGCGTGCGCAGCCTCTCGTTGAGTCAGGCAATGAATTCCCGCGACGACTGGTCGAGCTTCATCACCAAGGCCAAATACCAGGTCTTCCGCAAGCTCACGGACCTCGACAAAATGGGGGCGGCCAAAGCCTACCTGTTCATTGACGAGCATCCGGACAGCCTCAACTACGGCGACTTCGCGGTCGCGATGAACGACGGCGCGCCGGACTCGGCGATCTACATGATTGATGTGCCGGCCAGCAACCACAATGGCGCGGGCGGCTTGAGCTTTGCCGATGGCCATGCCGAAATCCACAAATGGCTGGACGCGCGCACCAAAACGCCGGTCACCGGCATTTTCATGTCGTCCTCGGTCCAGGCGTCGCCGGGGAACCGGGACATGCGTTACCTGTCCGAGCACACGACCATCCGCCAATAACAACCGGTCAGTTCGGTTTGACGGCCAGTTCCAGAATCCGGCCCGGCAGGGCGTAGGAACCCTTTCGATCGGTTGCCCGCGAGTATTCGAGGATGTAAACCCGGCCTTTGCCGCTCACGTGAACATCGATCGGCCGTCCAAGGGGCGCGAGCACCGTGTGAACCTCCGCCTCGTATTTGCCCTCCGCGTTGCGGCGAAGCCGGGCCTGGAGGACGTCGTACCCGCTGGTCTCCTTGACCGAACTGATGAAATTTCCAAATCGCGTCAGGAGAAGACTGTTTCGATAACCTTCCGGAAAATCATCCCCCAGGTACGCAATTCCGCCGGGACACGAGTGGGGATCGAAGGTGTATATCGGTTGGCCGTTGAAGCCGCCATCAGGGCCGACGTTGGGAATGGGCGGGGTGAATTCCAAGCCTGCCGGCGGGTCCGGCGTATGGGCATAGGCCTTCTTCTTCCAGTTGGCGAAGGTGTAGGGGAAGCCGTAATGCTTGCCGGATTCGATCAAGTTGAGTTCTTCCTCGGGATCGGCGTCGGGCCCGTTTTCCGTGGCGAACATTTCGCCCTTGTCATTCCAGCAGAACCCATAGGCATTGCGGATGCCGTGCGCGAAAACCTTGAGCGGCGGATTTTCCACCTGCGGATCGAGCCGCCAGATGCAGGCCGTGATGGGAGTCTCGCCGCCACCATACCAAGTCGAGTCTGTGCCGGTCTGACCGGCATCGGTGCGCGCGCCGTTGCCCACGTAGAGGAATCCGTCGGGCCCAAAGGCGAGATGTTCGGCGGCGTGGAGGTATGCCGGGCTGCCGGGATAATTCGTCCAGAACCATGGTTTGGGATCCACCGGATCGCCATTTTCGGCGAACGCCGTCGTGCGATAAATCGTTACGTGGTTCTGCACGGGCGGTTGGGAGATGTCCTGCTGGTTGCCGAGAATGTAGAGCCGCTTCTGTTTGTCCATCGCCATGCCCACCGTGGTAAAAGTCAAACCGCCGACTTCCTTGCCGCGAACCACCAGATAGGATTTCGGCCAGAGCAACTGGCGCGTCTGGCCGGTTTCGGTTTCCACGCGAAACACCTCGCCGTTTTCGGTCAGCACGTAAAGCACGCGCCCGTCGCCGTCGCTGGCCAGGCGAACGCCACGCTGCGGCAGCCGCACCACTTCCCGTATCGTAAATCCTTCCGGGGCGACGGGCACGGGCGGATAAATGCTGGCCTGCTGCAGTTTTTCAAAGGTCGGAAAAGCGCTGCGGGAACGGACATCCTTCACTTGGGCCGCGGAGATGGCCCCGCCCGGGTTGCCCCAGCTGTTCAAGACATAGGTGAAAACATCGGCAACTTCTTCATCGTTCAAGACCATCGGCGGCATGGCCCCGTTGTATTTCTTGCCGAGCACCACGATGGGCCCGGAGAGCCCTTCCACCACCCCTTTGATCGCGCGCTCCAGATTTCCGGTGAGAAAATCCGACTTGGCCAGCGGGGGAAAGACGCCGGGGATTCCCTGCCCGTTGAATTGGTGGCAAACGAAACAATTGCGGACGAACAAGTCCCGGCCGCGTTCAAAACGGGGGGCCAACGCTTCGGGTGCGATGGGTTGCGCGGCAACCACGGGGACAGAGTCGGCGGCGGCCAGGAAGCAGGGCCGGCCCAGGAACACAAGCAACACCAGTCCGACAAGGCCGCCGAGAGACGGCCTCCGGACTACGCCTCGGGGTGCCGACGCCTTCTTTGCGAAAGACTTGCCCTCGTTAGTCTCCAACGCCCAACGCCGTTTGGGTGGCGGCGATTCGCAGGCCCGCACCCCATGAATTCGTGATTCAATCATTTCCATTCTCGTTTCAAAAAATTAATGAAGTTGCCATGCATGATGGAATCCACATCCGTTGCCGAATAGCCGCGGGCGGCGAGCAGGCCGGGGATTTTCGTTAAGTCGGCAATGGTGTTCAGATCCGCCGGCGTTTGTTCACAACCGAAGGCGCCATCCAGATCAGAGCCAATCCCCGCATGTTGCGCGTTACCGGCGAGCTGGCAGACGTGATCGATGTGAGCCACATACTGTTCGAGCCGGAGATTGGCCGATTGCGGCGTGGTCTGACCGCGCACCCAGCCAGGCACGAGCATCCACGCATCCAGCGCCGCACCGATCACGGCGCCGCGGGCGATCAGCGCCTTGATTTGTTCGTCGCTAAACTGCCGCATGTGCGGCACCAACCCGCGACAGTTTTGATGGCTCGCCCAAACGGGTCCGTGAAACAGGTCGAGCGCCTCCCAGAAACATTCGTCGCACAGGTGGGTCGCATCGAGGATGTACCCGAGGCGGTCCATCTGCTTCACCAATTCCCGGCCCCGGGCGTTGAACCCCCCGCTGGCATCCGTGCCGTTGGCGTACACGCCCGGCCCGTAATGCGCCGGCCCGATGGCCCGCAACCCCTGTTCCCATGCCCGCGCCAGATGGTCGAGCGACAAAATGGAATCCGCGCCTTCGAGACTGAGCACGTAACCGATGGGCGTTTTTTCCGGCGCGTCCGCCGCCTGCCAGGACGCCAGATGTTTTTCCAATCCAGCGACGTCGCGGATCGGGACCATCTCGCCCGCCTCATCCATCGCGCGATACCAGGCCAGCTGCCCTTGCGTCTGCGCCCACGCCTGAGGTTGGGAACGCCAGCCAGCCACCGGGCTGTAGGCGTTGTGCTCGACCCGCGCGATGAGCGTGGCGACACACATTCCCACGCCGCCCCGCCGCATTTCCGGCAGCGACACCGTGCTATTTGCGCGATCGGGTTTGTCCTTTTTCCCCGCTTCACTCGCGCGCAACTCAGCGAGCGGCCGCGTCAAATCGCGATTCCACTCCAGCGCGTTCATCGCCAGATCGAGGTGGGCGTCAAAGATAAGGGGGCGGGTATTCATTGCGGTCAGACGAATTGGGCCAGCACCAGCACCAGGCCAAGCGCCACCAGGCCAATGCAGGTTTCCAGCACGGTCCAGGTCCGAAGCGTTTGCGGCACGGTGAGATTAAAACTTTCCTTCACAAACCAGAACCCGCCGTCATTGACGTGCGAGAGAAAGAGCGAGCCCGCACCCATGGCCAGCACCAGCAGCTCGCGATTGAGGCCGGGCGTGTTCGCCGCGACCGGCGCCATGATCGCCGACGCCATCGTGATCGCCACGGTGGCCGAACCCACCGCCACCCGAATCGCCGCGGCGACCACCCAGCCAAGCAACAGCGGCGAAATTTTTGCGTGTTCCACCATGTCCGCGATCGTCCCGCCGACGCCACCGCGATCGAGCATTTTGCTCAAGCCGCCGCCGGCGCCGACAATCAACAGAATCGCCGCGGCCGGCCCGATGCAATCCTCGAAGAATTTCAGGATTTGTTTGCCGGTGAACCCACGGGCATAGCCAAAGGTGTAGATGGAGAGCAACACCGCCAGCAGCATCGCAATGATCGGACTGCCCACAAAATTGGCCCACTCGCGCAAGCGATCGTCTTTGGGCAGCGTCAAGTCAGCCAGCGACGCGACCAGCATCAGCAGCACCGGCAACAGGATGGTCAGCAAAGTGAGCCCAAAGCCCGGCGGGTTGTGCGAGGGGACATCTTTCGTGGCGCGTTCGCCGAGATGGCCAAGGTCCACCTTCAGTTTCGAACCCACAAGCGAACCGAAGATCGGGCCGGCGACGATGGCGGTGGGAATGCCAATGAGCGCTCCGTAAAGAATCGTTTTGCCCACGTCGGCGCCGATTTGTTCAATAGCGAGCATCGGACCGGGATGCGGCGGGAGAAAACCCTGGGATACCGACAAGCCGGCCACGAGTGGAATGGCGATCCGCATGATGGGCGTGTTCGTTTCACGCGCGATCGCGTAAACGATGGGAACGAGTAGTACCAAGCCCACGCTGAACAACACCGGCACGCCCACCACGAACGCCACTGCCAGCATCGCCCAGGGCAGCCGGCGCTCACCCAGCAGGCGGATGAAATTCTGCGCGATCACGTGGGCGCCGCCGGATTCCGACAGCATTTTGCCCAGCATCATGCCCAGGCCCACGACCACGCCAAGGAACCCAAGGGTGTTGCCGACGCCTTCCTGGAAAGTCTTCGCAATCGCCGGCAGCTTCATCCCGGAGTTGAACCCAATCGCAACGGAGACCAGCATCAGCCCGAGAAACGGATGCAACTTGAAGCGCGCAATGAGCACCACGAGCGCGATGATCGCGACCAAGGCAAACAGGAGCAGGCTGGCTTCGTGGCTCATGGGCGGAGAGATCAGACGGTCAGCCGCCGTTCGCGGGCGGCGATGCGCCATCGCGCCGTCGCCCGCCCATCACAAATCACAGTCGCTTCCGCGTAGAGGGCGACCGTTGGACAGATGTGGCGCGGCACGCCGTAAAGACATTCGCCCACCGCAAACCGCCCGGCCTGCGGGCTCTCGACGACCAGGTGTTCTTCACTGTGCGAAATCGCCTGTGCCTCCGGCAGATTCAGGAACCGCACGCGGGGCGGCGGGTTTTCCGCGGCGATGGCCTTGTGGCCGAGATCAAGGCAGAGCCGGTTCGTGCCCGGCTTGCTGACGACGCGGGTCAACACCACGGCGGCGATCAGAAAATCCAGGTCGGCAAACTTGTCGGCATAACCAAAGTCCCAGAACACACACGTGCCCGGACTGCACTCGAATGCGTCATTCTTTGCGTGAATCGGAAACGTCGGCGTCCCGCCCGCCACCACCCGGGGCACGGACAGGCCGGCGGCCAGCAATTCCTGGCGGAACGCAGTGACCGGCGCGAACGCCGCGGTGCAAAGCTCCGTCCGTTTCGCCAGCTCGGGCTCGTGAATATGGCCGTCATAGACGTGCAAACCGCCGGGGCGGAGACCGGGCGACGCGGCAATCTGTCGATACAAATCCACGGCCGCGGGACCCGGCTCGACGCCCGTGCGATGCTGGCCGCAATCCACGTCGAGCAACACCTCGAGCGTGCGCCCGGCAGCGGCAAATGTTTTGGCAAGCTGCTGGACCGCACCCATGTCATCGGCCACGCACGAAAACGTGGTGGCGGGAAACGTGCGGGTCAGTTCCAGCATTCGCACCGCATTCGGCCCCACCATGGGATACGCGATCAGCACATCCGTGGCGCCGGCACCCGCAGCCATTTCCGCCTCGGCGATCGTGGCGCACTTGAACTTGGAGATGCCTTGCTCCAATTGCAGGCGCACCACCTCGGCCAGTTTGTGGGTCTTGAGGTGCGGCCGCAACCGGCCCGGGCCGCCGGCGACCCGAACCATGCGCCGGATGTTTTCGCGGATGCGGTCCGGATAGACGAGCAACGCGGGGGAGGGGACTTCACCCGCGTTCTGGACGGCAAACCAATCGCTCATGCGAGCTCGAACGTGGCTTCGATTTCGACGGCGATGTTTCCCGGCAAAGAGCCCATGCCGACGGCGCTCCGGGAGCCGACACCGTTCTCGGGCCCGAAAACTTCCGCGAAAAGTTCGCTGCAACCATTGATGACTTTCGGGTGGTCCGGAAAGTCGGGGGTGCAGTTGACCATGCCGAGCACCTTGATGACACGCTTCACCCGGTTCAAGCTGCCGAGTTCGCTCCGCAACGTGGCGAGAATTGCCAGCCCGACCTGGCGCGCGGCAGCTTTGCCGGCATCGAGATCAAGATCGGCGCCCACCCGGCCCGTGATGAGCGTCTTGTCCGGCCGGAGCGGGCCGTGTCCGGAGACGTAGGCGAGGTTGCCGGTGACGACGAGCGGTTTGTACACGGCCACCGGTTTCGGGGCCGGCGGCAGTTCGAGCCGCAATTCCTGGATTCGAGCTTCAGCATTCATGGGATTTTCAAAACGGGGCAAAGCATTGCCGATTGGAGAGCCTTCCGTCCAGTCCGACGTGCAATTGATTTGCCCTCGCCTGCCCGGTTGATCCGGCTCGCCGGCCGGCCCGCGGGGGCCGTGGGCTATGGGCGGAAGTTTTCACTGGTGACCCAAGCGAGGTTTAACCCCACGCGCCGCCGGGCCTTGCCGGAGGACCGAGCGGGGCAAGCGACCACGGTTTGAAGTAGCAGAACTGAAATGATTGACGCCACGCATGGATCGCGCTAAAGCTTCGCGTGGCGGCCGGCGTGTTCGACGCCATGGAATTATCGGCGTCGTTGCGGGCCGCCGGTCACGACAAATGCACACGATTCTGCCCTCCGAGTTCAAACGCCAGATGGTGCTGCTGCTGGACGGCGCGCCCCTGGTCATCGAGGACATGCACACGAGCGGCACCGCCCAGACCCGGCACCGACTCCACACCCGCCTGCGCCACCTCACGACTGGCCGGGTCATCGACCGCGTCTTCGCCGAAAACGAGCGCGTGCCCGTGGCGGCGCTGGAAACCCGCCGGGTAACCTATAGTTACGCGCAAGCCGACCGGCAGGTGTTCATCGATGCCGAGACGTACGATGAGTTCGAGTTCACGAACGAACAACTGGGTGAGCGCCGCTGGTTTCTCAAGGAGAACGAGGAATACAAAGCCTTGCGCCTCGAGGGCCGGCTGCTCGACATCGTCCTGCCGCCCCATGTCCCGCTCAAAGTGGTGGCCACCGCTCCACCCGTCCGGGGCGGCGCGACCACTTCCTGGAAGGAGGCGAAGCTCGAGACGGGCCTCGAAATCATGGTGCCGTTGTTCATCGCCACCGGCGAAATCATCCGCGTTGACACCGCCGCAAAGAAATATCTGGGGCGGGAAACTTCTGATACCTAAGCTCAATGCCGGAGGAATATCCGCCCCCGGAGCGCCGGTCTCCGACCCGGCACGCTGTGAACACTGTCCGGAAACGCGCCGGATCGGAGATCGGCGCTCCGCAATGCCTGCCGGGTCGGGGGGCGGTGTCAAGCTGCGCCCGTATGCATTGCAAACGCAATATCCTGCTTGATCTTCGCCCAGACGAAGCGCATCGTCGGACCAGTTCATGAGTGCAGCACTGGCAACCAAGCTTTACCCGCGAGTCATCGCTGGGATTGTGATGGTACCGTGCCGTCGCCACATGCGCTGGCTGGTTGCCAGTCATTATTCCACCCCCGGCGGGCAGGAGGAAAAAAAAGAAATCTGAATTAGACCACCAACCGTTTTTCCACCCTGCTTGCCCGACGGCGAGCAGGGTTTTTTGTTTCCGTGAAACCAACCGCAGCCATCCTCAATCAACGCGAACCGACTTTGTTGGGCAGCCTGCGCGCCTTGCCGCGCGCCGCGTGGGTGCTCTTTGCCGGCACCTTCATCAACCGGTTTGGTGGATTCGTCGTGCCCTTCCTGACGCTCTATCTCACCGGGCGGGGATATTCGCTGACCGCCGCGGGCCTGGCCGTGAGCGCCTACGGCGCCGGCAACCTCCTGGCGTCAATGGTCGGCGGATACCTGGCGGACCGGTTTGGCCGGCGCGAAACGATTGTGCTTTCGATGTTCAGCGCGGCGGCGGCGATGCTGTTGCTCGCGCAGGCGCAGGCTTTGCCGGTCATCGTCGGGCTGACTTTTATCACCGGGTTGGCGGGCGAAGCCTACCGTCCCGCCAGTGCCGCGTTGCTCACCGACCTCGTACCGGCGGGCCAGCGCCTGACGGCGTTCGCCGCATTGCGCGTGACGTTGAATGCCGGATTCGCCTTTGGTCCGGCCACGGCCGGGTTCCTGGCCGCGTACGGATATCTCTGGCTGTTCGTGGGGGATGCCCTCACCTCGGCGCTATTTGGCTTGATTGCCTTGCTGGCGTTGCCCCGAATCAAACCCGGCGCCCGCAGTCGCGACGCCAACTGGCGCGAGGTGTGGACCGTGGTGCGCGGCGACCGGCAGTTTCAACAATTGTTGCTGGCGAACTTCGCGGTATCGCTGGTGTTCATGCAACTGGCTTCCGCGTATGGCTGGTTTGTCACGCAACTGGGATTCTCGGCGTCGGTGTATGGCGTGATCCTTTCGCTGAACGGCGCGCTGATTGTGTTTTGTGAGCTGCCCTTGACCACTTTCACGCGACGATTTCCTGCGCGGCGGGTGATGGCGGTGGGTTACGCCCTCATCGGCGGCGGCTTTGCGTTGAACCACTTCGCGCAAACTGTCCCGGCGTTGGCCCTGTGCATGGCGGTGTTTACGCTGGGCGAAATGCTCGCCCTGCCCATGGCGTCGGCCTATGTGGCGGACCTCGCGCCGCCGCACCTGCGCGGACGTTACATGGGGGTCAACGGCATGAGCTGGGCCCTGGCGCTGATCATCGGTCCGGCGGCCGGTATAAAACTGCTGGCGTTTTGGCCGGCGGGTTACTGGATGGGATGCGGCGTCCTGGGTTTATTGGCAGCGGTGGTCATTTCCTTTCGCGCAGGCACCCCGGGTCGAACTGCGCGGTGATGAAGCAAAACAGCCCCCCGTAGTGGGGTCGATCCTCCTTTACGACCCCTTTATGAGCTTGCGAAACCCCGCTCTTGAGTTGACCGGGACAGCACTCCGAGGTGGGTAGGGCGTTTGGGTGTTGAGTTTGATGTAGGCGAGTTTTCATTTGGTTCGTAGCCGAGGCCGCCACGCGAAGCGAACCCTCCAGCTTGGGGACACCATCTGCGGCGGCTGGGAAGCCTCACCGGTTCCATGAGCCAATTCATTTTTCAGCGGCACCACGCGATCGATGGTTGGCTCGCGAGTTCTCACGCGCAACGGGCACTCGTGGTTTGCCACTGTTTTTAAATGGGAGGCGTTCGCCTTCTATTGGGTTCCGTCAGATCTCCGCTGCTGAATTGTCTCAAGACGGTTTTTGATGGTCTCCATCAGCAACCGGTTACCACACTCGATTTCGAAATTTCCCGTATCCAGAGGGGACGCAATCCTTGCCGCGACAACAGGCTCGTCTCCAATGCTGATTAGCATCTGTTCTCCGACGTTTGTTGCCGTTAGCGAACCGAGTCCGGCCGCATCTTCAGGCAGAAGGAAAATAATGAAACTCCAAACGTTCGAGTTCACCGCACCAACTGCGCTTCGTTCTGCCAATGTTACTTTTCTGAGCTTGCTTACTAAGAGACTGGGTGTCGCGGCAACGTATCCCACCTTTGGAAGCTGCTTTGTGTCAATGAACCGTCCGCCGTCTACTGGTTCGCTGCTGACAATGTAGAACTTCAGTGAGGTCGGGTCATTACCCTTTCCACTTAGGCTCAGGGTTTCCTCGCGCAGGACGTGACTGCTTGACACCGGTGCACCTCGATAGGCGCATCCCCATTCTGCCAATCGCCCGTTGGTCACTCCGATTACGACGCCGATAACATAGGCACCGTCCATTTCCCCGCCTGCGGGGAAAGGACTCACGCCATATCTCCACACTACGCCCTCGGTTGCTATTTCTTCTCGATCAGGTTTACCCAAATGAGCTATAATTTCATTGGTTGACATTTGGGGTGTCAACACCCGCTGGAGATCCGCCATGCTTTGTATCCATGTTCGCTGTTTCTGCTCCGGAGCGCTGTAGTGCGTTCCAGAGGCCACCTCCGTGTTCTTGCTACAACCGAACAACCCGATGCTTACCGTAAAGACAACGGCAAGTTTCCGAAAAGGGAAATCAGATCGAAAAGTCATGAGCGTCTAGCTCTATCTCCACAAAAAGGAAAAGAAAAGGGGTATTGTTCACTCATACGTTCTCTCTTTGGCTTTCCCCTGCGCCACCGATGCGGCCGGCTGCTCACAGACCCCAGCGTGCCCATCCCCAGCCGCACCGCAATACATTTCGCCACCACTACATTGCACCACTTCCAGCGTCTGTTTCCATCGCCGCCCCCGCGATCGCCATCAAACAAATGGTGCCTGCCCGGCGGCCACTTTCATTTGGGCGGATGCGCGGCGTTTGGGGTCCACCCTTCAGGGGTCCGCCAGCGCCCAACAGGCTAAAGCGTGAACCCCAAACGTATCGTGGTTCCAAACGGAGAAATGCGGCTGTAACCTTTTTCCAACTCGCGGCCCGGTGATGGCAGATGGTTATGCTCTGGAAAATTGGCATCGGAATTTTGGTGGGCGGCGGACTTGGATTCGCCTACTATCGCACCGTCGGCTGTGCGACGGGCACGTGCCCGCTCACCAGCAATCCATACCTGAGCACAATCTATGGCGCGTTCCTGGGCGCACTGATCAGCAGCCAATTCCGCTAACCATTCCCCAAATTATGAAAATGCACATGATCATCCGCCGGTTTGCCGGCGCGTTCATTCTCCTCAGCCTCGTGCTCGCGCATTATCACAGTCCATACTGGCTCTGGTTCACCGCTTTTGTGGGTTTCAACCTCCTGCAATCCTCGTTCACGAATTTTTGTCCCTTGGAAATCATGCTCAAGAAGTGCGGCGTCGGCCAGGATGCGGGCAGCTGCTGTGCAACCAAACCCGCCGGCAACTAAGCGCCTGGCATTCCGCACCGCCATCGGGCAAACCAGGGAGATCCCATGAAGCGTACCCTTTTCCTCCTCGCCGGATTGGCCGTCGCCGCCGGCGGCTGCGGCCCTAAAAGCGAGCGTGCGCAAACCCCGGCCCTCCCCGCGGCGTCGGTCCGGGTGCAGGTGATCGAAGCCAAAAAACGCATCGCCAGCGAGGAAGTCGTGGGCACGGTCCGGGCGAAGTTGCGCTCGGTGATCGAAGCCAAGATCAGCGGCCGGATTGAACAGATGCGGGTGGTCCCGGGCCAGCCGGTGAAGGCGGGCGAATTGCTCGCGGTGGTGGATGCCCGCGAAGTTCAGGCCCGTTATGATCAGGCGGTGGCGCTGCGCCAGCAGGCCGAGGCGGACCTCAAGCGGCTGACCTCGCTCCTCGAACAAAAAATCCTTTCGCCGGCGGAATTTGACACGGCCCAGGCCCGGGCGCGGGTCGCCATCGCCGCCGTCGCGGAGGCGGAGACGATGCTGAGTTATGCCAAGGTCACCGCGCCCTTCGCCGGCGTCATCACCCGCAAGCACGCCGATGTCGGCGATCTTGCCTCGCCCGGGAAGCCCTTGCTCGAGATGGAAGACTCCACCGCCCTGCGCCTCGAAGCCGACGTGCCCGAGGCGGTCGTCGGTCGGCTGAAACTGGGCGACCGGCTGCCAGTTCGCATCTCGGCACTGGAGAAAGACCAGGAAGGCGTCGTCAGCGAAATTGCGCCCGCGGCGGATCCGAACAGCCGGACCTTTCTGGTAAAACTCGATTTGCCGTCCACCCCCGGGTTGCGCGCAGGCCAATTTGGTCGCGTGGCCATGCCGGTGGGGGAGACCACGGCGCTCCGGGTGCCGGCTTCGGCTGTGGTGCAACGCGGGCAATTGGAGCTGGTGTTTGTCCTGGTCGATGGCCGCGCACAGCTGCGGATTGTCAAAACCGGCAAGCGCCTCGGCACGGAAGTGGAATTGGTTTCGGGTGTCACGGCGGGTGAAAGCCTCGTCGTGGAAAATGCCGCCGGCCTGGCGGATGGCCAGCCGCTGACCGTCCTGCCATGAACGCGGCCCCCGGGACACCTGTGGTTGAGTCGCTCGGGATCGCTGGCAAAGTCGCCCGCGCCTTCATTGACTCCAAGCTCACCCCGCTCATCGTCCTCGCCGCGGTGCTGCTCGGCGTGTTTGCGGTGGTCATGCTGCCGCGGGAGGAAGAGCCGCAGATCAAGGTCCCGATGGTGGACGTGCTGGTGGCCATGCCCGGGTTCAGCGCCAAGGAGGTCGAGGAACGCGCCACGCGTCCGATGGAGAAATTACTCTGGGAGATTTCCGGCGTGGAATACATCTACTCCACCTCCAAACCCGGGGAGAGCCTTGTCATTGTGCGGTTCAAAGTCGGCGAGGACATGGAACGCAGCATCGTGAAGCTGAACCAGAAGCTGC
>CAZIJO010000079.1:0-23014 GCA_964539515.1 uncultured Bifidobacterium sp. | reverse complement strand
GCCACCACCACAGATGTCTCCACTGCCTTGAGCTAAGTCCGACAGGCTGCTAGGGCACGAATACGCTATCAAGAAATTTGCCGCCGAGCGGTCCCCTCCTTGCCAAAACGACGACAGGATTTGGACAAGGACGGTTATGGGCCGCGCGGCAGCACGGTCTTACCGGAGTTTTTGCCAAAGCGCCGCCAGCGGTTTGGACCCGGAGGATGATTCCGTGACTTGTATCGTCCCGGAGTTCGGTTTAGAACAGGCACATGAATCGACGCCAATTTCTCCGTCGGACCGCTGCCGCGCTCGCTTTCACCGCTCTCCCGCATTACGCCGCCGATTTGGTGGCCGGAAAGAAGCGGGTTGGCCTGATCGGGTGCGGTTGGTATGGCAAAGTTGATCTGCTTCGCCTGATCCAGGTGGCGCCCGTCGAAGTCGTTTCGCTGTGCGATGTGGACCATACCATGTTGAGCGAGGCCGCGGAACTGGTCGCCACCCGCCAGTCGTCGAAGAAAAAACCGCGGACCTACGGCGACTACCGCGCCATGCTCAAGGAGAAGGATCTCGATCTCGTGCTGATCGCCACCCCGGATCACTGGCACGCGCTGCCGATGATCGAGGCCTGCCAGGCCGGGGCGGATATTTATTGCCAGAAACCCGCCGGCGTGGACGTCGTCGAATGCCAGGCCATGCTGGCGGCGGCGCGGAAATACCGGCGCGTGGTGCAGATCGGCACGCAGCGCCGCAGCACGCCGCATCTGATCGAAGCCCGCGACCGCGTGATCAAAGAAGGCAAACTGGGCCGGATCGCCCGCGTGGAGATTTGCTGTTACTACCACATGCGCGCGTCGGGCAACCCGCCGGACACCGCGCCGCCGGCGAATCTCGATTACGAAATGTGGACCGGCCCCGCGCCGCGGCGGCCGTACAATCAGTGGGTGCATCCCCGCGGCTGGCGGGCGTTCATGGAATACAGCAATGGCATTGTGGGCGACATGTGTGTGCACATGCTCGACATGGTGCGCTGGATGATGGACCTCGGCTGGCCCCAAACCATCAGTTCGGCCGGCGGCATTCTGGTGGACAAAGCCAGCAAGGCGAACACTTCGGATACCCAAAACGTCACGTTCGATTTCGGCGACCTGCAGGTGATCTGGTCACACCGCACCTGGGGCGAGGCCCCGGATCCCAAGTATCCGTGGGCGGCGATTTTCTACGGCGACAAAGGCACGCTCAAGGCCGGGGTCAACGGTTATGATTTCTATCCCGCCGGCAAAACGGAAGCCACGCTCAAGGGCGAGCCGCTCTTCGAGTATGAGAAATATCCGGAGGACAAAACGGAGAAGGACCTGGAACGCCATGTTGCTTCCGCGGTGCGCGGCCACATGCGGGATCTGCTGGCCAACGTGGCCACGCGCGGCCGGCCCGTAGCCGACATCGAGGAAGGCTACATTTCGAGCGCTTCCTGCATTCTGGCGAACCTATCGATGCAGCTTGGCCGCACCCTCAAGTGGGATGCGGCCCAAGGACTGGTGGCGGGAGATGCGGAAGCCAATCGCCTGCTCCGCCGCCCGTATCGTGCGCCCTGGGTGCATCCCGAACCGGCCCAGGTTTGAAATGAATTCTGAGTGCCGGCGCCGCCGTGCTTTTGGTCTGCCGGCCGGCGGATGGACCACTGGGAGGCGTTATCGCGCCTTGACCCGCCGGGCGGGAACTGCCAGACAATACCGGCCTATGAAACGCCACCTTGTTTTGACCCTGGTCCTGACCGCGAGCTCCTGGCTGTCGGCGGCGGACCGCTCCCTGCCGACTTTCACGAAACAACAACTCGACGACAAGTTTTGGAGTGAAGGCGCGAACGTCGGCGATTTCAACCGCGATGGCAAACTGGACGTGGTCGCCGGCCCGTATTGGTATGCAGCGCCAACGTTCGCACAGCGCCACGAGTATGCGCCGGCCACCGAGAAATTCACGCGCAAGCTGGCCGATGGGAAGGAGGAAATCATCCCCGGCTTTGAAGGCGCGCTGGGCACGAACAATACTTACTCAAAAAATTTCTTTGCGTTCACCCACGATTTCAACGGCGACGGCTGGACCGACATTCTGGTTCTGGGGTTTCCGGGCGAAGCGTCCTGGTGGTTCGAGAATCCGAAAGGCAAGGAGGGACATTGGGTGCGACACACGGCCATCGACGTGACCGACAACGAATCGCCCACCTTTGCCGACCTAACCGGTGACGGCCAGCCCGAGATTATTTGTTCGTCCAAGGGGTATCTCGGTTATGCCGAACCCGACCGGCAGCACCCGGAAGCCAAATGGCGCTGGCACGCGATTTCACCAGACAACAAGTATCATCGCTTCACCCACGGCCTGGGTTTCGGGGACGTGAACGGGGACGGGCGCAAGGACATTCTGGAAAAGGACGGCTGGTGGGAGCAGCCGGCGAAGCTGGCCGGCGATCCGGTGTGGGCGTTTCATCCGTTTCAATTCGCGGCGGCCGGCGGTTCGCAGATGTATGCCTACGACGTGAATGGCGATGGCTTGCCGGACGTGATCACGGCGTTGGCCGCCCATGGCTACGGGTTGGCGTGGTATGAACAACTGCGCGAGAGGAATGACAAGGGCGAGGTTCAATTCCAGCACCACCTGATCCTCAATCCCGACGCCAAGCCCAATGCACACGGCATTTCATTTTCCCAGCTCCACGCGGTGGACCTGGTGGACGTGGACGGGGACGGCTTGAAAGACATCGTGACCGGAAAACGATTCTGGGCGCATGGCAATCATGGCGATCCCGAACCCAACGCCCCGGCGGTGGTCTATTGGTTCCAGCTCGTCCGCCAACCCGACAAGACGGTTGATTTTGTTCCCCACCAGATCGACGACAACTCCGGGGTTGGGACGCAGGTGGTGGCGGCCGACATCAACGGCGACAAGCTGCTGGACATCGTGGTGGGGAACAAGAAAGGCACTTTCGTTCATTGGCAGGAAAAGAAAAAGGGCCAGCCGTAGGAAAGCGAACGCAGACGCTGGCCGCCCTGGGGATCACAAGGGGGCAGAGCAGCGAGCTTGAAACGGCACGGAATGGCGGCCTGATCCAATCGGTCGCCCGCGGATCTGGCGCCGTCCCGCCGGTGGAATTTCCGTTGACAAGCAGCACTGCTGGCACAAGCCCACGCGGTGATGCGTTTGAAAAAATGCGCGGAAATGCAGGGTTTTCGCTTGGCGGAACGCCTCGGAATGGTTTTAATGCGGGCGTCCGTTAGCAATCACAGCAACCTAAACGAACAAATAGCATTATGGCAAAAGCACTATCCAAATCACAAATCGCCGCTGAACTCGCGGAGAAGAGCGGTCTCACCAAGAAGGCGGCAGCAGAGATTCTCGAGCACATCGCCCAACTCGCGTACAAGAACGCGAAGAACACGTTCACCTTGCCGGGCCTCGGCAAGCTGGTGTTGGTCAATCGCAAGGCCCGCATGGGACGCAACCCCGCGACTGGCGAAGCCATCCAGATCAAGGCCAAGCGCGTTGTGAAGTTCCGCGTCGCCAAGGCGGCCAAGGACGCAATCCTCGGCGCCAAGTAATTCATCTTTCGCTTCAACGGCACTCTGATTTTTTCAGAGTGCCTTTTTTATTGGCCGGCTCCTCACCCCGGGTGCCGGATTGCCATACGACCCTGACGGCATCACCGGTTGAGTGAGCGGGCACGGGTCAACCCGCGCTCCGCTGACGGGCGGCTTCATACAGGAAAACCGCGGCGGCGGCGGCGACGTTCAACGAATTCATGTGGGACGGCATCGGGATTTCCACGGTGTCATCGCACGCGGCCAGCGCCGCGGCGGTGAGGCCCGGCCCTTCCGCCCCGAACACGAGGCAGCAACTGTCGCGCAAGTCCACCGCCGCGAGTTTCCGGGCGCCGGGACGGGGATGCGCCGCCAGGCAGCGCACCCCGCGGGCTCGCAAGGTGGTCAGGGTTTCAACCAGATTGGGCACCTGCACCACCGGTTGCTCGAAGATGCAACCCATGGACCCGGAAACGGCGCGGCGCTGGAACGGGCTGCCACAGGTCTCGCCCACCACCACAAAATGGGTGCCGAACGCAGCGCAGCTCCGGACCACGGCCCCTAAATTTTCTGCGCTGGCGATGCCTTCCACGGCGGCCAGCAAGAGTGGTTTGGGCGCCCGGGCGAAAAGGGTTTCAAAATCCGGCGCCGGCGGGATCCGCGCCACCGCGAGCACGCCCTGGTGGAGCTGGTAGCCTGTGATGGTCTCCATCAGCTTCTGCCCGGCCACATAAACCCGGATTTCTTCCGGACGCGCCCGGAGCTGCGGTTCGAGTCGTTCCAGCCAAGCCGGGGTCAGTAGCGCCGACACCACCGGGAAGCGGCTCGCCAACAAGCGCCGCATCACTTTGGCATTGGTGGCCACCAACACGCCGGCCCTTTCATGTTCCGCCACACGCCGAAGGGTGCGGTACAAAGCCAGTTCCGGCATGTCGAGGGATTCTACGGTTTCTATCTGCTGGATCGCCACGGGCGGATTAAACCCGGCCGCGGAGTCGTTGAAAAGCGCGGAAGCCCGGATCGGCAGCAAATAGAAGCCGGGGCAGCCGCGGGCTGCGTCAGCCACCTGGCTTGACGTTTTCCTGTTTCCCGCCAACTTGCTGCCCATGACACGAATCCTTGATTGTCCGCAACGGGCCACCGGAGAATGTCCCAGCGATTGGGAAAAACTTCCGCCCGCCGGGGAAACCGACATCCGGGTCTGCCCCGAGTGCCTCAAAGCGGTTTACCGCTGTGCCGACGCCGAAGAAGCGCGGCTTCGTGAAGCGGCCGGCCACCGTGCGGCCCTGGCAGAATGAGGCGGTCCGCGACAGAGATTTGAGGCGAGAGCGTCACACCGCGGAGCGGTCCGTTGTCGGACGAATCATCACCCTCCGCCCTCGGCGATGAGGCTTTGGATTTGCTCCAGTGTAAACTCGACGGCGGGCGGGCGCGCCTTCGATCCGAGATAACGGACCAAACTCGAATGCATCTGGATTGAAACCGGATCGTCGGCCTCACGAGTCAGGTCGAATCCGCAGATCACGATTCTCCCCTGCCCCACCCGGCCTTCCACCACCAATCCCAGCGGCCGCGCTGTGACCCAGTCGTCGATTACCCGGACCACCGGGGCTGTGGCCGCCGGCAGCAGGTCGAGGCGCAGGGCGCCGGCGCGGTGAATGAGATACCACCACTGCCAGTTGCTGTGAAATTCGGTCGGGAAATCGGCCAATGCGGGATGTTTCGGATCGCAAAGAATTCCCAGGGTCGTCGGCGCCTGGCGACCCGTCCAGGCCGTGTTCCAGAAGATGCTGGAAAATCCAAGTTTCACGGGTGCTACGTCGAAGTTGCGAACCTGCGGGCCGGGAATCGTGAGCAACACCCGGCCGCCGGCCTGCAACCGCGCCTGGGCGCCGGCATCAAATTGGGACGTGACCAGCACCTCGGAGAGCGCGGCGCCGGCCGGCGGTGCGGGATAGACCCAGAGGTCCCAGTCATTCGCAAATTCGGTCCCGCGCACCTTCACGCTCAGCTTGCACGCTGCTGGGGCGCGGACGTTCTGCAGATCCACGCTCACACTGCCCACGGCGACGGCGTTATCCACGGGGACGCGTCTGGGGTGAAACTCCCCCTCTGCGCAGAGCGTGTTGCCGCCCGCGATCAACTTCCATTCCACCATGGCGTCGGGGATCGGCGCCGCGCCGAAATGCGCCAGCTCAATCGCTGCGTTGAGCCGTTCGTCCGTTGTGAACACCCGCTTGGGCAGGCGGGCCAGGGGCACGGTGACATTGCAGAAACGGCGGTATTCAGAAGGTGAAATGTAGCCCTTTTCTTCCCAGAAGGGATCCAGCACCCCGACGAGCGCCGTGCCCTGCCCTGGGAAATCGTGCAAGTCCAGCAATTGAAATCCGCCCATTCCCGGCGTACGCAAAGCGGATTCGATGTCCTCCTTGTAGCACAGCGCCTGCAATTTGCCGGACGCAAGCAGGAATGGCCTGGCCATTTTCGCCATACCGGACGCAGCGAGGCGGTCGCGGAAAATCTCGAAGTTCCGCGGCTTGAGGTAGCCGGTGTATTTTTTCATCTCGACGAAGTTCGGATACACACACCACTGGCCGATCTCGTGGCTGATCACCGGCACGTGGCGCTTGGCGATGTAGTCCCGATAATCCGTCATCGTCGCGGGCGGCTGCGCGTTGATGCGGCTTTTCAGTCCTTCGCCCCAACCCTGGAGGCGCGAGTCGGGGGTCAGGTGGAACTGGTTTTGCGCCAACTGCGGCCACCCGGCGCCACTGCTCCAGAGCCGGCGCGGATCGAGCGCCTGGTAATGCGCGACGTAGTTGCTGAGATAAGCATTGGCATTCCGGCCGCCCGGTTCGTTGCCGTGGAGCATGAACAGGAACGAGGGGTGATAGCCGTACGCCTTGAGAATGCGATCCGTCTCTGCATAAACCCACTGGTCCACGGGTTTGCCGTCGCCGAGCGATGTGGATTGGTTGGGCCAGCACGTTTCGACCTGCAAGTACATGCCCAGTTCATCCGCGGCTGCAAAAGCCGCCTCTGGTGGGCAGTAAGAATGAAAGCGCAGCAGGTTTAGACCGTGCGACTTTGCGGCGCCGATGATGCGCCGCCACTCCCCGACCTCCATTGCCGGATGGCCGGTCTTCGGAAAAATGGCGCACTCAAGCGTGCCGCGAATGAAAGTCTTGCGACCGTTGAGGGTGATCTGAGTGGCGTCGGTGGCGACTTCGCGCAAGCCGAAAATGACGGACTTGCTGTCGAGCCACTCCTTCGAGTTGGCAAGGTCCATGAGGTTTATTCCGAGTTTGTAGAGCTTCGGCGTGAACTCGTCCCACGTTTCCTTCGCTTGAGGCGCTGACTCGAACTCCGCGCGTCCACCTCGGCTATCCCACTTCACAAATACCGGCATTGGATTGGCCATTGTGCCGGAGGTTGGCGAAGTCGGGCTGGCGATGCTGACATGGAGGTTTCCGGTTCCCGGCTTGCCGGTATGGTTGCCAATCCTAACCACCACCCTGGCGCTTCGTTTCGCGACATTGGGATAGACGTGGATCTCCTCAATCCACACCAATCCCGTAGAGCGTAGCTCGATTTTCCCAACGATGCCGTGCCAGTTGCCCTGCGTGTGATCGCTGATGCCATGCGAGTTCTCACCGATGTCAACGATCCGACGATTATCCACCCGGAGGGTGAGCGTATGTTTGCCCGGCGCGAGCCGGCCGAGATCGTATTCGTGCGGGGTGGAGAGTGAGTTGTTCGTTCCGATGAGCTGGCCGTCGATCCAAACGCGTGTTTCCCAATGGGCGCGTTCGAGAAAAAGGACGATCCGCCGTCCATGCCAGTCGGTGGGGACTACGATATCACGCTGGAACCACGCGGCGCCGGCGTAATATTTCTCCGGCTGCAACCAAAAGGGGACCTTCACGCTTCCGGGCTGGCGATACCTGGCAAACTCCGGCGCGGTGAACCATGATTTGTCCACAATACCTCCGGTCCACGCGGTGTTGGTGGATACGTCGTCACCAATCCCCTGCCCGGCCAGAGTGCCGGGTAATCTGGCCGTGTCCGCCAACCGGCGGTCGAACCAGCGGTCGCTCACTCCGACATCGGCCCGGTCGAGTTGAAAGCGCCATGGGCCGGCAAGATTCAAAGCTTCCTTGCCGTCGACCCGGGCGCCGAAGCAGGCGATGAGCAGTGTGCCGAGCAGTGGTAGCCAATAGCCGCGGATGGATTTATTCATGCGAGGATTGCGGAAGAACGGCGGTTCATGGTTATCGAAAGATCGCGAAGAAGAGGATGACCAAGGCCATCACAATGGCGCCGGTTATTTTTACCGAGGCATCCGTCTTCAGGCAAAAATCCGCCCGCACGGGCAGCGACTTGGGCCTGGCCGGGGCAAAGAACGTGATGAGGCCCATCACGGCCAGCACGAGGCTGAACGTAAGCGTCACCTGCACCAGAAAATGCAATCCCTTCGCGTAAGTTTGGAAGAGATGATAAATCACCGGCCCGGCCAGCAGTCCGGCCACCCCCGCCGATCCGGGCGCCGTCTCCACCAGAATCCCGAACAGGAACACCGCGACGACGCCCGGCCAGATATAGCCTTGGAATTGCTGGATGAACTGGAAAACGCCGCCGAACTTGGGATCGTCGAGCTGCGGTGCGAGCAGACAGCCACCCACGACGAACAACAGGGTCAGCCCCCGGCCCAGCCACACCAGTTGTGTTTGCGAGGCATTGCGATTGATCAGCCGCTGGTAAACATCCATGGTCGCGATCGTCGAGGCGGAGTTGAGCATCGACGCCAGGGTGCTCGTCACCGCGCCGGCAATCGCCGCGTAAATGAAGCCGCGCACTCCGGGATGAATCAGGTCGCGCACCAGCGTCGGAAAGGCCTCATCTGCCTTGGCGAGCCTGTCCCCGTAGAGTTGTTGCGCGATCAAGCCGGGCATGACGATGGCGAACGGCACGATCAACCAGAGCGCGCCGGCGAAGATCATTCCCAGTTGCCCGTCGCGCAGCGTGCGCGCGGCCAGGTTGCGCTGCACAATGAACTGGTTGAGCCCGCAGTAATAGACGATCACGATCCACATGCCGCTCACGATGCCCGTCCAAGGCAGGTCCGGGTGATCGGCGGGCAGGATCATGTGGAGTTTGCCGGCGTTGTGCGTGGCGAACTTTTCCCAGCCACCGACCGCATGGAGGCCGATGAAAAAGACCAACAGCCCACCGATCAGCAGGGCCAGCCCTTGCACCAGATCCGCCCAAGCGATGGCCTTCAAACCGCCGATGGTGGAGTATGCCGCCCCAATCAATCCCACGAGCCACACCGCTTGCCCAAGGCTCATGCCGGCGACCGCCCGCAAGGTTACGCCGCCCGAATAGAGCACCGCGGTTAGCAGCACGAGGACATAAATGACAATCGTCAGGACTGCCATGATCGCACGCGCGCCGGGGTTGTAACGGTATTCCAGGAATTCCGGCATCGTATAAATCCCCGCGCTGAGAAACCGTGGCAGCAGAGTCATCGCGATCAGCACGATGCCAACCGAACCAATCAGCTGCCAGGCGCTCACCGCCAGGCCCACGCTGCCCGCCGCCTGACCGGCCATGCCCACCATTTGCTCGGTGGAAATGTTGGCCGCCACAATCGAGATGCCGATCAACGGCCAGCTCAATCCGCGGCCGGCGAGGAAAAAATCCGTGCTGTTCTCGACGTGGTCTTTGGCGCGCCGGCTTTTCCAAACGCTCAGGCCAATGACGACCGCAAAAAAACTGACGAAGATAATCAGATCGAGGCCGGCGAAAGATGGGCTCATGTTGGGATGGCGGATAATATAGCGATCGGTTTCACGGAGCTATGGGTTGGCCAGCGTGATCAGGCTGACGCCGTGGCGCGGCACTTCGGATTCAAAGCGCTCGGCAAAGACGCCAAGGTCCTTTTGTCGCCACAAATCCCGCGCGCGCTGTTTGCCCGACAACCCCAGTTCAGCCCACGTCACGGACAAGGTTGCCGGTCGCTCGCCGAGGTTGAAGATTCCAACCGCCCGCGAACCGTCCTCCAGTTCCTTGCATAGAACGAAGTCACCGCGGCTCTGGCGGATGATGCGTCCCTGCCTGCCCAGCGGGTCCTGGTCCACGGCGATGACCTCGGCATTGCAGAGCACGTTGAGCGTGAAGGGGTCGAGCTTGGCCATGTCGCCGCTGAAGATGAGCGGCGCGGCCATGATCGACCACAGGCTCAGGTAGCTGTATTGCTCGTTCGGCGTGAGCGTTGTCTGTTGCCCCACCCCCATGCCGTGGGCGTCGCCGACCCAGCCGATGAGGATGTAATCGGGATCGTTCCACGCACCGGGCCGGGCATACTCCCAATGGCGCGCGTTGCTCAGGCCAATGCCGTAGAACCCGGGGAGGCGCGCCCCGCGTTCGAGGCCAAGGTCGCCGGTGGTGCGCCAGCAATGCCCGACTTCCCCACCCCATTGCCACACCGCGCCCATGCCGTATTGGCAGAGGTTGAAAACGATGTCGCGGTCGAGTTTCTGGAGTTCCCCCCACATCTGCTGATAGGGCTTTTTCAGATCAGCAACGGTGTTGCCGCCAGCCTTGCCGCCGTAGCTGCACCAGTCGTATTTCAAAAAATCAAAACCCCATTCGGCAAAGGTCCGCGCGTCCTGCGCCTCGTGCTGCCAGCTGCCCGTGAAACCCGCACACGTCGTCGGCCCGGGTGAAATATAAGTGCCAGCCTTGAGCCCCTTCGCATGGATGTAATCCACCATGCCTTTGATGTCGGGGAAGCGCTTGTTCGGTCGCAGCCGCCCGTCCGCATCGCGCGCCGGTCCCCCAAGATCGGCATCCTTCGCGCCGGGCTTTACCATCCAACAGTCGTCGATATTCACATACTGATAGCCGTAATCCGCCATGCCGGTGGCGATCATCTGGTCCGCCGCGTTTCGCATGGTCGCCTCGGTGACGCGGTCGTAATGGATGTACCAACTGTTCCAACCCATCGGCGGGGTCAGCGCGAGTTGGTTGCTGACGACAATTCGCAGGTCACGCCGTGTCTCCCCGCGCGCGTTCTTTGCAATCAGGGTCACGCGATGTTCGCCCGCCTGAGCGCAGCGACCGGTGATGATGCCGGTCTGTCGGTCAACCCCGAGCCCTGGCGGCAGGTTCTCCGCGTTGAAGGTCATCGGGCGGTCGCCGGTCGCCGGTATGCGGTAGAGAAATGGGGAACCGGGTCGAACACCGTAAACCCGCGGGCCGTTGATGCGTGGCGTCGGGGGTGGTGGCGGGGTCAGCACGACGAATTCCTCCTTGACGGGCTCCGGCTTCACGGCCCGTGGTGCGACCCCTTCAAAATCAAATTCGGCCGCGGCCCAATCCCCGTGGTCATAGTTCACGCCGTCACCCGCGTCGGTGACCACGAGTTCGAGCAATTTCACGCCGGCAAGATCAATGCGGCAGTCGCGGGCGGGCTGCTGCCAACGGCAGACGCCGCTCTTCCACAGCTCGCGGCCATCGCCGAAAACCACAAACTCCACCGACGCCTTGTCACTGTTCGCGTTGTCATCCACCCCCACTTTCGCCGCAAAACTTCTCACCCGGCCATCCAGGGTAATCATGCACTCGCTATTTGCATGGGTGCCGACACCGCGCTCGAACTTCGTGCCGCCGATGCCCAATGGTTTCTGCGTGACGGATTGCCGGGCGCGCGACTGGCCCCAGCCGGCGCTCATGGCGCTGAGATCAAGTTCATCCAGCCGCACCGTCCCGGCTGGCGCTGTAGCCGCCGCGACAAGGAATGCCGCACCTACGAGGCATGGGAGTTGGATGGGAATATTCATGGCGGGAGTGGAGTTCCAGGCTTGGATTCAAGCAACGCCGCGGCGAGGTCTGCGGCCAGGGCGTGGCTGGGATCGCGCTTGAGGATCGATTTGAGCAAAGCAAGAGCTATGGCGCGCCGGCCCAGACCCAATTGCGCCTGGGCTTCGAGGAGCCGCGCCGTGGTCTCCTGGCGGGCTTGCAGGTCATCGTCGAAGATCAGCATCGTGGGCAGCGACGTCGCGAAGTAATCACTCCGGGCCCGGGTTTTGCCCAATTTTAGGGCGTAAGCCAGGAGTTCGCGAAATAGCTTCTTTGCCTTTTTCTGTTGGCCGAGTTTTTCCCATGCGCGGGCCGAGTAGTAAGTCAGTTCGCTGAACGCGCGCACACTCATTTCACGGAAATCGCCCTGGAACGTGGCGGCGGCGAGCCAGTGTTGCCGGGCCGATGATTCTTCACCGAGCGCGGCCAACGCACAACCGAGCCAGTAATGGATATCGCTTTGGTTGGCGAGCAGGTGTCTCGCTTCGCCAAGATTTGGCGGTGCCGTAAGCGCGGCCTCGAAATGAATTCGCGCTGCGCGGGCATCGCCCTTCGCGAGAGCCGCGCGTCCCAACGCCAGATTTGATCGCACCCATTGGCCGAGCGGACCACCCTCTCCACCTTCCCACGGCTGGAAATTGCGAGCTCGAAGGAGTTCCAGGGCCTTTGCGGGCTGGCCGGTTTGATTGTATAGCGTGCAGAGCTCCAAGCTCAGATCATCGCGCAACCGGACGAGGTCGAGCCGCTTTTGCAATTCGTGAAGGCGTCGCCGGGGTTTGATCCCGACACGTTTCCCGAGTTGATCCCGTTCAAAGAGCAATCGTGCGTCGTTGGGATTCGCCTTGAACGCGCGCTCATAGGCTGCCCGGGCTTTGGCGGGTTGGTGGCGGATGTTGAAATACGCGAGGCCGAGATTGCGCCAGACGATGGAGAATCCAGGCGCCAGTTGCGCACTCCGCTCCCAGAGGGAGATCGCCTCCGCATGCCGCCGGCGATCGTAAAGCAGATTGCCGAGGTAGTAAGGCGCCCGGGCGTCCGCGGGATTCGCGCATATCGCGGTTTCGAGAATGGCGATCTCTTCCAGTCGCGCGGGAAAGCAATAATCGGTTGGCAAGGCCGCCGCCCGTTTGAAGCATTTCAGCGCCGCCTTGGGCTCGCCACGTTCGTGCTCCAGCCAGCCAAGGGTGTAATGAACCAGCGGCTCGGCACCCCAGCTTTGATCCGGCAGATCGCCCGGCGTGGCCGCCGCCCGACTCAACAACTCCACGGCTTCGTCCAGAAAACCGGCGCGGGCGAAGTCATGAGCAAGATCCAATTGCGTCTGCAAATCGCACCCGAGTCGCTGGCTGTTGAGGTGTCGCGCCCACCAGTCGAGGGGATCGAGCGCAAGCGTTTCCCGGAGCAGGGTGTCCGCTTCGACGGCGCGATTTAGTTCGCGCAGGACGAGAACCTCCAAGTTGCGCGCCCGGAGGTTGTCGGTGCCGAAACGTAAGGAACGATTGAGATGATCCAGGGCGGCTGACCAATGCCGACGGGCACAATCAATCTCCGCCAGCGCGTGGTAGCCAGCCGCGGCCCAGGCTTGATTCCAGGTGGCTTTATACAGCGCAGAGTAGGCGTCGGTGTCCCGGCCCAGATACCGCAAACACAGACCGAGGTGATAGAACGCTTCCCCGTCGGCGGGATTGGCGTTGCGACAAGTCAAGCGTTCAATGGCCCGGCGGAGGTGCTTTTCCGCCACCGCGAACTCGCCCCGCTTGAAATGCCAGCGGCCGAGCGCTGTGTGGCAGCGGGCATCGAGTGGATCGCGCCGCAGCGCCTCCCGCCAATAAAGCGTGGGACAACGAGTCGCATGACGATACTGGTCCAGATGCAACCCCGTGACATAGAGCTCGTCGGCACTGGCGAGGGCCGCCGGTGCCGGGGGTTCGGTGGCCGGGGGCGGAAGGACGCCCGGGCGGCCGGGCTTGGGTTCGTAGCGCATGAGATCTCGCCCCTCCCGATCCAGCACCCGCAGCACCGTCTCGCCCACCGTCCACGGCTTGGCTGCCTGGGGGCTGACGAGCAGGAAAGGCTTGCCCGGAGCGAGATTGACGTCCCATTCAGCTGCGGCTGAACCATTCCTTCGTTCCAGTCGCACCTGCGCCTTTGGGAAATTCCGCGTCACGGCGATTCCGAGGCGGAATTCCTTCCTGCCCAGGACCAGGCTCACGGCCGCATCGAGATCCGCGTGCTGCGCCGGGCCAATTCTCTGAATCGGATACCAGTACTGACTCCAGGTCTTGGTTTCGCCGGGTTGGAGAAAGCTGAAGTCCGGTTGATTGTCTGTGTAGACACCCGCCATGAGCTCGATGTAAGGCGCAAATTCACCCCGCGCGTCGGCGTCGGTGAGGTTGCGGTCCCAGGCGTAGCCAAACTCGTGGTTGCCCCAAGTCCATTGTTTCTTGCCGGGGGCGATGTGGTGATTGGCAATTTGGATGATACCCGCCTCCGCCTTAAAGTCGTAGCCGCCGGAGAAATCCTCCGCGCTGCCCATGGCCATGTAAGAAGTGGGCACGGGTATGTTGGCGTAAAACGACAAATCATTCGGCACGTAATTGGGCAGCCCCGGGGCCGCCGCGTGAAGCGTGGTCTTGTCGCGGCAATGCGGCGGGACAAACTGACGCGGCCCTTCGCCTTTCGGCACGCCAACCTCTCCGCGCTCCCCGTAGTTGACGCCGTAGTAAAATCCTTTGGCCAGCGGATACTCGCTCATCGAGCGTCGCGCGTGGTCGGCGACGCAACGAACGTCCGGCGGGAAAAAACTTTGATACGCCTCATGGACGCGGGTGGCGACATTGGCCCACCAGAGGAAGGTCTGCACGAAAGGCGTGCGATTATAGGCTCGCACCTTGAGCTCGACGTACGCCCGACCGGGATGCAGACAGACGCCGTGCATCCCCTTCATGCGCGCCATCGGATCGTGGTCGCTGCACCATAGGGTAATCGACCCGTCGCCATGTTCCTCGATCTGGTAGTCCACCGGCAGGAAAGTCGCGGGCCGATGATGTTGCGGCCAGTTGAACTCGATTCCCCCGCTGACCCACGGGCCGGCCAGACCGACCAGCGCGGGTTTGATGACCGGCTGGTTGTAAATCAATTCGTAGCCGTTGGTCTTGTCCAGGATGGCATGGATGCGTCCGCCGATTTCCGGCAGCACGAGCACACGGAGATACTCATTCTCGATCCACAAGGCCTGCCATTTGCGATCCGCGGGCCGCTCGGCGATGCGGTCCGTGCAGGGGAGCGGGTAAACCTTGCCATTGTTGCCCTGATACACGCGTTGCTCGAGAAACATCGGGTTCTTGTCCGGCGCGGCAGGCAAATAGGTCGGCAGCACCAGATCCGCTCGCCAAGCCCGGACCTTCGCACCCGGTGGCGGGTCGCGTTGAGGCAAAGAACGCTCCCGGCGCTGGCTTCGCATCGCCCCCGGCTTTGCTCCGGGTGGATTGGACTTCGCGATTTTGGTTTTCACGGCTTGACGATGGCCAGGGATGCCCCCGGCGCGGGTCAAACTCTCTGGGACAACCCGGGAGGGGACTCCGGGTGTCCGCACTGATGGATTAACGCT
The DNA here is from genome assembly GCA_964539515.1 of uncultured Bifidobacterium sp. GTDB lineage: Bacteria > Verrucomicrobiota > Verrucomicrobiia > Limisphaerales > JADLHS01 > JADLHS01. Next base: position 7,987 of record CAZIJO010000079.1, on the reverse strand, counting down.
TCTGGATGATCGATGCAATCATCATTAGTAAGCGGGTCACCGACCCACTACCACCACGAGCTATTTTTGGCCCGGAAAATCCTGCTGATACTGTCGCAGCAATTTCGCGGGGTCATTTTTCATCAGGTAAATTTTGCCCCGCCGCTTTTTGGTTTCCCTGGGTTGCAAGCCGCCGACGTGCGGATCGGAATGGATGCAGACGATCACGCCTTGAAACAAATGCTGCGTCTGGTCCCACGCCGTCGCCAGCAGATACTGGTTGTCGGCGGAAAAGCAGCCGATGAGGCCGTTGGCGGGTGTCACCGGGCTGATCGGCCGTGGGTTCACATCGTCGCGGTTGATGCCTTTGGGCACGTAAACCTGGCCGCCGCGATAGAGGGCTTCTTCGTTGCGCGGCATCTGGTCGAGCATCGTCAGGCCGCGCGCGGTGTAAACGAAACAGCGCCCGATGTAATTGGTTTGCTGGCGGCCGGTAAAGCGATCCACGTGAATGCACGGCTCGAACCATTCCAGGTCCACGGGCGCGCTGCCCGTGTTTTTCAATTCCACATCGATCGTGACGCCGTCCGGCACAACGCGCAACTCCTGCCACACCTCCACCGTGGGCGAGACGCGGCTGCGCAGGTTCAGCTTCTGACCCTGCTGGTCGGCGGCGACCAGCTCGGTCGTGTGCGGAATGGTGGTTTCGTTCCAAGGCCGCCGCGTTGAGCCGCGCCGGCAAAAGGCTTCCAGCCACCAGACCTCAATTGGGCCGCCCGGGACTTTTTCGTCGGAGATCCGGAGGACGTTTGTTTGCCATGAAAGTTTGAACGCGTCAGCGCCGTCGACACTCCCCGCAATGGCGACCAGGAGCAAGCCGAGGACGATACGCGGAAAGCCCGACCGACGGTTAGATATTTCGCGGTTCAAAGAAATTGTTCCGGTTAAGCCAAACTGGCCCATCCGCGGGCAAAGCTCGCCGGAAACCATCACTTGTCCGTGCGGAACGGCGAGGCGGGCAAGCCGGCGCCATTGCCGAGATTGGGCTCGGCCGTTTCGTGCCAGCCCAGGCGAACCGCCACCGGCTTCGCCACGGCGTCACTGCTCACCACCACGGTGTTTCCGGAAATCTCCGCCTTGGCTTCGACGAATTTCTTGTCGTCCCCCGCGATGGTGAACCAGGTGAGCGGTTTGCCGTCCAGCGACTTAAGGCCAATCGCGTGATCAAACGTCAGAATCGCCTGGTTGCCCTGAACTTTCATCGCCTTGTATACCGGGCCGGAGTATTCCTGTCCGCCCTGACCGTAGGTTTTGGCGAGTGCCCAGAGGGAAAGCCGGCGGCCGACCTCCGCCTTGTTGCGGGGGTGAATGTCCGTGACGTTGCCAATGTCGGTAATCACCGCCATGCCCGTATTTGGTATGTTCAGCGCGGCGGCCTGTGCTTCCCAAATGCCGGGCAGCGCTTCGGGCTTGTTGTACTTGTACGGAGCAAGTTGGACGTAGAGGAAGGGGAAGTCACCCAGGCCCCAGAGCCGGCGCCAGGAACTGATGAGCGCCTTCATTTTTTCAAAGTACAACATGCCTTCGCCATTGTTGGATTCGCCCTGATACCAGAGGGCGCCGCGAATGCCGTAGGGAACCAGCGGGGCGACCATGGCGTTGTAAATGCCGGTTGGGCGATCGCCGCCGTTCAAAGGATGCTCCGGCGGCCCGCCCGGGAACGCCGGGAGATTGGCCCCCTGTTCCAAGGCGGCCCGGCTTTGCTTGAGCCAGGCCTCGAGCTGGTCAAGTTTTGCAACCTGGTTCTGCCGGTGGACCTGGTCGGCATTGGCAATGAGATCGGAGATGTCTTTTAATTGGTCGGAAACCTTGAACCCGTCCGGATCCGTCCACGGTTCGATGCGGGTGCCGCCCCATGAAGTATTGAGGAGGCCGATGGGCACCTTCAGCTTTTGGTAAAGCTGCACCGCGAAGTGAAAGCCCACGCCGGTGAAGTTCGCCGCCGTGGCCGGCGAGCACACCGTCCAGTCACCGGGCAAATCCTTTTGCGGTTTGGCATTGGTAACGTGCGGTACTTTGAACTGGCGGATCAGCGGATAATCGGCCGCTGCGATGGTTTCCTTGGCCTTGTCGGTGTCCCGCAAGGCCCACTCCATGTTGGACTGGCCGGAACAGATCCACACCTCCCCGACGAGCACATTCTTGATCACGACCCGCTGGTCGCCCGCGGTGACGCCGAGTTGGGCGGGCTCGGCATTCGCCGGGAGCGGGTCCAGCGTGACGGTCCATTTCCCGTCCGCACCCGCTTGCGTGGATTTCTTCTGCGCCGCGAAGGAAACCTCCACCGCCTGGCCCGGATCCGCCCAACCCCAAACCTTCACGGGCAGATCGCGCTGGAGCACCATGCTATCGGAAAAGACGCGAGGAAGGTTCAGCGCAAGGGCGGCAGTGCTTGTAAGCCAAACCACGGCGAACGTGGTTACCAAAAGGAAAGTGGCGCGGGATTTTGTCATGCGCGGATTCTAGCAGCCGACGGCGATTTGGCAATCTCCGGATCGGTTCGCAGACTGATCGCCCTGGCGCAGCGTGCAACCGCAAGCCTGGCTTCGCCCGGACCCGTGTGGTCTTATGATTTGACTGGCACAGGTGGGTCTGCGGCGAGCGCCCGCGTGGCGCGGCGTTTGACCGCATATCGCTTCACCAGTTCATCGGCCACGACGCCAATCAGGATCACCGCGCCGATGATGGCAAACTCGATGTTGTTGTGGTTCGTCACGAGGGTGACCACGTTGCGCAGGACCAGAATCAGTGCGGTGCCAATGATCACCCCCAGAATGGATCCTTCGCCGCCGCGCAGGCTGCATCCACCGAGGACGGCCGCCGCGATGGCATAAAGCTCGTAAAAATTGCCGAAGTCCACGGGTTGGGCGGAGTTGACGTCGAGCACAAACAGAACGCCCCCGAGGCCCGCCAGGGTGGAACTGATGACGTAGGCCAGAACCTTCATGCGCCCGGTGTTGATCCCGCTATAGTGCGCCGCCTCCTCATTGCGGCCCAGGGCGAGCAGATAGCGTCCGTAAATGGTGTGGTTCAAAAAGATGGCGGCGAGGACGGCGACGACCACGAGCACCACCCAAGGGGCGGGGATCTCGAAACCGTGCACGAACGGGATGGCAATTTTTCCGGTGGCAAGCACCCGCAGCCCTTTGAATCCAGCGCCAAAGCCAACGGTCTGGTCGTTCGTAAAACCGCGGGTGATGCCGCGGTAAAGGAGCAATCCACAGAGCGTGACGATGAAAGGCTGGAGGCGCAGCCGCGTGATGAGCAGCCCATGCGTCAGCCCAATGCCCAGGGAAACCAACGCCACGGCGAACAACGCGGCCGGCAAGGACCACTGATGTTCGGTGAGCAGCCAGGGCAACCCGCAGCCCACCAGGCAAATCACCGAGCCGATGGACAGGTCAATCCCGCCTGTAATTATGACGAAGGCGACCCCGATGCCGATGACCCCGAAAAGGGCTGTCCGCCGGATGAGGTTTTCGACGTTGTAACCGGAACGGAAGCTGTCGCTGGCAACCGTCGCGAACAGGCAGACGGCGACGAGCAAGCCGATGATGCCGAGGATTTTTTTCATGCGCGTCAGGCGGCCTGGAGTTCCGAACCCGTAGCCAGATGCATTACCGCTTCCTCGCTCAACTCGTGCCGGTCGAGTTCGCCCGTGATCCGGCCTTCGTGCATAACGATCACGCGATCGCTCATCCCCAGGACCTCCTCCATTTCGCTGGACACGAACAGGATCGCCACGCCCTGGCGGGCCAGATCTTCCATGATCTTGTAGATTTCCTGTTTGGCGCCGACATCAATCCCGCGCGTCGGTTCGTCGAGGAGCAGCACCCGTGGCCGGAGCGCGAGCGACTTGCCCAGCACAACCTTTTGCTGATTGCCCCCGGAAAGAAATTGCACGACCTGCCGGTCCGTCGGCGTTTTGATGCGCAGCGCCCGAATCATCTCCGCGCTCAGGTCGGCTTCGCGACGGCGGTTGCGGAAACCACGCCATTGGTCGCGGCGCAGGCTGGCCAGGCTGACGTTTTCGCGCACGGCCATTTCGAGGATGAGGCCCTCCTTCTTGCGGTCCTCGGGCACAAGCGCAAGGCCGGCGTGAATCGCCTCGAGGGGCGACTGTGGCGCCACTTCCTGTCCCGCCACTTGAATTCGGCCGCCCAGCGCCGGCGTGACTCCGAACAATGTCAAAAGCACTTCGGTGCGCCCGGCCCCGACCAGGCCGGCAAAGCCGACGATCTCGCCGGTGCGCAAGGTAAAACTGACTTCATGTCGTGGATAGGCAGGCGTGCGGAGCTGTGAGACTTCGAGAGCCATGGCGCCCGGTTGATGCGGCGCATGGGGATAAAACTGCGATAAATCCCGGCCCACCATCAGCTTGACCATGGCGTCGTGAGTGATTTGCGCGCGGGTCAGGTCGCCGGCATTGTCGCCGTCCCGCAGAACCGTCACCCGGTCCGCGAGCAAGTTCACCTCCCCCAGCCGATGGGAGATGTAAACCAGACTTACTCCCCGCGCCCGGAGGTCGCGAATGACCCGGAATAAATTCTCCGCCTCGCGGGCCGAAAGACTGGAGGTCGGCTCATCCATGATCAGCACCCGCGCCTGGGTCGAAAGCGCCTTGGCAATCTCCACGAGCTGCTGCTGGCCGATGGCCAGGCTGCCGACGAGGGTGTCCGGACTGATATCGAGCCCGACCGCATCGAGAAACTGGCGTGCCTCCCGTCGGGCCCGCGTGCGATCGATCAATCCGCCCCGCAACGGTTCGCGGCCCAGAAAAATATTCGCCGCGACATCGAGATTGTCAGCCAGGTTGAGTTCCTGATGAATGAGGGCAATGCCATGGGCGAGCGCGTCGTGGACGGAACGGATCCGGGCGGGCGCTCCCTCCAGCAGGATTTCGCCGGTGTCAGCCCGTTGCACGCCGGCGAGAATTTTCATCAACGTGCTTTTACCCGCCCCGTTCTCACCGATGACCCCGAGGACCTCGCCGCGTTGCACGCTGAGGTTGACGCCCTTCAGTGCGCGCACGCCGGGAAAGGCTTTGGTCAGCCGGCGCGCCTCAAGCAAGGGAACAGTCATGCAGGCCGCCGGTTCTATTTCCCACCGCTGACCTTTGACTTCAGGTCGGTCCAAAACTCATCCACGTTTTCCTTCCGAATCTGCCGCGCCGGAATATCGATGAATTTGCCCGCGGGGATGGCGTTCGCGTTGCCCTTCAGTATCTCGTTCAGCACTTCGACGGATTTGTAGCCATATTGGTAAGGGTTCTGGACCACAGTGCCGTGAACCGTGCCTTTCTTGATGCCATCCAACGTGGCGTCATCTTCGTCAAACGCCACCACTTTGACCTTGCCGAGCTTGCCCGCTTGGGCGAGTGCTTCGAGCATCAACGGCGGGTTGTAGGCGAACAGGCCCACCAGACACCCGATGTCGGGGTATTTGGCGAGGGTGTCCTCGGCGTTGGCTTTGCCTTTGGCGCGGTCGAACTGATCGGTGAGCGTGCCGAGGATTTTGAAGCCATTCGCTTCGAGGACCGTGCCCGGCGGGTCGAAATTCGCCGGGTTTTCCGGGCGGCCGAGAATGGCATCAATGACCCCCTGGCGCCGGCGCTTCGAGTTATCCTGCTCCAGCCGGCCGATGAAAATCATGATCGTGCCCCCGGTGGGCATCGCCTCCCGGACCAGGTCGCCGCACAGCCGGCCGGCTTTGTAGTTGTCCATGCCGATGTAAACGAGGCGATCGGAGTCGGGCGCGTCGGAATCGTGCGTGACAAGTTTCGTCCGCCGGGCCGCCTGGTTGAGCAGCTCGGTCTGGTTAGCGGGGTCGATCGGACTTACGGCAATCCCATCCACGCCACGGGTGAGCAGGTCCTCAATCATGCGTTTCTGGTCGCTGATACCCTCGACCGGCATGAGCGTTTGGGCGTCCACCCCAAGTTTTTCGCCCGCGGCCTTGACTCCGGCAGCGGCGATGTTCCAGAACGCGGCGACCCCGTTGGAAACGAACGCGATTCGGGCTTTCTTGCCGGCGGTTCCGGCGCCGACGCCAGCGTTGGAAGAGTCGGCCGGTTTGTCGCAGGCGCTCAGGCCCGCAACCAGCAGGAGGAGGAGTGCGTGGCGCGTGATGTGGTTGGTTTTCATAGGAGATTGATCTTGGGTGGAGGTTGGGTGGCGCCAGTCAGTTTACCGTGAGACCGCCATTGACGTGCAAAGTCTGGCCGGTGATGAAACTCGCGGCCTCACTGGCGAGAAATACGGCCGCGCCGGCGATATCTTCGGGCACCCCCCAGCGATTCGCTGGAATCAAGGCGCGATAGGCATCCTTTTCCGACTGCGGATCGTTGGCGTGCCGCTCAACCGGAATCCAGCCCGGGCAAATCATGTTCACGCTGATGCCGAATGGCGCCAGTTCGCTTGCCAGGCTCCGATGGAATCCATTCTGTCCGGCCTTGGCCGCCACGTAGGCAGTGAAATTGGGCACTCCCCGTTCCACCACTTCAGAACCGATGTTGATAATGCGTCCCCATTTCTGCCGCTTCATGTGCGGCAGGCAGGCACGGGTCAGCAGAAAAGGGCTCTTGATAAAAAAGTCCACCATGGCCTGATAAAGCGCCCAATCATACTCCTCGATCGGCTTGTGCGGCTGATCGCAGGTGGCGTTAAGAACCAGTATGTCCACCGGCCCGAGCCGCTGGGCAATTTCGTCAACCAGCCGCGGCGCTTCCACCTCGCACGTGACATCGCCGCGCACCAAAATTCCCGAGCAACCTTGGGCTTGGAATTCAGCGAATGTCCGCTCGGCGCGGGCGGTGTTATTCTGGTAATTGAGCGCCACGGCAGCCCCGGCCCGCCCTAACGCGAAAGCCATCGCCTTGCCCAAACCGGCGCTGCTGCCAGTCACCAGCGCGACGCGGCCTGCCAGGCAGAATTGGTTCTTGGTGGTGCTAAGCGTCATGATCGCAATGATTGCTGTCCGGATTTTGGGCCGCAGTGTAGCCGGGGCGCTGAACTCGTCAATCGGAACCGAGATTCAGCAGCAGCCGGTTCGACCCCGTGGTAAGCCGAATGCCCGTTCCAATGTGAGTAACCAGTGGGTAACTTTTGGCAATATTCGATTGCGTTTCGTTGACGGGAAATTCTTAATTTGCCCCATGCACGGAGCTTCACTGCAACAACTCATTCGCCACGCGTACCGCAACGGTACTCGTTCGCGTGATTGTGACGCCGGGGAGCTGAAGAAGGAGAATACGCTGGCGAACCCGGCGGATGCTGCTCCTGCCGAAACCCCACCCGAAGGCTCGCCCGTTCCCACGGCGCAAGATGGGGTTCCGTGCCGGACACCGTAAGTGGAGGGGTTCCCGTTTCCTTTGCATTTGCATTGACCCGCACGAAGCTCGATGGCGGCACCTTGGTGAAGTCGATCCTTCTCCTTTGGTTTGCCAGCCACTGTCTTGCGATCCATGGCCAACCCGCCAAGCCGCCAGCACCGGCCAAGGTTTATGAGAATTATCAACAAATTCTCCGCAAAAGCGCGGGTTTGGAATCCAAGCTCGCTGGCTTGGAGCAGGCATATCGCAAAGACCAAAGAGCTCTGGCACTGAAGTTTCGCGCCGGAAAGCTCACCCCGCAAAAGGCCGCCGCAAAGGAACGCGCCCTGGCCGTCGCCAGGCAGAAAAAGGAAACTGCCCTGCGGAAAGACGCCGCCGCATTGGAATCCCAGCGGCTCGACTTTGAGCGGCGTTACGCCGTGCCAGTCCTATCGCCGGTGAAACCTGCACTGGCCACGCCCCCAACCCGGTGACTGTGACGTCAATGCAGCCGGCGGACGGCGGGGAAAACCAAACTAAGAACTCACGGAATGCTTGATTCTATTGGGTAGAAGTGGTGGCTGGAGCCAGAATTGAACTGGCGACACAAGGATTTTCAGTCCTCTGCTCTACCAACTG
>CAZIJO010000078.1:0-23141 GCA_964539515.1 uncultured Bifidobacterium sp. | reverse complement strand
TGCCGATGGTAGTGGTTTTATAGATTCCGCGAGAGTAGGTAGCCGCCATTCTTTCCAAAATAGCCGAAACGAACGTTTCGGCTTTTTTGCGTACCGATTGTTCGGGGCGTGCCCCGTCAATTCGGAGTCGGTCTTTGCGTCAACGGAGCATTCCTTGCCGCCGGTGGCTTGCGAGCCAAGAGGTGAATTTGTCGAGCACGACCGCTGCGATTACAACGCTGCCAATGATGATCTGGCTGTAATTCTGATCGATCCCTAAAATTACGATACCGCTGCTTATCATCTGGATGAGGAGCGCCCCCAGGACTGCTCCGAGCGCCGAGCCCCGGCCACCGGTCAGGCTGGCTCCGCCGACAACTGCCGCGGCAATGACGTTAAGTTCATATCCTTGCCCGTCGCCCGACGAAGCCGCGCCATAATAGCCAATCGAAACCAAGGCGGCGATTCCGGCGGTGAAACCGGACAGTACATAAACTCCCAGCTTGACGCGTTCGACTTGGACGCCGCTGAAACGGGCCGCCAGTTCGTTGCCTCCGATGGCATAAATGCGCCTACCCACTGTGAGCCGTCCCAAGCACACGCTTCCGCCGACCGTCACCGCAAGCATCACCGCCAGGGGCACGACGCTCAAGCTGTTGCCCACCTCAAAGCGGATTAGCTCGCGGAAGACGGGTGGGAATCCTCCGATCGACTGGCCCTTGGTGGCAACAAATGCGATGCCGCGGAAAACTGCCATCGTCCCAAGCGTAACAATGAAAGGGTGCACCCGCAGAGCAACAATCAACCCGCCGTTGGTCAGGCCACAAACCAAAGCGGTTGCGATCGCGGTCAGCGCGCCGAGGCCGACTCCCAGCCAGGGTGTCCCGGCGCCGGCCGCCCCACCTGGGCCGTAGTGGCGGAGGACGAGAGCGCTGATGACAGAAGCCAACGCGTAGATCGCACCCACGGACAGGTCGATGCCACCGGCGATAATGACAATGGACATCCCCACCGCCATGATGGCAATAAAGCTGGTATCCTTGGCAAGTTGGGCAAGGTTTTGAGTATTGAGGAATTTGTTTTTCTCGATCAGCAGCGGAACGCGGGCGCCGGCGGCATCCGTGGTAAAAACGCGCTGCGGCGTTCCGTCCGGTCCGGTCTCGAAAACCGGTGCGGCGACGCGACCGCTGAGCCACGTGAGCAACCCGGCTAGCGCGAGAATCACGAGCAGCAGCCCGCTATCCTGAAAACGCAGCGCGGAACGGAACGGTGACGGCATCAAATTATTTGGCCAGCCATTTTTCCCAGTTCCTCGCGAATTCGTCCACATTCTGCAGAGTCACGGGTGTCAAAGGACTATTCTCGATTGTCGCGGGTGGGTTTTTCTGGAGATGGAGTTTCTCGATCAGCCGGACGACGCTGTTGTAGCCGTAACCGTAGACATCCTGCGAAAGCAGCAATTGCACGTGCTTGCTCCGGATATAGGCCAGTTCGGGGGGGAGGGCGTCGACGGCAACGCAGAAGATTGATCCAGGTGACCAATTCAGGGCTTTATCCGTGAAAAGCGGCCAGCCGCCGAGTAGTCCCCAGCCGGTGATTTCCGGATGGGCTTGCATCACCTGTTCGATCTTGGCGACGGCATCCTGCGGTGTCTCCTTGTGGTAATAGATGTCGAGCAATTTGATACCGGGGTACGCCTTGGCCGCGCTGCGGAAACCGGCGGCGCGCTGCTGGAGATTCGCGGCGTTGGGGTTGCCGTCTATCGCCGCCACTACGCCCTGGCCTTTCATGAGCTTTGCGAGTTCCAGGAACGTCTGCTCGCCGCATTTGAAGTCGTCCACCCCCAGTGCGAGGAAACGTCGGCTGGCCGGGACATCCCCCGAGAAGGTGAGCACAGGAATGCCGTGGGTGACCGCGCGGTCAATGGCGTCGGTCAGTTTATTGGCATCTGAGCTGGAGATGATGATTCCGTCCACGCCGCTTAGAACCATTTGCTCGATGTAATCGGCCTGCTTCTGCGCGTCTTCTTCGTTCGGCGTCCGCCAGTCGATCTTGATCGAAATCCCATATTGACCGCCGATGGCTCGCGCCGCGGCATTTGCTCCCGCCCGGGCGGCTTCAAAGAACTGATTGCCTTGGGATTTCGCGATCATGCCCAAAGTGTAAGTCTTTTTCTCCGCCGCCTGGCTCACATCGGGGAGGCTGCAAGCCAGTCCAAGGATCAGGCAGGGCAGGAGGCGGGTAACCTTTGCGAGCCACAATGTTGATTGACGCTTCAGGCGGTTCTCAGTTCCGAGACTATGCGCTGGGATTGGGTTCACAGGCGGTGACGTTACCCCGGCGAATCGGGGCGGCAAGGGTTTTCTCACGGGGACGCCATTTTTCCTGTCCCTTTTTCGTTGCCATTGTCGGGCGGTTCTATTGTGCTTAAGTAATGAACATGATCCGTATCGGTTTCCTGCTGGCCATTTTCTGTGCCTTGGAGTTTGCCTCGATTTCGGTCCGCGCTGATTCGCCCGCCGCGGAGATGGCGGCCACCGCCAACAATTTCTTGGCCGCTCTCAGCCCGGAATCGCGGGCCAAAGCGACTTTTGAATTTGCCAATGAGGAGCGCGCTAACTGGCATTTCGTCCCCATGCCCCGCAAAGGGCTTCCACTCAAAGAAATGTCTCCCGCCCAGAGGCATCTGGCGTACGCGCTCCTCAACAGCGCCCTCAGCCATCGGGGATATTTCAAAGCCACCACTATCATGAGTCTCGAACAGGTCCTGTTTGAACTTGAAAATCAGGCAGCACACCGCGATGCGGAACTGTACTATTTCAGCATTTTCGGAAAGCCGGGTCCGGAAGCGTGGGGCTGGCGAGTCGAAGGCCATCATCTTTCGCTTAACTTCACCATCCGCGGCCGAACGGTCGTCGCCGTCACCCCGTCCTTTCTGGGGTCGAATCCGGCCGAAGTCCGCACGGGTTCGCGCCAGGGCTTGCGCGTGCTGGCGTCGGAAGAGGACCTCGGTCGCCAGTTGGTCAAGTTGCTTGACCAAAAACAACGTCAGGTTGCCATCATCGCCACCAATGCCCCCCGCGACGTGATCACGGGTGATTCCCGCAAGGTCCGGGCGCTGGAGCCCGTGGGCTTGCCCGTCTCCCAGATGAGCGAGGCACAGCGCGATCTGCTCAAGACCTTGATCTGGGAATACATTGGACGCACCCGCTCCGAGGTGGCCGAAACCGAGTGGAGCCGCCTCCAGGATGCCGGTTGGGAGAAAGTCGCTTTTGCATGGGCCGGCGGCTTGGAGCACGGACAGGGCCATTACTATCGCGTGCAAGGCCCGACTTTTTTGCTCGAATACGACAATACGCAGAACAATGCCAACCATGTGCACACCGTGTGGCGTAGTTTTGAGGATGATTTTGGGGAGGACACCTTGCGCAAGCATTACGAACAGGTGCCGCACGGCAAATAGCAGCGGGATTGCCGTTCGAGTCCTCCGAGCCGGGACATTCCGACAGCTGGCACTTCACAACTGCCGGTACTGCAAATGCCGGAAACCGGTAGTTGAGCCACACCCCAAGGATACGAGGCTCGGGAGAACAACTCACCTGAAATGCCTGCTTCCCCAGCCTTCTCCATTTCCTCGCTGGCGACCGCACCGAGCGTGCAGACTCCCGGGGCATTAATTCGGGGAGGGTTGGACAGCTTGGATTGTGTTATAGGTGTTACTGCCACCTGTCGGCACCGGCAAAAAAACTTTCTCCCCTTTCGTGCGCTGCGTAGTTTGCGCAAGTGAATCTGACTCCGGGTAATTTGGTTTCCTTGACGATTGTCGATCTCGCGTTCGGCGGGGATGGCGTCGCGCGGCTCAATGACTTTGTCGTATTCGTTCCTTTCGTCCTGGTGGGCGAAGTCGTGGACGCCGAAATCACCGAGGTCAAAAAGAGCTTTGCCCGTGCCCGGTTGGTGCGGGTAACCCAACCTTCGCCGGAGCGGGTCACGCCCGCGTGTGCGCATTTCGGCGCGTGTGGCGGTTGCCAGTATCAGCATGTTGACTATGCCGCTCAACTCCGGCTCAAACGCAAACAGGTGGCCGATTTGTTTCAGCGGATCGGCGGCTTGCCATCCGAGCTGGTTGCCCCAGTCATTCCGTGTCCACAGCCTTACGGTTATCGCAATCGGATCATGATCCGCAGCCAGTGGAACAAGCCGGAGCAAAGGTTGAACATCGGCTTCGTCCGCGCCGACTGCGGGCTCGTGGAAGATGTTTTTGAGTGCCAGATCGCCGAACCCGCGCTCAACGAGCAGATCCGGCAGGTCCGGGCAAATCCGCCGCCAAAGGGTGGGATCAAGGTCGTGTTGCGTATCCCGCCGGCAAACTGGGAGGTGCCCCCCGATTCCTTCTTCCAAAATAACTTCTTCCTGTTGCCCAAACTGGTGGCCGCCGTGCGCGAGGCGGTCCTGGCGGGTGGGGCTCGCCATTTGATCGACCTCTATTGCGGGGTGGGCTTTTTTGCGATCGAACTTGCCGATGCCGTCGAGTCGTTCGTGGGGGTGGAGTTTGACCAGCGGGCCATCGCGGCTGCCCGCCGTAATGCCGCGGCGCGAGGTCGGGTCAATGGCGAGTTCATCGCCGCCACCGTGGAGACCGCGTTGCCTGCGTTGCTGCAACGGTTTTCGCCATCAGCGTCCGCCATCATCCTCGATCCGCCGCGCAAAGGTTGCCTCCCTCAAACCCTTGCTTTGCTACGGGATCAAGCTCCGGGGCAAATTATCTACATCTCCTGTCATCCGGCGACCATGGCCCGCGACTTGAACATCCTCACCCGCGACGGTGTCTTTAAGGTGGCCAAAGTGACACCGCTGGACATGTTTCCGCAGACACAGCATGTCGAATGTGTAGCTGATGTGCGGGCGGCGCGGTAAAGTTATCTTGCCAACCAGAGACGCATCAATTCAACTGAGCCGCCGCATGACAAAAGGTCGAGAGTCGGAATCGAATCGTCATTTCACGCAGGCCTGGCTGCCCTGGCTCCTGGGATTGGTCGCCCTGGGTTGTTATTTCTTCACGCTGAACCACTCGCTCGCATTCCTGCCGGATTGGTTGGGACTCATGGGGGCGGCGCCGGCTGGCGCGCGCCTCGCAGGATGGTACTGGCAGCCGGAGATCATGTCCCCCGGCTATTACTTGGTCACGTTGCCCTTGCGCTGGCTTCCGGAACGGCTGATCCCGGTGGCGACGAACTGTTTTTCGGCATTGTGCGGCGCCCTCGCCCTTGTGCAGCTCGCGCGTTCGGTTGCGCTGCTGCCCCACGATCGCACGCGGGATCAGCGTGAACTCGTCAACACCAAGGATTCCCTGTTGAACATTTCGCTGGCGTGGCTGCCGCCGGTCTTCGCCGTGCTGGTGTGCGGAGCTCAACTTAGTTTTTGGGAACACAGCACCAATGGCACTGTCGAGATGTTTGATCTGCTCCTGTTTTCCTACGTCGTGCGGAGTATTTTGGAATACCGGATTGATCTGCGGGACGTCCGTTTATTCCGGGCGGCCTTTGTTTTCGGTGTCGGCTTCACCAGCAACCACGCAATGATCGCGTTCTTTCCTTTATTCGTCGGAGCGCTGGTCTGGACCCGGCAGCTGGCCTTCTTCAACCTGCAATTCCTGGCGCGGTTGGCCTTGTGGGGGCTGGCGGGCCTGCTTCTCTATCTGCTGCTGCCCACGCTCGGGAGCTTGAGCCAGACTCACGATCTGACCTTCTGGCAACTCCTGAAAGGCAATCTTCAGTTCCAGAAGTATTTGCTTTTTGTCTTCCCGAAAAAAACCCTGCTCCTGCTGTCCCTGACTTCCTTGTTACCGCTGTTCCTGCTCTCAATCCGCTGGGCCTCGCAATTTGGGGATCCCAGCCGCATTGGCGTGGTCCTGACAACGGTGGTTTTCCACGTCGTCCATGTGGTGATCCTGCTCGCCTGTCTGTGGGTGGCGCTCGACCCCGAATTCAGCCCGCGCAAAGCCGGTTACGGTTTCGTTTTCCTGCCGTTTTACTACCTGGGCGCGCTCTGCGTGGGCTATTACAGCGGCTACCTGCTGCTCGTGTTCCGTCCCCCCGGCAGCCGTATGCGACGGGTCCGGCCGATGACGATGGCCCTGTACCGGGCCGCCACCTTGCTCGTGTTCGTTCTTTTTCTGTTGGTGCCCGCTGCGTTGATCTACCGGAACTTTCCCCAGATCCGATTTACCAATGGCCCGGCCGTCCAACAGTTTGCCGCCGATTTGGTCAAGGGTCTTCCGCCGAAGAATGGCATCATCGTTAGCGACGATCCGCAGCGGCTGTGGCTGCTGCAAGATCACCTGACACGGACGGGCCAGAGTGGCGAGTTTATCTTATTGTGCAGTCAGTGGTTGTCGTCTCCCCGCTATCACGATTACCTGAAGCGCCGGCATCCGAAATGGGTTCCTCCCGGACCGCCTGGGCGAACCCAACTCCTGGCGGATGCGGAGCTGGTCGCCTTGATGCAATCGCTCGCCAAAGATTACGAGCTTTGTTATTTGCATGGCAGTTTTGGTTACTACTTCGAGTACTTTGCCGATGAACCATGGGGGCTGGTGCACCGTCTGACGCCGCTGCCCACCACCCAACTCATTCCGTCGCCACCCCCGGCGGAAGTCATCGCCCGCAACGAGGATTTCTGGACCGCGGCCAAGGGTGGGATTCTCAAAGCCATCCTGCCTCTTACCGGCCCGCCGGACCCAGAGCGCCGTACGCCGCCCGCGGAAAAGATTTTCAAAGCCATCCAACTCAAGCCGGTTCGAAACTCCCAGGGCTTGCTCTTGGGCAGCTTTTATTCCCGGGCGCTGGTTTCCTGGGGTGTCGAACTGCAGCGGGCCGGAGATTTTGAAACGGCGGCCGGGCATTTTGAACTCGCCCAGCTACTCAATCCGGACAATGTGGTGGCCCGGATCAATCTGGAATTCAACCAGAAGCAACGGGCTGGTCAGTCGGTGAAAGTTGAATCAAACCAGTCGATCGAGGACAGCTTCGGCAAGTCCCGTTCCTGGGAAGAGGTGCTGACGCAATATGGTCCGTATGACGAACCAAGCCTGACCTACGCCCAGGGCACTGTTTTCGCCCGCGGGGGGCTGAACCATCAGGCGGCGCTGGCTTTCGCCCGGGTGCGCGCCTTTGCCACCAATGACCTGGGCAGCCGGCTCTGGCTGGCGCAATTGAACTTGAATCAGAAGTTTCCCGACCAGACGCTGGCTCTCATCCGTGAAGCCCGCACGATTCTGCGGCAAGCCACCACCGGCATCACGAACTTTTCCGACCTGTTCACGCTGGAAGCCTCGGCCTATTTTGCCAAGAATGATCCGGCCACCGCCACCCGGATTATCGAGAAGGCCCTTGCCGAGACCCCCGACAATGTTCAGCTGCTGGCGGCCGCGTGCCGCACTTATTCCGATAACGGCCAGTACACCAACGCCCTGGCCCTGACCCAGCGCATCCTCCGCCTCGCGCCCGACGATCCCAACGCCCTGCTCAATCAGGGCTGCTTCCAGGTGCAGCTCAATGCCTTTGCCGACGCCGTGGTTTCGTTCAATCGCGTCTTGAGTCTCGAAACGAACAACTTCACGGCCTTGTTCTACCGGGCCGTGGCCCAATTGCGCGGCGATCAGCTCGAGCCCGCTCTTCAGGATTACGAGCTGCTCCAACGGCAGTATCCCAAGGCGCATCAGGTTTATTACGGCCTTGGCGAAATTGCCTATCGCCGCAAGGACACCAATACCGCCATCCGTCATTACGAGGCCTACCTCACCAATTCGCCGCCCAATAATCCGGAGAATGCCTTCGTGATTGGCCGCTTGCAGGAACTCAAAGGCGCCCCATCGAAGTGAGCGCCCATGCGCGTCACGCATGTCATCACCCGGCTCATCGTCGGCGGCGCGCAGGAAAATACCATCGCCTCCGTCCTTGGCCTCCGCCAGATTCCGGGACTCGAAGTTGACCTGCTCGCCGGGCCCACTAGCGGGCCGGAAGGATCCCTCGAGGCCGCCTTTGCCGAAATCCCGGGCGTATTGACCCTCGTTCGCGACCTCGTCCGGCCCGTGCATCCGTGGAAGGACTTTCTCGCCCTGCGCCAGCTCACCAGGCTTTTCCAAGCGCGGCGGCCCGACCTCGTCCATACCCACAGCGGCAAGGCCGGCGTGCTCGGTCGCCTGGCCGCCGCGCGCGTCGGTGTCCCCATCATCGTTCACACTGTTCACGGCCCGTCATTCGGTGCGTTTCAAGGAAGTCTGGCCAACGCGGTTTTCCGCGGTGCCGAACGGCACGCCGCCCGGGTTACCACCCATTTCGTGTCCGTCGCCGAGGCGATGACGCAGCAATACCTGGCCGCCGGCATCGGGCGTCCTGAACAGTTCACCCGCATCTTCAGCGGCTTTCCGCTCGTACCTTATCTCGCCGCCCAAAACGATCCCGGCCTCCGCGCCCGCTTTGGCCTCGCGCCCGACGACATTGTGATCGGCAAGGTGGCCCGGCTCTTTCCGCTGAAAGGCCACGACAGCCTTTTCGCCGTCGCACCGGCGCTCGTCGCGGCCTGTCCGCAGATCAAGTTCCTGCTCGTCGGCGACGGCATCTGGCGCGGGCGCTTCGAGCAAATGGCCCGGGCGGCTGGCCTGCAAAACCATTTCATTTTCACCGGCCTTGTTCCACCCGGCGAAATTCCGTCGCTGCTTGGCATCATGGATATTCTCGTGCATCTTTCGGAGCGCGAGGGGCTGCCCCGCGCTTTGCCGCAGGCCCTCGCCGCCGGGCGGCCCGTGGTGGCCTTCGACTGCGATGGCGCTCGCGAGGTCTGCCGCGACGGCGAGACCGGCTTTCTCGTGCGTCCTGGCCACTTGCATGGCCTGACCGAACGGCTGCTGCTCCTCGCCCGCGATGCGAAGCTGCGTGCCGAACTCGCGGCCCGGGGGCGCGACTTTGTCCGCGCCAACTTTGCCGTTGAACTGATGATCGCAAACCTCCACCGTCTCTACGTGACCCTGGCCGCCGAACGCGGCCTCGCTCCACCGTGACTTTCCCTTTCAATCTTTACCTCGCCGCCTTGGTCAGTGCGCTCATGACCGCGCTGCTCACCCTGCCGCTTTGGCGCCGCTGGTGTCTGCACGTCGGCCTGGTGGATGATCCGGGCCACCGCAAGATCCACGCGACGACCATCCCGCTCGCCGGTGGCCTCGCCGTGCTGACCGGCCTGCTGCTCCCGCTCCTCGCTGCAACCGTGTTGCTCAAGTTAAACGGCCATCCGATTGCCAACGCCGGTTTGCTGGTTTATGGCCTGGACAAGCGTGCCCCGCAGTTGGCCGCCATCGCGTTTGGGGCGGTGGGGATGGTCGCCCTCGGCTTGCTCGACGACAAACACGAACTCAAACCGCTCGCGAAGTTCACCGGTCAACTGCTCATCGCCGGGGTGGTGGCGTATTCCGGCGTGCGTATCACGTTGTTCGTCCCGAACGTTGCTTTTAGTTACGCCGTCACGGTGCTCTGGCTGCTCACCGTGATCAACGCGTTCAACTTCATGGACAACATGAACGGCCTCTGCGCCGGTTTGGGCGCCATTAGCGCGGGCCTGTTCGCCCTGATCGCGGCGGGGGAGGGGCAGTATCTGGTCGCGCTACTCGCGTTCCTGACGTGTGGATCGCTGCTCGGTTTTCTGCCACACAATTTTCCGTCGGCCCGCGCGTTTCTTGGTGATTCCGGCAGCCATCTCGTCGGTTACCTGCTCGCGGTGCTCGCCATCCTCCCGCACTTCTACCATCGCGGTCAGCCGCGTCCGCTCGCGGTGCTGACGCCATTGTTCGTGCTGGCTGTGCCGCTGGCCGACCTTGCATGGGTGGTCGTTCTGCGCACCCGAATGGGCAAACCGTTTTACGTCGGGGATACCAATCATCTCTCGCACCGGCTGGTTCGGGCCGGACTGAATCCCGCCGCCGCCGTGCTGTTGATCTGGGGGGTGGCCGCCGTGCTCGGTGCCCTGGCCGTGGTTTACACCGCTTGGTAACGGCGGGTTTTGCAGCAGATAGATTTCGCGACCCGCCGGGCACGGAAAGGAGTGGCGCGGTTACCGCACGCTTGCTGACGGCGCGCATGACTGTTATCAAACGGTGGCTGGCAATGGACACTGCAACTCCCCAAACACAGGCTGCGACCGCGCGGCCGCAGGTCTTTCACGTCCGCAACCTGACGAAAGTCTATGGCATGGGCGAGGCCGAGGTGCATGCCTTGGCGGGCGTGGACCTCGATCTTTACGCAGGTGAACTCGCCGTGCTGCTCGGTCCCTCGGGCAGCGGCAAGACGACGTTGCTCAACAACCTGGGCGGGCTGGATGTCCCGACGGCGGGCGAGCTGCGCTACCGCGATTTCGATCTGACGGTAGCCAACGAAACCGAGCTCACCCGCTATCGCCGCGACTCGGTTGGCTTTGTCTTTCAATTTTACAACCTGATCCCCAGCCTCACGGCGCGCGAAAACGTGGCGCTCATTACCGAGATTGCGCGCGACCCGATGCCGCCGGAAGACGCATTGCACATGGTCAATCTCGGCGCGCGGCTGGATCATTTTCCCGCCCAGTTGTCCGGCGGGGAACAACAGCGCGTGGCCATCGCCCGGGCCATTGCCAAGCGCCCGGAAGTCTTGCTTTGCGACGAACCGACCGGCGCGCTCGATGTGCGCACCGGCATCGTGGTGCTGGAGGCCATCGAACGGGTAAATCGCGAACTCGGCACGCTGACGGTTGTGATCACCCACAACGCGGTGATGGCCGGCATGGCGGATCGCGTCATCCATTTTTCCGATGGTCGCGTGCATCACGAGCAACGCAATCTTGAGCGCGCCCCGGCGAGCAGTTTGAACTGGTGATGCTCGCGAACCTCGATCGCAAACTGCTGCGCGACCTGAACCGGATGAAGGGGCAGGTGGTCGCGGTTGCGCTCGTCATGGCCTGCGGCCTGGCGATGCTGGTCATGGCGCGCAGCTTGATCCATTCGCTGGAAAGCACGCGGCAGGAATATTACGAGGCGCAACGTTTCGCCGAAGGTTTTGCGCACTTGAAGCGCGCGCCGAACGCGCTGGTGGCACGGCTGGCCGAAGTGCCCGGCGTGGCCACGGCGCAAGCGGGCATCTCGGTGCAGGTGACGCTCGACTTGGCGGGCCTGGACGAGCCCGCGAGCGGCGAGGTGCGTTCCCTCCCGGATTTCGGTCCGCCGGAATTGAACCGGCTTTTCCTGCGCACCGGCAGCTGGCTGGCGCCGGGCAGCCGCGGCCAAATCCTGGTCAGCGAAGCCTTCGCGGAGGCCAACCAGCTGCATCCGGGCGACAAACTTGCCCTGTTGCTGAATGGACGACGCAAGGAATTTCGCATCGCCGGGCTGGTGTTGTCGCCGGAGATCATCTTCGAAGCTCGCCCCGGCGCGTCGCTGCCGGATAACCGCACCTACGGGACCTTCTGGATGCCGTACAAAGAAATCGCGACGGCTTTCGATCTCTACGGGGCGTTCAACTATGTCACGTTCACGCTGGCGCCCGGTGCGCAACTACGGTCGGTGATCGCGGAGCTGGACCGGTTGCTCGAACCTTACGGCGGGCGCGGGGCTTACGGGCGGGCGGATCATCCGTCGCACATCCGGGTCTCGGACGAGATTCGCATCCTGCGCACGCTTTCCATCGGCTTCCCGCTGGTATTCCTGAGCGTCGCGGCGTTCATGACCAACGCGGTGCTGTCGCGGTTGCTGACCCTGCAGCGCGAACAGATTGCCATCCTCAAGGCGTTTGGTTTTGCCAACCGCCAGATTGTCCTGCACTACCTGAAGTTTGCGTTCGTGATGGTGGTGGGCGGCGCGGCGGTCGGCACGTTGGGCGGGGTGGCGCTGGGCCACCGGCTCGTGGTGATGTACCACCTGTTCTTTCGTTTTCCGGATCTGTCCTTCCGCTTTGATCGTTCGGCAATGGTCATTGCGCTGGGCGTGGGCGTGGGTGCGGCGTTGCTCGGCGTTTTTAGCGCGGTGCGACGGGCGGCAAAACTGCCGCCAGCCGAGGCGATGCGGCCCGAGCCGCCGGCCAACTTCCGCCCGGCGCTGGTTGAGCGCACCGGCATCGGCCACCTCTTCTCGCATTCGTTTCGCATTGCGGTGCGGAATCTCGAACGGCGGCCCGCGCAGGCTTTATTCACCGTGGCGGGACTGGCGCTGGCGACGGGCATTTTGATCGTACCAAACTGTTTTCGCGACAGTGTGAGCGAGTTGCTCGGGTTCCAGTGGGACGTGGTGCAACGGCAGGACATGGACCTCGGCCTCGTCGAACCGGCGAGCGTGCAGGTGCGCGACCTCCTGCAACAACTGCCGGGCGTGATCGCGGTGGAACCTTTTCGCGGCGCGGCGGCGCGGATTCGCTGCGGCCATCGCAGCCGTCAGATCGGCATCGAGGGGAGCCCGGCGGGCACGCAACACAGCCGGGTGGTGGACGCGAAGTATCGCGAAATCGTGCTGCCACCGGACGGGCTGGTGATTTCGGCCAAGCTCGCCGAGGTGCTGGATGCCAAGGTGGGCGATGAACTCACGGTGGAATTCCTCGAAGGCCGCCGGCTCTTGCGCGCCGTGCCGCTCGTCGGGGTGTCGGAAGACCTCACGGGCATCGCGGCGCACATGGATATGCGGGCGTTGAACCGGCTGCTGGGCGAGGGCGACGTGATGAATGGCGCGAGCTTCACCATTGACCGGGTTTATCGCCGTGAATTTTTGCACGCGCTGAAGCAAATCCCGCGGGTGAGCTGGGTGGGGATCAAGGAATCGCTGCGGGAGAATTTCCGCCAGACCACCGCGGCGAGCATCAATCTCATCCAGAGCATCTATCTTGTGTTTGCCGTCGTCGTCGCGTTCGGCGTGGTGTATAACAACGCCCGCATCTCGCTTGCCGAACGGGCCCGGGAGCTGGCGACGCTGCGGGTGATCGGCTTTTCCGAGCGCGAGGTTGGGGCGGTGCTGATCACCGAACTGACCATCCTGGCGCTGATCGCGTTGCCCTTGGGGCTGCTGTTGGGGACGGGCTTCGCCAATGGCATCGTGAGCGCCGTGAACACGGAGACGGTCCGGTTGCCGGTGATATTGACGCTGCACAATTACGCCTTCGCCACAATGATCGTGGTGGTGGCCTCGACGATCTCGGCGCTGCTGGTGTTGCGCCGATTGAAACAACTGAATCTCGTCAGCGCCTTGAAAGCGCCCGAGTAAATGCCCAAAGAATTTGTCCATGAGCTTGAATCCAATCGCAGCTCCGTCCGGGGCCAGCCCGGCACGGCGGAATAGTCAACACCGGCCCAAGCGCTGGCTGCCGTGGGTGGGCGCGGCCTTGCTGGTGGCGCTGATCGTCGTCGGGTTCATTCCCCGGCCCGTCCCCGTGGAGTCCGCCCGCGTGACGCAAGGCAAACTGCGGGCCACGGTCAACGAGGAAGGCAAGACGCGCATCAAGCAACGCTACGTGGTGTCCGCGCCGGTGGCGGGCCATTTGCGGCGCATTCCCTTCAAGGCCGGCGCGGAGGCCATCGCGGGTCAGACTGTGGTGGCGGTGATTGACCCGGTTTCGCCGGCGATGCTGGATGCGCGGAATCGGGCGCTGGCTGAGGCGCGCCGCGATACCGCGGCGGCAAATCTCGACAAGGCGAAGGAAGCGCAGCGCTTCGCGGCGAGCGAACTGCGACGCATCGAAAAATTGCTGGCCGAGAAATCCGCCTCGCAGCAGGAATTGGAAACGGCCCAGTGGCGCGAGACGGCCGCGACGAAAGATCTCGCCGCCGCCGAGAGTGCCGTGCGCGAGGCGGAAACCGAACTAAAGGAATACGCGGTGAGCAATGGCGTGGCGCTGAGCGCCGTGCCCGCCCCGGTCGAGGTCGTCGCGCCGGCGAGTGGCCGGATATTGCATGTTTTCGAGGAGAGTTCGCGGGTGGTGGCTCCGGGGACGCCGTTATTGGATATCGGCGATCCGGCCGACCTCGAAGCCGTCATCGAAGTTCTTTCGCGCGACGGCGCCGCGATTGCCCCGGGCGCAAAAGTGGAACTGGAACAATGGGGCGGGGGCGAATCCCTGGCGGCGCGGGTGCGCTTGGTGGAGCCGGCGGCGTTCCTGAAGGTTTCCGCGCTCGGGGTCGAGGAGCAGCGGGTGAATGTGGTCGTGGATTTCGTCACGCCTTACGAGCAACGGCGCAACCTGGGCGACAATTTCCGGGTCGAGGCGCGAATTGTCGTGTGGGAGGCGGAGCAGGCGCTCAAAGTCCCGGCGGGCGCTTTGTTCCGGCGCGGACAGAACTGGGCCGCGTTCGTGCTGGCGGATGGCCGCGCGGAATTGCGGCGGGTGACGGTGGGCCGGAGCAGCGGCAGCGAAATGCAGATTCTCGATGGCCTGAAAGACGGTGAGGAAGTGATTCTGTATCCGGGCGACCGTGTCAAAGCCGGTCAGCGCGTGCGGGCGATCCAGATTGGCCAATAGCGGTTCGGTGGGCACAACCACGGCGCTGGCGGGGCGCGTTGGTATTTCAGCGGGGGGCTCGTGCAGTTTTATCGCTACGGATTGGGTGGTGGCCGGCGGGCTTGCAGCGGAAGTTCAATCGGCAGTCGTTTTTGGGCGCGGAAAATTTCGAGCTTCAATTTCCCCTTGCGGGGGGCGTCGTCAAAGGCTTTGCGCAGTTCATCGACGGTGCTGATGGCTTGATCCCCGCATTTCAGAATCACGTCCCCGGCCTGCAACCCCAGCCTGGCCAGCCCACTCTCGGTCGGGGCGGTCACCACGCTCACCCCGACTTCACCGGACAAACCGGCGGCGGAAACTTCGCCGGGGCCGACCACGTTCTTGACCTGGCCGCCCAGCCAGTCAACGACCCGGCCATCGCGCTGGCTCGTTGCGGCGGAGACGGACTTCAGCGCGGGCAACTTTGGCGTCCGGGCGCGGGCTTTGAGCCTGGGCGATTTCACCCCGAACTGGTCCATCGGAAAGTTTTTGAAACCGAGCTTCAGCGCGGGCGATCCCTCCGCCACGCGGTAATCACCCCGCGCCGCGTCCACGAACAAGGCGTCGGCCACGATCGAGTTTTCATCGCGCCCGCTCTGCTCATGAAGTTTCGCGGCAGGTCGTATGCCGTCCGCCCCGGCCGAGTGCATGAGGTTGAAATCACATTCTTTGCCCCAAGGTTGGTTCACGCGAATCGGTTGGTATGGTCCGAAGACGAGATTACGGCGGAACACATCCTGACTTTCCGCATACCAGACGTGCGGGTGGAACGAGTTGTTCACGATCACGTTGTTCTCCACGACACGATGGAAGCCCTCGCGGTTCTTGAGGCCACCGTTCAGGCAGAGGTTGTCGCGGATTTCGTAATTCGACGAGCCGTCGTCGAGGTCGATGTCCCAGCCATGATCGCAACGCCACCGGTTGTTGCGGAGGATCACCGGCTTCACCGTGTCAAGCAGCGGCAGCTCGGGGGACGATTTTACCCAGGTGTTCACCTCCTCGATGCTCGGCCGCCAGTAGCGGTCGCGGCCCCAGGAGTTAAAGGATCCATGGTCGCCGGTTTCCTTCACGGTGTCGAAGATATCGCAGAACTCGATGATGTGCCCGCCCCAGCAGCCGTCCCCGATGTTGATGCCGGCGCGGGGCAGGTCGTAAATGCTGCAGTGCCGGACCGTGATGTTTTGCGCCATGGCGATCTGCACGGCCGCCGTCTGCTTCTCCACGCGACCGGTCAAATGAATCAGGCAATCCTCGACGAGGCAATCCGCCGGGTAATTACGAGTCTTGGGTCCGGGGGTGCGGTCCAGTTGGGCCAG
The DNA here is from genome assembly GCA_964539515.1 of uncultured Bifidobacterium sp. Lineage (GTDB taxonomy): Bacteria > Verrucomicrobiota > Verrucomicrobiia > Limisphaerales > JADLHS01 > JADLHS01. The sequence continues at coordinate 7,309 of CAZIJO010000078.1, read as the reverse complement.
GTCCTGCACCTGGTTGTATTCAAACAAGGGGTTGCGCACGGCTTGGGGATCGCCGACGAACGCGACTCCGTTCGCCCCCGCCTTTGCGATCTCGCAGCGTCGGATCGTGAGCCGGCGATTGTAATTATTGACGAAAACGGCATTGCCGCCGAGCTGATCGAGTAAGCAATCCTCCAAGGTGCAATCCTCCGCGCCGTTGAAGAGCACCGCGCCCCCGCGGTACGTCGTCCAGTCGCTGCGGAGCAGTGGTTCTTTGTTATCCATGAACGTTCGGGACGCATGTCGGAAGGTCAGGCCTTTGAGTGCGATGAATCTTACCGGGTTCGCTGCCGCGCCGTTGAGTTCGATCAGGTGCCGGAGGCGCACGCCTTCGACAACGGCCGTGGCCAGATCCAGGCTGGTCGGCGGCTGGAAATAGAGCGTGCTGGTCTTGGCGTCGAGGAACCACTCGCCGGGCGCATCGAGTTCTTCGAAAATATTCTCAACGAAACGGTACTCCGCGTGCATGCCCATGCGCCGGTTGTTCTGCCAGCCACCCTCGTGCGCCAGCTGTCCCGCGGCGTCCTTGCCCGTGATGAGATAATGAAAATCGCCCCATTCATGGAGGTGCATCGCGTGAATGAAGCCACCGCGCGGATCGGCCCAGCGGGCGGCGCGTTCCGGGCTGAAGGCGTCCTTCGCGTAGCCGTTCAGGATGCGGACCGTGGGGTCGAAGTTGGGATACCGCGCCAGGATCTGCCGCTCGCCGTTGACGAACAACTGATCGGTCGTGAAACCCGCCGGCACCCGCGCTTTCATGATGCCGTTGCGAAAGGGCTCCCATTTTAGGGCGAGCTTGATCCCGCCGCTGATGACGGGTTGTTCGTCGGCCCATGCCTGCCAGGTCGCCGGTGCGTTGGCGGTGCCGGAATCTTCCGCCGTGAATTCCAAAGTCTTCGCCAGGTAGTATGTCCCGCCGCGCAGCCAGACGGTCACCGGGTCGCGGCCTTTGGCCTGACGGGTCGCTGCCTGGGCGCGCATCAAAGTGGCAAAGGGCCTGGCCTGCGTGCCGGGATTGGCATCGTCTCCCGTCGGGCTGACGAAGATGGTGGCGGCCGACAATGCTTGGGCCGCGATCGCCATCAAGGAGATAAGGGAAAAACTTCTGTTCATGGTGCCGTGATTCTATGAAGGACGGGCAATCGGAGCGAGGTTTCAGTTGCCGCGGCGCGGCTATTTCAAAGGTGACAGGGCAGTGCGAGAACGCGATGATCGGACGGGTGAGGGGCAAGCGGTCCTGCCCACAATTAGTTTGAGAAATGGCCAAACCATGAAACGTACAATCCAATTCCTGTTATTCCTGTTCGCGCTCGGTGGCTCCGTCGCGTTGAACCTCCAGGGGCAGGTCCCGGCATGGACTGCCCTCGACACGGGTACCGCCGGCCCCGCTGCCGACTTCGCGCTCGGGTTTCGCTTTACCGTGACGACGACGATTCAGTTGACCCATCTGGGGCGGGTCGATTACGACGGCGGGGGACTGGCGGCGCCCGCCCTGGCGCGATTGTATAATTGGGACAACGGGGTGGCGTTGGCGGATGCGACCATTCCGGCGGGCATGTCGGGTCGCGAGACGAACGGGGTTCTCGCGGTTCACTATGCGGCCCTTGGCAAGGCGGTTAATCTTTTTCCCGGCACGAATTACCTCGTCGCGGTTGAGGTAGCTGGCGGGGATTTTTGTTATGATCTCAATGCAACGATGGCGAGCACGGTGCAGTGGGTGGAAGGTCGGGCCACGCCGTTCGTTTTCCCCACGCTGCCGGCTACAGCCAGCGGCGAATCCTTTGCCATCGTTCGGCCGGAGTCCAAGGCTTATATGGGGCCATCGTTCAAATTTGTTCAACCCTCGCTCACGCTCTCCCAGCCGAAAGCTCGGCAGATTGTCCAGCGGGACGGTTCGAATCGGGCGAACATTCGCTTGCAAGGAAACTGGTCGGGCACTGCGGCCCGGTTGGAGGCGCGGGCCGTGGTCATGCCCGGCACGACCAATAATGGCACGTCCACGGATTGGGTTGTCGTGGTGAATGCTCCGACCAACGGGCCGTTTGCTGGCATTCTTCCCGCAGTGGCCGCGGGTGGTTGGTATCGCGTCGAAGTTCGCGCCGTGGATGCGGAGTCCAACGTGGTCGCAGCATTGGGCGTGGATCGCGTGGGTGTCGGCGACGTGATCGTCACCGCCGGCCAGTCCAATGCCGCCTGCTTCGGAAGTCCGACGCAGCAAACCTTCGACGACCACGTCAGCGCTCACACCTTATCCTCGGGTACCTGGCGATTGGCGGCGGACCCGCAGCCCGACATCTCGGGAGGGATGGGCACTGGAGGTTCCGCCTGGCCCCGGCTGGGCAGCCTGCTGGTTCGATCGAACCAGGTCCCCATTGGTTTCGTTGGCTTGGCCTATGGCGGCACGAGCGTGGCTCAATGGGCGCCCGGAACCCCCCTTTACCAAAACTTGACCAACACGCTGGTGCGGTTCGGCACCAACGGCGTGCGAGCGGTCCTCTGGCATCAGGGCGAATCCGACTCTCTCGTTCCCACTTCAGCGGCCGTTTATGCCCAGACGCTCAGCAACATCGTGTTCCGCTCGCGGACGGCCGCGGGCTGGCTCGTGCCGTGGGGCATTGCCGAAGCGTCGTTTCATCCCTCGGCCACTCGTGCGCAGGAAGAACCGGTGGCCGCCGGGCAGCGGCGCTTGACCTACACCATGACGAATTGCTTTCGCGGTCCGCGCACCGACGATTTCAACCTGGAGGGCAAGCTCTCCGACACGGTTCATTTCAACACCCCGGGTCTGAACGATCATGCCCAGCAATGGGCGAACGCATTGATCGGGGTGGAAAACCTGACCCCCCAAAATGGGAACTTCGAGGCGAATACCGCCCTGGCGGACGGCGTCACCGCCACCGCGGTCCGGATCATCGGCTGGAATCGTTTGAACAGCGCGGGCACGGGGCTGGCCGTCGGCGGCAACGGTTACTTCAATCCGAACAACAACACCTATCCCGACAGCGCCGACACCGTCAACGGCGGGGTGATACCCAACATGAATGGCCGCCATGTCGCCACCCTGGCTGCCACCGCCACCAACAATTCGTTCCTCCAGACTTTGAGCGCGCAGCTTCAGCCGAGCAGCATCTACACCTTTAGCGCGGCGATCGGCGTGCGGACCAACGCCACCGTGTTCGGCGGGTATCAACTCGAAATCCTGGCGAACGGCGTGCCACTCGGCCCCGGCACGAGCGGCGATTTGACGACGCTGGACGCACTCGCTGGCGGCAGTGCCACCGGGGCGTTCACGGTTGTCTCCTGTGTTTACACAAGTCCCGTCGCCGTCCCGACGAATCAGCAACTTGCCCTGCGGATCACCAAGCCCGGCGGCTCGGGCACGTATCTCGATTTCGACAATATCCAGATGACCCGTCAGCTCACTCCCTACGGGCAATGGCAGGTGCTTCACTGGGGACGCGTGACCGATCCGGATTCGCTTCCCGATGCCGACCCGGATGCTGACGGGTTGCCGAACCTGATCGAGAGCCAGTTGGCCGGAATGAATCCGCGCCTCCCCGACGCCATGCCCCTGCCGGTTGCCACGCAACTGGCCGGCGAGGATTATCTCCAGCTGCAATTGCTCAAAAATCCAACCAATACCTTCGGCGCCGTGGGACTCCTCATGTCGTACAATTTGGTGGATTGGTTCGCTCCGACGAATGTCCCCAGTGGCGACGTGATCGTTTTGGACGACCCCAGTGAATTGATGGTGCAACTTCGCCCGGGGCCGATTCCAACCGCGTTTTTCCGCATCTGGGCGCGGCCTTGAAGCCGGTTGGTTGGCTGCCGATTGCAGTCATCGGAGTGTGCCGGCTGGCGAACGCCCGGTGCGGCCGCAGTCACACCTCCGCGTTCTTGGCGGCGGGGCGCGACGATGGCATTCGTGGTTTCAATTTGCTGGGAAACGCCGACTGCAACAGATAATTGACAGCATAATTCTTTGGGCGCATAGTCCGGAAGCGATGAACAAAACCGACCCAAACCTTCGCTTTCCGGCTCGATCGAAACCGAACCTGACGACCCGGCGGCAGCCAGTCCACCGCACAGATATCGCCCACGGGGGGCAACCGGGCGGTTTTACCCTCATCGAATTGCTCGTGGTCATCGCCATCATCGCCATCCTGGCGGCCATGCTGCTGCCTGCGTTGAGCCGGGCCAAGGACAAGGCCAACGGGATCCGGTGCATGAGCAACAACAAGCAATTGTCGCTGGCATGGCGAATGTACTCGGAGGACAATATGGACCGCATTCCTTTCGCCTATTCGCCGGATCCCCCGGACCCCAATTCCAAATACGCCTGGATCACCGGGATTTTGGATTTTGATGGAAACAACCGGGCCAATTGGGACGTTGAAAACAATCTGGCCAAGAGTCCGCTTTGGACTTATTGCGGCAAGCAGGCTGGAATCTGGAAATGTCCGGCCGATACCGCGAGCGTTACGGTCCCGGGCCGTGGGGTCATGCCGCGTGTCCGCAGCATGTCCATGAACATCTGGGTGGGCGGCAACCAGGGTACGGATGGCGGTTGGGGACCGAACTGGCGGGTTTACCGGAAGATGGGCGATATGATCAAACCGGGGCCGGCGAATACTTTCGTCACGCTGGAAGAACGGGAAGACAGCATTAATGACGGGTTTTTCATTGTTTTGATGGATGGATACCCGAGCACGGCCAATACCGTGATGGTTGATTTCCCCGCCGGCTACCACGGCAAGGCGGCTGGATTCTCCTTTGCCGACGGCCATTCGGAAATTCACAAATGGCGCGACCCGCGATCGACCCCAGTTTTGAAAAAAGGTCAGTTGCTTCCGCTCAATCAGACCCAGCCCAACAACCTGGATGTTGCCTGGATGCAGGAACATTCGACGCGGTTGAAGAATCAGTAGAACTCCGTCCCGGTAGCAGCGACGCCTCGTCGCTTTTGTGGGGCGGCAACGCCATCGTCGCCTGGCTCCACTCCGCACCCGGTTTGGGACAAAGGATTCAAGCGACCAGGGCGTCGCCTTCCGATCATGGCGACGAGGCGTCGCCACCACTTCACCGTTGGTTCGATAGCGTGGATTCGGCTGAGCACTCAATTGGGTCGCAAGGACTCGCCGTTCACCGAACTGGCTGAGGCGGTGGGCTCGCGCGCTTTTCTGAGCAAACCCACCGGGAACTGGTCAAATCACCGCGTTTACTAAACAATTCTTTAGACAAGAACCACCCCGGGCGACGCCTGATGGGTGTGAAGCGTGAAGCGAACCGGCATGCACCAAATGGCGACCGAAGCCGACTGGCGACAGTGGTTGAATGACCACGCCTCAAAGTTCCTGCTCTTCGCCCGCCAAAAAGCCCGGTTCGAGGCGGACGCGCAGGACTTGGTTCAAGAGGCGGTGCTGGAAGCAATGAGCCGTAGTGCCAGCGCGAAGCCACCGCCAGTGGCGCTGGTGATGGCCACGATTCACCGCCGGGCCATCGATTCCGCCCGCAGCGACGATCGGCGCGCCGTCCGGGAACTGAAAGTCCATGCGGGCACGCCGGAAGCCTGGTTCGACAATGCGGTCGAACAACGCGAGTACAGTCAATTGATACAGTCAGCCATGAGCCAGTTGCCGGAGATTTATCGGGAGGTGTTGACGCTTAAAGTGTGGGGCGAACTGACCTTTGCGGAGATCGCCGATACGCTTGATATCCCGGCCAACACCGCGGCTTCGCGCTACCGCTACGGGCTCGAGGAATTGCGCAAACTCACCCGGGAGGTGCTGGCATGAAAGGCAGCGATCCGGATTTGATGGCGGCGGAACTCCAGCGGCTCAAACCCGCGCGGCCCCCGGCGGAGTTGATCGATCGCTTGCTGGCCGCCTTGCCGGCAACTCCTTCGCCTCAGCCGCCACCATCCCGGCGAGCAACTTGGAGCTTGGAATGGTGGTTGCCGTGGCTGCGCTGGTTGGCGCCGGTCTCGGCGGTGGGGATTGTGACCTTGCTGAGCTTCCGGCAGGTGCCCGTGGCCCTGGATCATCCAGGGGCGGCAATGAACGCCGATGCCGTTCAGATCCAGCACAAGCTGGTGTCGGCCTACGACGCCGTGGGCGAATTGCCTGGAGGCGAACCCGTGCGCTTCCGCGTCCGCGAGTGGACGGACTCCACGGTGCTGCACGATTCGGCCCGCGGATTGGTGGTGGAACAAAGCAAGCCCCGCTTCGAGGTCGTTCCCGTCGAATTTGTAACTTATTAATCCAACGCAACCCCGGAAGTACGATGAATAGAATTAACAAGCAGATGGTGCGGGCGCTGATGCTCGGCGGATTGACCCTGGTCACCCCCGCCGGTCTGAAAGCGGAAGAGATCGAAGTTGTCCGCGACGTGGCGGTCGCCGCTGACGCCGCGGCCAAGGACGCCGCCAGGACGGAAAAGAAAAGGACCATCGTCATCAAGCGGATCGAGGCGCCCGGGGACGATGCGGAAGTGAAAGAGCGGACCTGGCTGGGAGTCGGCTTGTGCGAGCCGGATGAAGCACTGGTGTCGCAACTGGGTTTGAAGGACGGCGCCGGGCTGGTGGTCAGCTACGTGGCCGAAGGCAGCCCCGCAGCCAAGGCCGGTTTGCAGAAGAATGACTTGTTGCTCGAAATGGATGGCCAATCGCTCGTGGTGCCCGCGCAGTTGCAGAAACTGATTCAGGCCCGGAAGGAAGGTGACCAGGTCACGCTCAAGCTTCTACGCGGCGGTCAGCGGGAAAGTGTCACCGCCACCTTGGGCAAGACCAAGGCGCGCTCCCGGGCGGCGGACGGCGAGAATGTCTTCGTCTGGCATGCGGGCGGACCGGGGGGCGCGGCCGGGCTGGATGACGAGCGGGCAGCGCACGCCGAGCACATGGTGATTCTGAAGAAGGCGCTCGAGGACGCCAAGTTTGACCAGAAGCGCGTCCAGGTGGAAGTGCGACGCAGCGTGGACGAGGCGCGCAAGGCCATGGAAGAAGCGCTGCGCACTGCGAAGCAACCGGAGGAATTGCGCCAGGTGAAGAAGGAACTGGAGGCGCTGGCGAAAGCGGGCGTGTTTGTGGCAAACGACGCGACGGTGGTGGTGCGGAACACCGACAAGGCCACCAAGAGCATGGTGACGACGGATGATTCCGGCACAATCGTCCTGGTGGCCAATCCGAAATTGCGCCTCACCGTGCACGACAAGGAGGGTAAATTGGTTTTTGATGGGGAGGTGGAAACGAAGGAACAGCGCGAAAAAGTGCCGG
>CAZIJO010000077.1:0-23141 GCA_964539515.1 uncultured Bifidobacterium sp. | reverse complement strand
CCCCTCCACTGCTGCTCGGTGCGACGTTGGTCTTTTGGGGCTGGCAGTCGGGTTTCCTAATCGTTGGCGCACTCCTTGGCGTGATCCTGGAAAGTGCGCGGGTCGTCCGGACGCGGTGGGAATTCTCGGACGAGGACTTTGGTCGAGTCTGGACGTTTTGCGCCCTCCTGCTGCTGGCGGCGGCGCTCTATGCGTTCACGGCCAATGAAGGGCCCTCCAGCTTCGGCAACCTGTTTTCCGACGCCAACCCGATCACTACGACCCGGGCCAGCTCGGCGACTGCACGGACGGCCGGTGCAATGATGCGGTGGCTGCCGATGATTTTCTTCCCCTTCATCGCCGCGCAAACTTTCAGTACGCGCGAAGCAATTCCGCTGACGGTCATGAACATCATCGCGCGCCGCCGGTGGAAAAAGCTGACGCCGGCGGACAAGGCATCACCCCAGGCCCAACTCAATTTCCACATCGGCTACCCGTATTTTGCGGCGACGCTGTTTGCGAGCTGTTTTCATTCGGCGGAGGACAACACCTTTTTCTGGGGGCTGGCCGGGCTGCTGACGTGGATGCTGTGGGCCCATCGGACCCGGCGCGTGCCTTTGGTGGTGTGGCTGGTGATCGTTGCGCTGGTTGTTGGCCTGGGCTATGCCGGCCAACGGGGCATTGTGCGGCTGGCCGGATATGTGCAGGTATTGAATCCGCAATGGCTCGCCCGCTTCATGCGCCGCGGTCTGGATCCGTCGCACAACCGGACTGCGATTGGTCAGATCGGGGAAATCAAATTGTCCGGTCGGATCGTCATCCGGCTGCAGCCCAAAACCGGCAGTTCGCCGCCGGAATATTTGCGCGAGGCGAGTTATCGCGTTTTCAAATCGCCCGGCTGGTTCGCCGGAAGTTCGCGGGATGACTTTGAAATCGTGGCCGAAGAGGCGCCGAACAGCGCGTCCTGGCCGCTGTTGCCGGGCAAGACCAATACCGCCAGCGTTAACATCGCCTGTTACCTCGACGGGACCAGCACCAACGGCTCCCCGCAGGGACTCCTGCCGTTGCCGACCGGCAGCGGCCGATTGGAGAATCTCCCGGCTTTCGTGCTCCGCAAAAACAGCACCGGGGCGGTAATTGCGGAAGGCCCCGGCCTCGTGCTGTTCGACGCGCTCTTTGGCCCCGGTTTGACGACGGATTCGCCGCCGGCCCGGAATCCCGATTCGAATGAAGACCTGAGTGTCCCGGAGGCGGAGCAACCCGCGTTGGACCGGGTGGCGGACGAGTTGCAATTGCGCGGCAAACCGCTGGCACAGGTGCTCCCGGCGGTCGCGGGATACTTTGCCGACAAGTTCACTTATAGCACCTGGCAGGGGCGGGACCGTGGCGCGCCAGGTACTACGCCCCTCAGCCGGTTCCTGGAGCAGAACCGGAAAGGGCATTGCGAGTATTTCGCCACGGCCACCGTTCTGTTGTTGCGCCGGCTGGGAATTCCCACGCGCTATGCCGTCGGCTACGCCGTGCATGAACCGTCCGGTCGCGGCTACGTGGTTCGTTTGAGCGATGCGCACGCCTGGTGTCTGGTCTGGAACGAAGCCCGGCAAACGTGGGAGGACTTCGACACCACGCCCGCGTCGTGGATCGCGGAGGAGGCGAAAAACCAGTCGCCGTTCCGGTGGATGTCCGATGCCTGGTCCCGGCTTCGATTTGAGTTTGCGAAATTCCGCTGGGGTCAAAGCAAGCTGCGGCAATATCTCCTCTGGATCATGATCCCCGGGCTCGCGCTGTTGCTGTATCAAATCATCTTCCGGCGCGGCCGCCGCCGGCACGCCGGCAAACGCACCGACGAGGGTTTCATCACCCAATGGCCGGGGCTGGACTCCGAGTTTTACCAACTGGAAAAGCAAATCGCCGGACGTGGGGTCCCGCGCCGGCCAAGCGAGCCGTTAAACGAATGGCTGGGGCGCGTCGCGGAAAATCCGGCGCTGAATGGATTGCAGGAACCGCTGCGGGCGTTGCTCCGCCTGCATTATCGCTACCGCTTCGATCCACCCGGGCTGAGTGAGGCGGATCGGGAGGCCTTGAAGCGCGAGACCCGGGCTTGTTTGGAAAGTCTGAAGCGGGCTGGGGGATAAAGCCACTCGCGTAATTTGGGAACAACCTGCGCCCGCTTCGCAGCTTCGGCGTTTCCTCGGGCTGCCCGCGCAAACCGGCTGGAGCTACGCCGTGCGCCAGACTGGGATGCTGACCTTGAAACATTTTCGTTGCCCGATGGCCCCCCGTTGCCGACCTTTATGTTGCCTTTCTTGTGAACCCGAAATAATTGAGCATGGACACCAAGTTCACCGTTGCCCTCATTTGTCTGCTCGCGCCTGGCTTCGCCGTGGGGGTGGAGGTGGGAGTATTGGATCTTTACGAAAAACTTACGGGCAAGACCTTGTTGATCCACAATGCGACTCTGCGGCTGTCCGAGTCAATTGGCTCGGAGTTGCCACCCGAAACGTCCGACGCCATCGCAAGAATGGAAAGCAACTTTTCCACGCACGGCATTACGATCGTCCACGACGGCCCGCACTTTGTGCGGATTTTCCCCTCGGATTGCAGGGATGATTTGAAAAATGTGCCGCTCCGTGGCGCAGAATTTCAGCTGTTGCCCAGCCAAAAACTCTCCCCGGCGGGGACCATTAATTTCTCGATGGCAGCCTTACCCCAAGTGCTTGAGATCTATGGGGCCTACCGGCGGCGGACGGTTCTGGCGCCTGGAAATCTACCTCACATCGGCATCCGGATGAAAAACGCCTGTCCCCTGACGCTAGAAGAGTTGGTCTATGCAATTGAAACCCTGCTCGCGTTTAATGGGATTGTAACGGTGGACGATGGCCCGAAGTTTGTGCAAGTGGCGCTGAGAACGGAACAAGCGCGGATCATCAAGGGCAGTCCAAAACCGGAACCGACCGCAAAACTGCTGGATCCGAAGCGAGTGCCTTCGCTCGGCAATTCCTTCAAGGAAAAGCCCATTTCTCCATTGGAGGAACAGATCATGCGATGGCAAGTGGAAATCTACAATTTTTTCCAGGTCACAAAAGCGCCGGACCGCCCGGCGCAACGGTTACTTGAATTCTACGGCAGACTGGTCGCAAAGAAGGCGGAGCCGTCGGAAAAATTCGATCGAATGCGCATTTGGTTCAATATCGAAACGCCCGTGAGCCAGAGCGAACTCCTCTACGCCATCGAAACCACTTTTGCCCTGAATCACCTCGCGATTGTGTCGGGAGAAGGCAACCGAATCCGATTGGTTGCGTCTGATGGACAGGGGAAAAGCCCCAGCCGCCTGCCCGATACGAGCCCGCCAACAATCCCACAACTGCCGGTTGCACCCAAACGTTAGCAGCCCCGGACTCCCCCCGCGTTGACTAACGGCTCCGCTTCTTCGCCAATTCCTTTCGCAGCTTCTCCAGCGGCAGCGTGTTGATCACGTCGGCCGGCGTGAGCCAGCCTTTGCGCGCCAGTCCGGCGCCAAGTCGCAGGAAGTTTACATGTTCGTTGCGGTGCGCGTCTGGGTTGATCACGCATTTTACGCCCTTGCCTTTCGCATACGGCCAGAGCCGCCAGTCGAGATCGAAACGATACGGATTGCAGTTCAGTTCTATCCAGGTACCCGTCGCCGCGCAGGCATCAATCACGGCCTCCAGATTGACAGGATACGGCTCGCGCTCCAGCAAGAGCCGACCCGAGGGATGGCCCAGCATGTGGACAAATTTGTTCTCCGCCGCCCGAATGAGGCGCTTGGTGTTTTCGGCTTCATTGTTCGCCGGGACGTGCAGACTGGCGACCACCACATCAAGTTCGGCGAGCAGGTCGTCGTCGAAATCAAGGCGGTCCTTGAGAATGTCCACTTCCGTCCCGGTTAGCAGCCGGAAGTCGCTGCCGCGCCTGGCTAATTGTTCATTGAGCTGCTTGATTTCCTTGAGCTGTTGCCGCAATCGCTGCGGGTCCAGGCCGTTTGCCTGGAAGGAGGCTTTCGAGTGATCGGTGATCGCCCAGTAGGCAAGGCCGAGTTCCTCCATGTGGGCGGCAATTTCCTCGAGCGTGTTGTGGCCGTCGCTCCATGTCGAATGGTTGTGCAGCGCGCCTTTGAGCTCGGTCCATTCCAGCAGCCGGGGCAAGGCGCCTTTTTCGCCCGCCGCAAACTCGCCGTGGTCCTCGCGCAGTTCCGGCGGCACGAAGGGCAATTCAAGGGTGGAATAAATCTCCGCTTCGTCCCGGCAGGCGACGAGCAACTTCGGGTCCCGCGTCTCCTCCTTGGATTTGAACAAGCCGTATTCGTTGAGGCGCAGCCCCCGTTGAATGGCGCGCTGGCGCATGACGATGTTGTGTTCCTTGCTGCCGGTAAAGTAGGCAAGGGCGAACGGGAACTCCGCGTCGCTCACCACGCGCAGATCGCATTGGATGCCGCCCTCCAGCAGCACGCTCGCTTTCGTGTCGCCTTGGGCGATGATCTTGAGGATGCCGGGTTGCTCGACAAAATACCCGATCACCTCGACTGGCTGTTTCGAGGACGCGAGCAGGTCAATGTCGCCGATGACTTCCTTCGACCGGCGCAAGCTGCCGGCGGTGCTGCACCGGATCACGTCGGGATGTTGCCGCAAGTTGTCCAGCAACGGCTCAGCGGCTCGGAGGGCGTCGGCGCGGCGATCTTTGGAAGCGTATTGCCGTTTGCGCGCGATGCCTTCAAGCAAGTTGGTCTGGGTCTTCGCGCCAAACCCATCAAGCTCGGCAACCTTGCCCGCCTGGCACGCCGCCTCGAGCTTGGCGATGGAATCCACCCCCAGTTTCTTATTGAGGACCTGAATCTTCTTCGGTCCGAGGCCGGGGATGTCGAGCATCTCGACCAGTCCCGATGGGATGGAGGCTTTCAGCTCCTCGTAGTATTTCAACCGCCCCGTTTCGACGAGTTCTGTGATTTTTTGTTCGAGCGCTTCGCCGATGCCTTTGACTTCGCCGAGGCGCTTTTCGGCGACGAGCTTGGCGAGTGGCTCACTCAAACCTTCAAGCGTCCGCGCGGCGTTGGCGTAGGCGCGGGTCTTGAAGGGGTTCTCGCCCTTGAGCTCCAGCAGGGTGCCGATTTCAACGAGCACCTCGGCGACTTTGTCTTTGTCCATGGGCCAATTATGCCGGAGAGCTTCCGGTCTTCGCAATCGTGGATGCACCAATGGCGGCCGCCCGCCGGATCCGTGGTTTAATCCTTCAACCTGGCAAAGCGATCCGCCGCCTCGTTCCACGCCGCGGGTTCATAAGCCTGCACATCGCTCGAGGCGCGGACGACCTCGCGCATATCAGCGAGGGAGCCGAGTTCGCCGCTGGCCCGCACCTGCGTGAGCAGATTGCCCATGGCGGTCGCTTCGACCGGGCCGGTGAGGACCGGCCGCTGGCAGGCGTCGGCGGTAAACTGATTCAAAATCCGGCTTTGGGAGCCGCCGCCCACAATGTGGATGACTTCAATCCGTTCGCCCGTGAGTTCCTCAAGGGCACCCAACACCTCGCGATACTTGAGCGCGAGGCTTTCGTAAGCGCAGCGAACGAGTTCGCCCTCGGTCTTGGGCACGGGTTGTTTGGTCTCGCGACAGAAATCCTGAATTGCCCGAGGCATGTCGGGCGGATTGAGAAAGCGCGGGTCGTTGAGATTGACGATGGAGCGGAGGGGGCGCGCCTTGGCGGCCAGCGCGGCCAGTTGGGCGTAATCATATCGCTTGCCGGCCGCATCAAAGGCGCGTTTGCATTGCTGCACGAGCCAGAGCCCCATGATGTTTTTCAGCAGCCGATACGTGCCGTCCAAGCCGCCTTCATTGGTCATGTTCAGTTCCAGCGCGCGGGGCGAGAGGGCGGCCTGCTTGACTTCCACTCCCATCAGCGACCAGGTGCCGGAACTGATGTACGCCCAGTTGGCCCGGCCGGAATTTTTCGTGGGGACCCCGGCGACCGCCGCGGCGGTGTCATGGGTGGGGGGAGCGACGACGCGCACGCCGGTCAGTCCGGTGCGCTCGGCGAGGGTTTTGCGCAGCGGGCCGAGCGTGGTGCCGGGCGGGACGATCCGGGGCAGGAAGTGGGTGGGCAATCCGAGTTTGTGGAGCAGGGGCAGGGACCAGTTCCGCCGGAGCGGATGCATGAACTGGGACGTCGAAGCGTTGGTGAATTCTACCTGCTTCGAGCCGCACATGGCCCAGTGCAGAAAGTCCGGCATGAACAGCAGCGTTTTGGCCGCCGCGAGCAGCTCCGGCGAATGCGTCTGCCACGCGAGCAACTGGTACAGCGAGTTGAGCTGCATGAATTGCAGGCCCGACTGGGCGAAGATTTCGGCCCGTGGCACTTTCTTGAAAGCCCGGGCCATCATGCCGTTGGTGCGCGCGTCGCGATAGTGATACGGCTGACCGAGGATTTCCTCCTGCCGGTTGAGCAACACGAAGTCCACCCCCCAGGTATCGGCCCCGACCGAGACAATCTTCCGGCCGAATTTCTTGCCTGCCAGGGCCAGGCCATTCTGGATTTCCGCCCAGAGCCGCAGCAAATCCCAGCGGATACTGTCGCCGAGCGCGACCGGACCGTTCGGAAAGCGGTGGATCTCCTCCAGCCGGATGCGCCTTCCGTTCCACCGGCCCGCTATCACACGCCCGCTCTCGGCGCCAACGTCAACTGCCAGATAAACTTTTTCGGCCATAAACTATTCGCGTCGGCTGAGAATTTGTTTTTCGTATTGTTTCACTTCCGCGAGCCAGTCCGCGCCGACGGGCACGCATTGCATTTGACAGTAGAAATCCCACACCGCGCCGAACGGAAGCGTCTTGGATTCCTCCATCAAGGCGAGGCGCGAAGTGTAATCGCCTTCAAGTTCGAACTTTTGGTATTGCGGATACGGTTCGAGCAGGGCGAGGCAGAGCGCCCGGATCATGTTCCGCGTGCCGATTACCCACGCCGCGATGCGATTAATGCTGGCGTCAAAGAAATCCAGGCCAATGTGCGTCCGGCCGAGGTAATTGCCCCGCACGAGTTCCTGCGCGATGGCATTCAGTTCGTCGGTCAGGGTGACGACGTGATCGCTGTCCCAGCGGACGCCACGACTGACGTGGAGCAAAATCTCCGGCAGGAAACACAGCACGGACGAGATCTTGTCCGCCATGTTTTCGGTCGGGTGATAATGACCGGCGTCGAGGCAGAGCAGTTTCTGGTGCTTGACCGCGTAGCCGAGATAAAACTCGTGCATGCCGACCGTGTAACTTTCCGCTCCGATGCCGAAAAGCTTGCCTTCCACCGCGTCGAGATTGAACTTGCGATTGAGGGGCGGCTTGAAGATGGCATCCAGGGATTGTTCAAGGCGCTCCCGCGGACCCCGCCGGTCGGCCGGGGTGTCCTTCATGCCATCGGGAATCCAGACGTTGGTGACCGTGGGCGTGCCGAGCGCCCGGCCCATGGCCGCACCAATTTCGCGGCTGGCCTGGCAATGCTCGATCCAGAATTGGCGGATGCCCTTGTCGGGGTGCGACAGCGTGAAACCACTGGCCGACTTGGGGTGGGAGAAGCAGGTCGGATTAAAGTCCAATCCGATGCCGAGGGTTTTGGCCCAGGCGATCCAGTTCCGGAAATGGTGGGGCTCGATTTCATTGCGATCCACCGGCTTGCCGCCAAATTCGCCGTAGGATGCGTGCAGATTAAAACGGTGTGTGCCGGGGATGAGCGACAAGGCCTTTGCAGCGTCGGCGCGAAGTTCATCGGGCGTGCGGGCCTTGCCGGGATAATTGCCCGTGGCCATGATGCCGCCCGTGAGCGCGGCGCCGAGCTTTTCAAAGCCGCCCACGTCATCGCCCTGCCAGCACTGCAACGAGATGGGCACCCGGGCCAGCGTGGCGAGGACCTTGTCCGTGTCCACGCCCAGCGCAGCATACCGTTCGCGAGCGAGCCGATAGGATTGCTGGATATTCTGTTTCGCCTTCATGAGATCGGAAATTGCGGTGGTTGGATGTCGGGCTGCGCCGGGTCGATGCCCCGGACACTTCAAGCCGACACCGCGGACGCGATCAGGGCTTTTCCAAGTGTGCGAAGATGTCCCGGTAGAACTCAGGATGGCTCTCCCAGGTTTGCGAGGAAATCAACCGGCCATCCACCACGCTCTGCCGGTCCACCCACGTGCCGCCTGCCTGTTCCACCTCGAACCGCACGTTCCGGTAGCAGGTCAGTGTTTTGCCCTTCAGCAATCCGGCCGCCGCCAGGATTTGAACGCCGTGACAGATGGAAAAGAGCCACTTGCCGCGCCGATGAAATTCCTGCACCAACCGGATCACCTTGGCGTCATGCCGGAGGAATTCTGGCGCCCGGCCCCCGATCAACAGGACCGCCGCATATTCCGCCACCTTCACCTGGCTGAAGGTCAGATCGCTGCGAATCCGATAGCCGGGCCGCTCGACGTAGGTGTTCCAATCCGGCTCGAAGTCGTGCAGGACGGCGTGGAGCAGTTTTTTCTTTGTGGCCGCAATGGGCGCCGCGTAGCCCGCTTCGCGGAACCGATGTTGCGCGTAGTAAATCTCCAGCGATTCGCCGGAGTCGTCGGTGACGATGAGAATCTTTTTAGGCATGCGCCGAAAGCTTACGCGTCTGGCGCCGAAGTTCGAGAAAACTTTTTGGCCTTGGGTCCAGCCCAGCCGCCTCCCGCAGGCGCCAGAACCCCGACCGGCTGATTGCACGGCGACGGACCCGAAGCATTTAGTGGCCTGCCGGATTGAGGATCGGCGTGGCCGGGGGAGCCTGGCGCCGTTCCGATAGTTCGTCCGCCACCCGATGGCGGGAGGCGACGACGGCTGGCGAAAACCAGCCGGCGAGAAACACCAGCAACGCAATGGTTACAATGCCCACGCGCTCCGGGGACGTGATCTGGAGGGAGACCGAGGTGGTGGGGCGTTTGCCGGTGAAGAGGGCGAAATAGGCGCGCAGGATGGCGATGCCGTTGAGCATGGCGGCAAGGACGAGCGGGACACTGTAACCCAGACCTTGCTGCACACTGCCGCTAATGAGCAGCTCCATCGGGACAAATCCGATCGTGCCGGGAAAGCCGACGCTCGCCAGCCCCGCGATCAAGAACCCGATGGCGAGTCCCGGCGCCTGCTCGTAGTGGCCGTGGTGCTCCCGCAGCGATAGCGGACCGAAGCGGGCTTCCAACGCGCGCAGGGAGAAACCCAGGCCCGCCAGCGACAGAATGATCGAAATCCAGAGGCACAACGCGGCGGTGAGGCTCGTGGCCGTGTGGGACATGACGGCAAACATCACCATCGAAGTCTGACTGAGCGCGAGAAAGGCGTAGAAACGTCGCGTTTCATTTTGCACCACCGCCATGCCCGCCGCATAAACCGCCGTGATCAGGCAGGCGATGCTGGTGGCGTGGAGCATCCACTCCGGCGCGTGCGGCAGCAGCAACCGCAAAGCGGCGACCACTTCGATCAACGGCAGGACGAACAGCATGCCCGTTCCAAAACCGGCCCGCTGAAACAAGGTGGGCAGCCAGCCGTGCAGGGGCACGATGCCGCCGCAGAGTTTTATCGCCACCAGCAACAGGCCGATGGCCCACACGGCTGAGCTGCCCTCGGCGAAGTTCCAACCCAGCAGCAGCAAGACGATAAACGGTCCGACGTAAACCAGGAATCCACGTGCACGCTGACCGCGGCTTTTCAAGCCCCACACCGGCAACAGGGCCACCAGCACCATCAGGGAGATCAAGACCGCACCCGTCTGACAGGTGACCGCAGCCATGGTGGCACTCGCGGAAACCAGCATCCGTGTGCAGAACAGCGATGTGAGGTGAGATTTCGACGTGCCTAGCAGGGTTAGCAAGTGGAGAACCGCCAGCACCGGCAGCATGGGTGCGGCCAGGTCGTCCGCCTTGAATGCGCCCATCCGCAGCCGGGCGGATTCGGGTGCGGCGAAAAACGCCACCGCCGTGGCCACCGCGCTGGCCAGCGTGGCGAGCAGGAAGCCCAGCGATGCGCGCGCCGCCGCCGCGGGCAGCTTGATAAACGCCACCGTCGCGGCGCCAATTAGCGGCAGCAGCAAAGCGGCTTCGAGCCAGGGAAAGGCGGGGAGATTCATGAGGGTTCCTCCACGGTTTCCGCCACTTCCGGGGTCGCCGACTTGCGACCCTCCAGAAGGTTGGCCCAGCGGCGTTCCCAGCGGTCGAACCCGGTGAACAAAATCATGAACGGGCGGGCGACAAAACGCTCAAGCAGCGAATCCAGATAACCGCGCTCCAGAGAAAAACGGTACAGCCACCGTTGCGCCCGGACGGGCAGCCGCTGTTCCCACTGCGCCTGCTCCGCGCGGGGCCGCGCGCCGATGGCGTTTTCCAGTTGATGATGGTCATGCAGGAGGCTTGGCGCGCGGATGAACTGGAGCGTGCGCAGGCAGGCGTGCCCCAGCATATGAATCAAGGCCAGGTAACGCAGCCCGAAGCCGATTTCCGCGATGATGATGCCCACCTGGGTCAGCGAGGCAAAGGCCAGGGCGGATTTGATGTCCGTTTGCACGCGGCCAGCCAGGTAAGCAAAGGCGGCGGTCGTCAGGCCCAACACCACCACCAGCACCGATAACCACGGCGCACTGTCGAGCACCGGGCTGATCCGCAGCAGCAAGAATACTCCGAGATGCACCGAGAGCGCGCCGTAGAACACCGCGCTGGAGGGCGTCGGCCCTTCCATGGCGCGCGGCAGCCAACCGGAGAACGGAATCAACGCCGACTTGCCGGCCGCGGCGATGATGAACAGAACGCCCAGCAGGGCGAAGTGCGGGCCGATTAGCAAGGGATCATGTTGCGGCCAGGCATGCTCGCCCACCAGCCGATCGAAGTCACCCTCGCCGTTGATCTCATGCATCAGGATCGCCGCCAGCATGAGCGCGGCGTCGCAGACACGATAGACGATCCAGACCCGCAGGCCGTTGCGGGGCGGGGCGGGGCGCTCTTGAAAAAAGGCAATGAGCAGCACCGAAGACAGGCCGACCATTTCCCACCCGGCGAACAAGGTTTCCACCGTGTCTGATAACGCGGCGGTGACCATGCCCATCAGGAAGACAGCGAACAGAAGAAAGAAGCGGTTGTAGCCCCGCTCGCGGTGCAGGTAGCGGGTCGAGAACGCGGCAATGATCGCACACAGCCCCAAGGTCAACGTCACGTAGCACAGTGACAGCAGGTCCAGCACGAACTGAAACTTCAGGTGGTAATTCGGGGCAATGACCCAGTCCCCAAGCTCGATGGTAAATTGGGGCACTCGGCCGGCCAGCATAATGGCGGCCGCACCCAGCGTGGCCACGAGGCTGACATAAATCGTGCCTTGAATCAGCCGGCCGATGGTTTGCTCCTGCATCCGGCGTTGGCCAAGGAAGGCGGCAAAGAACACCGCGAGCAGCGCAAAAGGCGCGGCAACAATCAGCAGGCCGAGCGTGGTGAGGAGCCGGTCTTGGTCAGGCATGGTGTCCGATTAGTTGTCGCCGGCGGGTGGCAGGATCTCGGCGAACTCCAGGTGATCGCGCCAGCCGGTGTACCATTCGCGCGAGGAGGCGGCGACCGGCAGCGGGCCAGCCGTGGAAACATGCGGTTCAAAAGCCCCGGCGTGATACACACTGATCCGGCCACTTTGCGGATCCCACACCGCGAGCTGCACCCACCCGTTGCGCACCATCGTCGCGATGAAGGGATTCTTGCCCATGATTTTTTGTATCGCCGCGATCGTGGTCTCGATGACGAAGAGCAGCCGCACCGGCTCATGAATTTCCACCATCTGCCAGGGCAGGCCGGTGCGCAGATCGCTCATGGCCCCGTCCATCACGCCGAGCAGTCCGGTGATGTTGTGCGGCAACTTGGAGCCGGAACCCCAGCCGGGTGAGTCCACGTAGGAAAAGTAATATTCCAGGTTGATGCCCGAGCAGACCGGGAAAACGGCCCCAAGGATGCGCGTGAGAATGGCGCTTTCCCCATCGTCCTGCAGCGGATCGTAGGAAACCAGAAACGCCCGGCGATCCAGAAACAAGCCGCGGGTTCGTTGCCGCCGGCCAACGATGCAAATTGCATTCGTCGCGTGCCCCCATTCCGGCCGCACCTGGGACAGGTCCTCCGCGCGTCCCTCCATGTGCCGCTTGGCCGCCATCGGACTCAGGCCGAGCGGGGCCGAGCCGAACCGACGGGCCCGCTCGTGGGCATTGCGAATGACGGCCTCCTGCATCGCCTTGCAGGCCACATCGAATTCCGACTGATGGGTCGCGGGCACCCGGTCCACATCGTGGAAGGTCAGATTATCGTTGGCGGTGTTGTGCATGCCACCCACAAAAACCGTGTCGGTCGGGATTTCGATGCCGCGCGGTTTCAAGGCGGCGCGGACGCGCGGGTCATTGAGCATTTCTGCGATGGCGCGTGCGTTCGGGCCGCCCTGGCCGCCGCCGCAGGCCCCGCAGTCGTGCGCCGACTCATGCGGGTTATTCATGCTGGTGGAGCCATGCCCGAAGATCAGGACGAGGCGGGCAAACCGGGCGGTGAGGCCTACATCCCGGAGCAGGCGCTCCGCGATGCCAACCATTTCCTCCGGCAGGAAGCCGTGCTGGCCTTCCTCCGGTCCGGCTTTTGGGGTGCCGCGTTCGAGCACCAGCCGGGTGAGGGGTGGCGGCGCAATGAAACTGCCGAAAAAGCCACGAAACCGGGCGGTGAGCCGGGGGTACATCACGCGCGCCACCAGCGGCAACGTGGCCAGCAAGCCAAGGGTGGCGGAGAGAAATGCGCCGCTGACAATCCGTCGGCTGCCACCGTGAAATCCTTGCAGTGCCATGCCGATACGGCGGCGGGTGCTCCGGCGGAGGCGAGCCTGCTCCGCGAGGCGACGGTCCACCGTTTCCGAAACCCAGTGCTGCGGCCGCACGACGACCGGGCATAACGGCACAAAGTCCGCCGCCGCCGCGCCACGATAGTACATCACCACGCCGAAGAAACCGGCCGCGCCAATCGTCTCCGCCGTGGGCGCCACTTCCTCGACGTGACGGCGGATGGATTCCTCGCGTTCATCGATACAGAACATGGCCTGAAACGCCGGTCGTTCGGGAGCCGTTGCGACCGCAGTCGCGCGCGCGGCCAGTGCATCGAGGGTTTGCACCCGAAAGCGGTGTTCATAGGCAAGGTGAAACACGCGGCGGCGATCCAGTTCGGTGAATCCTTCCACCTCGGCGAAGAGGTTCACCCAGTCCGCCGGCTGCAGATGGAAAAGTTGGTCCGGGGTCCAGCCCAGCACCTGGGCCATTTGAAAAATCAGAAAGGCGCGTTGCTTGTCGCAAGTCGGTTGAGGAGAGGGAAGTCGCTCCGCCAGAACCGCCCGCAGCGTGGAAAGCCCACCTTCATAGTTGAGTGAAGTTCGGGCCGCCGCCCGCAAAGCGAATCGTTCCAGCAGCAGCCGCACCGCTACAAAGTCAATCAAGCTGCCTTGCGGAATGGGGTGATGCACCCGGTCCGGCCGCTCTTCGACATGCCAGATCATGCCGCCCCAACCACGCAAGGCCAGTAGCGTGGCGGAGAGGAACTCCTCCGTCTCCTCCGCTTTGACTCCCAGGTCTGCCAATGACTCCTGGATGCAGGCCAGCGCGCTGCGGTTTTCCATTTGCAGGCGCTCCACCTCCGCGCGCAACCCGGTCAGCCACCAGACCGACGCGCCCCCGTCCGTTCGGTGCAGGGTGCAGAACGAATGAAACAAACCCCGGTCGCGTTCCGGCAATGCGCAGTGCGCAATGCCCTGGTCCAGGAAAGTGGCGCAAAAGCGAATCAGCACATCGTTGACCAGCAAATCGCTGTCCGTGCCGCCGAGGGCGCAGATAAAGTCCCGATGTCGGATGCGCGGGATGCTGGCCGGCAAACGTTCGCCCGCCCACCGTCCGCCCTCACGGCAAATGGCCCACAGCGCAGACATCGTGAAGGCTTCCCAGCGCGCCTCGTCCCATTCCTCGATGCGGGGCGGCTTGAACTGGTTAAACAAGCCTTCAATCCACGCCGGGTGATCCGCGCCGGGCAGGGAGCCGCGCACGCGGCGCATGACCCAGTGACGCGTCTCGGTGATGAGCCGGCGGCGCTGTACCTCGGAAACGTCACGCCGGGCGGTCCGCAGTGCGTCCGTCTCGGCCATGAACCAGTCCAACTCGTGGCGCTCCCCGCTGCGCAGTGGGTGCTCCAACATGGCCAGCCGCAAATCCAGGCGCGAGGAAAGTCCCTGAACTAATTCCTCCGCGTTCGCGCCCAGATCGCGCTTCAGGACGGTGGACAGCTCGGAGGAGCGGATGCGGCCGCGGCTCAATTCCTCCCGGTAGCGGTCTTCCGACAAGTAAGGTTCACAGCCAAACACCCGGAAACCGGTGCGCACCGCTTCATCGAACGTCAGATGTTCGAAAGCGTGCAGTGTGTTGTGATGGATGAAGACGCCAATGGGGCCCTGGGCGGGAAGCAGGTGGGCGGCGTGGTGCAGGGTTTCCCTGAGCCACAGCAGCTCCGCAGGGAGGGCGGTCGCAGAAGGCGTGGCGGACGTGGGTGGGCAATGAGCCATGGGTCATGAGGAGGCGGAGCCGCCGCTTCAGACGATGCTCGGCTTGGTCGTCTTGCGCAGGGATTTGACCGCGCGCGGCCGGCCTTCCGTGGCGGGCTTGTACCATTCCTCGTGCGTTTCGTCGATGTCCACATGCCCGCCGGTCTTTTCGTGATTCTGCCGCCAGCCATGCAGCGCCTCGAAGGCGGCATGGTCAATGAAGTCCACGTGGAGGTCGATGTCCACCGGCGCTCCAAGGGGAATCTTTGAGAGTTCGGCGTTCACTTTGGGCACGCAGGCAAAGGTCATGGTCCCTTCAATCACGACGTGCCATTTCTCTCCGCGCTGCTCGATTTTGATTTCCGTAAGCGAGAGGCGGCGGACGGCAAAGAAGACGGACAGGGCCAAACCGATGCCCACCCCGGCGAGCAGGTTGATGCAGGTGACGCCCAGCACGGTGATGAAATAGATGGGTGACTCGTTGTGCGTTCGCAGGTCCCGGATGTGATGGAGATTGACGAGGTTGACCCCCACATATATCAGCAAGCCCGCCAACGCCGGGAGCGGGATGAGTTCGATCTGGGTGCCCAACAGGAGGGCGCTGATGAGAATCCAGACGCCGTGGAACACGGCCGAAAACCGGGTGGCGCCGCCCGCATTGATATTGGCGGAGGAGCGCACGATGACGCCGGTGATGGGCAAACCACCGAGCAGACCGGAGGCCAGATTGCCGGCGCCTTGGGCGGCGAGTTCCTTGTCGAGGTTGGAGCGGGGACCGGAGTGCAGTTTGTCCGTGGCGACGGCGCAGAGCAGGGATTCAATACTGGCGATGATGGCGACGGTGAATACCGCCACGATGAATGCGCCCCAATCCCCGGGCGGTTTGAGCTGGGTGAACTCGAATTTTTCCGGCAAGTCCACCCGGGCCACGTCCAGCTTGAAGACGACCGAGATCAACGAGACCCCCAGGATGGCCACCAGCGGCCCCGGAATTGCCTTCAAGGCCGGCACCTTCAACTGCTTCCACAGAAGCAGGATGACAATGGTCAGCCCCCCCAGGAAGGTGGCCGCGCCATTCAGTCCCATCAACTGTTTGGGCAGAGCCAGCACATTGGCGATGGGGGAACTGGCCGGCGAACCGCCCAAGGCGACGTGAACCTGGGCCAGGGCAATAGAGATCCCGATACCCGCTAGCATTCCATGAACGACGGCGGGAGCGATGATCAGCGTGCCACGGGCAACCTTAAAAAAGCCCAGGAGGAGTTGAACAACGCCGGCACAGGCGGTAATCAGGCACATGGTCTGCCAGCCGAACTGATGAACCAGGCCCGCAACCACGACGGTCAGTCCGGCAGCGGGGCCGGACACTTGCAGAGGCGATCCCGCAAGCAGCCCGGTCACGATGCCGCCCGCCACCGCGCCGATGAGGCCCGCGATGATCGGCGCCCCCGAGGCCAGCGCAATGCCGAGCGACAATGGCACCGCAACCAGGAAAACCACGATACTGGCGGCGAGGTCTTTGGGCAACGTGGCGGCCAAGGAGGATTTGCGATCTGACATGGTTTTGTGTTTTTTGTTCCGTTCCAGACGTTTCTAGGGCTCTGACTGCCCCCTGAGACTCCTCAAGGGTGATTCCTGTTCAAAATGAAAAATAAATATCTCTTTTGCTTCCCCCCCGCCGTTCCGGGAATGCTGCCTTCAATGCACGTGTCGCCGGGACACTAACCAGACGACGTGAATCGCGCTGAGGCGAGGCCAGGGCGGTTGATCACGCCGCCGGCACGGATGCGAAAAGCCAGATCCTAAAACCTGCCGTGCTGCCATTCTGCCTGCCTGCGGTCTCCGGCGGTCATGCCATCGCCATGGGCAGGTTGAGTTTCGTCACGCTGGACTCCGGGGTCTGGAAGAAACTGACCCGACCGGTTTGGACATCGTAGATGCTACCGATGATGGCTATGCGACCTTCGCGCACGAGTTGATCGAGCGCCTGGCTGCGCTCGCGGATGACTTTGATCGTGCGCACGACGTTGCGCCGGGAAACCTCATTGGCGTACGCGGATTTTTCCTCGGCTTGCCAGGCGTCCGGGGCCTTGCACGTCGTTCGATCAATGGCCTGCTGGATTTCCGTCACCAGCCCGTCAAGGTTGCCGCAGCCCGTCGCCTCGGCTGCGGTTTTGTGGCTGCCGAACAGATTGACCGCGGCGTTTACCGCTCCGCAGGAGGTATGGCCCATCACCAGCAAGAGCTTGGCGCCCGCCACCCGGCACCCGTACTCCATGCTGCCCAGGAGTTCGGGGGTGGCGATATTCCCGGCGATCCGCACGCTGAAGATATCGCCGAGTCCCAAATCAAAGATCGGCTCGGCGGGCGTGCGGGAATCGATGCAACTGAGCACGACCGCCATGGGAAATTGCCCGGTGGCGGTGGCCCCGATCTGCCGGCCATAATCGCGGGTGAGCCGCTCCCCGCTGAGGAAGCGCTCATTGCCGTCCTGAAGGATTTTGAGCACCCGCTCCGGCGTCAGGCTGCTCTGCACGTCGCGGCTGGTGTAGTCAACGTATTGGATATGATCGTCAAACTGGTAGTCATCCTTGAAGCCAACCATGCTCAAGCGCACCCCGTGCGCGGCGGATGTCTTTTGGCGGAAGTCCTCGAGGAGATCACGGATGTCCGGATCAATGTAGTTCGTGTTGCGCGCGTCAATCAAAACGTGCCCCCCGCGCGGCACTTCTTGGAGCGTTTTCTCGAGGGTGGCGCGGTTGAGAAAGCTGACCTGATTGGCAAGTTCGATTCGCAAAACGTCGCCGGCAACGTGTTGCTCCATCACCCGGCGCAGCGGGCGGCGAAGATTGCTGTGGAGGATAAAGACGATACTGACGCCCAATCCGATCAGGATGCCTACCAGCAGGTCGGTCAGCACAATGGCGACAATGGTGAGCACAAAGGGCAGGAACTGGTGCCTCCCTTCGCTCCACATTTGCCGCACAAGCCTCGGGCTGGCGAGTTTCAAGCCGATGACGATCAGGATGGCCGCAAGCGCGGCCAGCGGAATCTCGTTGAGCCACATCGGAACCGTCACTACGCAAAGCAACAACAACACCCCATGGCCGATGGCGCTCAGTTTGGTCTTGGCGCCTGCGTTGATGTTGGCCGAACTGCGGACAATGACGCTGGTCATCGGCAGCCCGCCGATCAGGCCGGAGACGACGTTGCCGAAGCCCTGTGCGACCAGCTCGCGGTTGGCCGGCGTGTTGCGCTGGTCCGGGTCGAGCTTGTCCACCGCCTCGATGTTCAACAACGTTTCCATGGTGGCGACGACCGCAATGGTCACCGCGGCGGAGTAGATGGCCGGATTGGCCAATTGCGAAAAATCCGGCCAGGTGAGCAGGCCCAGGAAAGCGCCCAGATCCTGCGCCACGGGCACTTGGACAAGATGGCTGGTTTCGATGATCCAAGCCCCGCCGAGGCGCTTGAAAAGCAGGTTAAGGCCAACTCCGATCAGCACTACCAGCAGCGCGGAGGGCACCGGACTTTTCTTCAAGACCTTGACCTTGTCCCAGAGCAGCAGCAGGCCGAGCGACAAGATGCCCACGAGGGCCGCGCCTGGCTGAATGTTAAAGAAGGACTTGCCCAGCTCGGTGAACGTGTTCTCACTGTCTGGCTGGAGGAATGACTTCTCACCCATTGGATCGGCATCGCTGCCAATCAGATGGGGAATCTGTTTCAAGATGATGATTACGCCAATGGCGGTCAGCAAACCCTTGATGACGCTGCTGGGGAAGAAGGCGGAAATGAAACCGGCCCGCGCGATACCCATCAAGATTTGCAGGATTCCGGCGATGACCACTGCCAGCAGGAACGCTTCGAAAGTCCCAAGCTTGCCGATCTGGGTGGCGACGACGGCCGTCAGGCCGGCCGCCGGGCCGCTGACGCTTTTGTGTGAGCCGCTCAGCGCACCCACCACTATGCCGCCGACGATGCCGGCGATGACGCCCGAGAACAACGGCGCGTTTGAAGCCAGTGCGACGCCCAGGCACAAAGGCAGGGCCACGAGAAAAACCACCACGCTGGCTGCGAGGTCCTTAGGCACATGGACCAAGGCGAAAGTGCGATCAGTCATAAATTTCGTTCCTGGTTGTTCGGTTCCGGTCCAACCATTACACGGCCTGGTGATGTCGCGTCAGACCTTGCTGAGGCGACCTTTGTTCAAAAATTTATTCCAGAACATTTTGCCGTTTATGGCATCACCGTTGTTACGGGCAATCAATAGGCGAGGCAGGCCATTCCCATCCGGCAAACCACAGACTTTGCCGATGAGATGTCGCGGTGACTGCCTCGCGATGGCGGGACAGTGTGCAATCCGCGGCGGATGATGCGACCTGACAGGACAATAGACTCAGGAACCATCCGCGGTTTGCCACCGGGAAACTGGATGGGATCGATACTCCGCGCGGGTTATGTCCCAGGAACTCGCCGGATCGGATTCACCCGCATCCAATCACAACGTGGCTGGGCTTGCGCGAAGCGGCTTGGGCGGACTCGGGCGCTACTTCGAGGACGGAGGCGCCACTTTGGCCGGGGTCAGCGTGGCGGCCACCGTGTTCAACTCCGCCACCAGCGCATCCATTGATTTCTGAACTTCAAAACCTTCGCGTTGAGTCTTGGCAAACATGCTCTTGGCAGCATCGACGCCTGAAATCGTCAGGTCGTTGCTCAAGTATTTTTGCAGGTCTTGCAAGTTGGAGAGCCAGGGATCGAACTGTGCCTTTAATGGTTCGGCCACCGTTCGGATGCTGTCGAACGTCGCCTGCAGTTTGGCCCGTTGTTGCGTCGCCAGGGCTTTGATCTCGGGATTTTTCAGCTGGGCCAGTTCCTTCTCCCAGTTTGCGAAATAAGTCTGACCTTGCGCCCTGACGTCCTGGGCTTGTTTCTTGGCCTTTGCCGACGTGGATTCGAGGTTCGCGAGGCTCTTGGAGAATTGCTTGAAGGCGTCGCGCGGGTTGGTGTTGGCGGTGACCGCGACCTGGCCAAGGGACTTGACGGTGTCATCCACCGCCAGTTTGGCCTTGGTGATTTCCTCGCGGAATTTGGCGATGCCGGCGCCGGTCTTATCGGCCTGTTGATAGCCGCTGGTGGCGCAGCCGGGGAACAGAACCGCCGCGGTCAGGGCCGTGCAAAAGATGGGGATGAGTTTTAGCTGTTTGATGTTCATGTTTTATTTCTGGCCTGGCAATGCCGATCTGCCTTCGTGCGACAAACGATAGGGTTCGAGGAAAAGTGAGTCAACCCTTTCCGTTGGGCGCTCGGCGCGCGGCAACCTTGCCGACCGGGCCGGCGGACGAGATCAAAAATTCACCTCGACGCGGGTTTCAAAGATATTCATCCACCCATCGCCGTCCGGTCCGTCCGCCTGGCCGGTGATAAAATTGAAGGCCCAATGAATGTGGGACGTGGGATGCCAGTTCACGGCGGCGGTGACCAATCCCATACGTCCGCCCGAAACATTTTCGCTATCCAAATCCGTGTACGAAAGGCGTCCGACGATTTCCCAGGCGCCCCAACCGCCGCCGTGCCAGTGGAAATCCTGACGAGGCACGATGAGCCCGAAGCGGCCTTGACTCCGAATGTACGGCCGGCTTTCGCCCGTGAGAAACCAACCGGTCTGCGCATAGAAACCGTAAAACGTCGGCTTGGCGCTCTCGGTTTCGTTGACTTGACCGGCAATGAACTCG
The DNA here is from genome assembly GCA_964539515.1 of uncultured Bifidobacterium sp. GTDB lineage: Bacteria > Verrucomicrobiota > Verrucomicrobiia > Limisphaerales > JADLHS01 > JADLHS01. The sequence continues at coordinate 2,851 of CAZIJO010000077.1, read as the reverse complement.
CCTTGAATCGAAAGTGGGCCATTGATCCACGCCGCTTCGGCGTCCAGCATGAACGCGCTTCTGGCATCAATGTCGCCAGTGTCGAGGACGTACGGGGCAAGATGACTTTCGGGCCGGGTGCGATAACGCACAGAGCTACTGGCCGAGTAAAGCGAATTGAAGTTTAAACCCACGTGCAACAACTGTTGCGCGGACGGGTCATCACTTGGGTCGCTGGCAACCGGCAAGCCCGTCAGCCGGATGACCGCGCGGCCATAGTCTTGCGACGCGTCACCGAAATCTCCACTCCCACCGTCGCCAAAGAAACCCAGTGTCCAGGTCATGCGGTTGTCGAGCACCGGACCGCCCACCTGGAGCCCCGCATTGACGCCGGGTGCAAGGGCGGTGACGGGGGCCGCGGGTTCCATGAACCGGATATCCCGGGTGCTGGTGTAGTTGTCCAAGCTAAAGGGCGTGCGATACTGTCCCATCTTCAGCGTGCCAAGGAAGCCGAGGTTGGGAAACGCCAGGAAACTCTCTTCGATGTCGAACTGTCCGGGGATGTAGCCGAGCTCGATTTGATATGAAACGGGCAGGAGGAGGATGCAGTCGCCGCGTGCGTTGATGCGTAAACGGCGCAACTCTACGCCGCCATCAAAATCCGCCAAGTTGCCGGTCGTCACGAATCCCGCCCCATCGACGGCCAGCCGGCCCCCGATCTTGGCCGTCATTTTGACCTGCTCCAGATGGAACCACTGGTTCGTGAGTTGGAATTGTTCCCGGAATTGTGCAAAGGGATCCCCCATCATGTTGTGTTGGGCGACTTCCAGGTCCAGGCCTTCCCAACCCTGGCACGCGAATTTCCAATGGAAGGACTTGTTGTCCTCGGGGGTGACGCTGGGGGCATTGGTGTTCGGAACGATCCGAATCTGGTCCTTTAATCGATCCGGCCCTACGGAATCCGCTTCGTCGCCGGACGTCGACACGTTGCCCTGATCCGCCAGGGCAGGGGGCGGCAAAGCAGTGGGGACTACCTGGGCGGAAACCGGAAGCCCCGTTCGCCACACAACGGCTACCGCCAGTGCGAGGAGAGGAATTCGAGGTAGCTGGTTGATCCACTCGGCGCCGGTCCACAGTTGCCCGCGCCGTCCGGAGGTGGCCAAGTCTGCACGGTTGCGCAACCGGTGGGTCATTTCATTCGTTCAAAGTAAACCTCGTAGCTCTGCCGTTGGAGCGCCTGGTAATAGACTCCGGCGAGCAGGTCGCGCTCAGGTAGGTACACCAACGTATAGGTGCAACCGGGATAGTTCACGTCCTGCAATTCGATGAAGACTTTCGTGGCGCCAGCGTCATGGGTGGCCTCGGCCTTGGCAACATGGATGGGCGACGGATTGAGATAAGCCGCGCTGAGCTTGCCCGTGTCCTCCACGGCTTTGATTTCAATTACATAGTCACCGTCCGAGCGCTTCCAATTGCCCTTCAATCTCTGAAAATTGGCGAGCTTAAGGGCGCTTGGCGTTGCGTTGTTCGTGGCCACGTCCGGCTCCGGCGCCGTGATGGGCGGCACCACGGTGGCTGGTTGGGTTTGACTCAGCCAGACCAGGAATCCTGCCAAACCTGCAATCGCCAACCCGGCGACAAGCCACCGTGGAGAATGGCTCTGGCGGGCGGATAAGGTTTGGGGGGGACTGTCTGGTTTTTCCGTTTTTTTTTGCTTCCTGCGTTTCATGTCTGCTCTTCCGCGACCGGCGAACCTTTACAAATTCGCTGAACGAAGTCCACGACCTTGTCAGCCGTCTCGGCCGCCAAGTTCGACAATTGTTTACGATGTGGAGCAGTGCTCAGCCAATCGCCCCCCAGAGTAAGCACCCCGGGAAGTTCTGTCTGCGGGGCCTTGAGGCAGCATTCGGAAGGTGACCGGGTACTGGGTGGTTCAATTCAAAAGCGGATCCCGTCCTACCGCGCACCTTTGGGCGGCTCCGAGGAATATACCGACACCAGGCGAGCGACCAGCACCGCCATGTACATCGTGCCGGTGGCCGCCTCCAGCATGGCTAACATCCGCGCGGGTCCAGACACGGGCGCAATGTCGCCATAACCCACCGTGGTCAGGGTAATCAGGCTGAAGTAAATTGCGTCGAACCCGTGCAAGGGCTGACTGTTGGCCGCGACGCCCGAGAACGATCCAGGATTGAGCCGGGCCACCAGAATGTAGGCGGCACCCCAGACCAGCCCCAGCAGAAGGTAGGTCGAAACGGCAGCGCACAACACCTCGGAACTGACGCGCGGCGACCGCAGGATAAAACGCAGGAACTGGAAGACGACAAAGACGAGAAAGACCAGGAAGGAGACGATATGAAACGAATAGGTTTCAGCCCGCTGATCAAAATGGTGCAGCCATCGTGCCGCCAGCACCGGCATCACCAATACGCCTGCCACGATCAGGGTCTGGCGCCGACCGCCGACCGCCAAAACGGCGGCTCCCAAAACCACGGTCGTGATAACGGTTTCAATCAATCGGCCATTTGGAAACGACTCAATGAATGGTGCCGTCGCGAACAACGAGACCAAGGCGACCAGGAACCAAGCCGCGGAGTGCTGGAGCAATCCGGCACTGATTGGATATTTCGAAGTCAATTTCCTGATCATTTACAGGGCTTTCGGTGCGGGAGTGACGGGACGACGTCGGCGCCCCGATCCAGATGTCTTTTGGGATGAAGGAAAGGTACCTGGCTGATCCGGATAACACCCAGGCGTGTACGATCCGGCTCCAGCACGAACGAGTCGCTCGCTCCGAGGAGACCGGCCGTCAGCCCTCTGCCAGCGGTGTTGAGATGATCCGCAGTTCCGCCAAAAAAAACCTGCAATGACC
>CAZIJO010000076.1:0-23460 GCA_964539515.1 uncultured Bifidobacterium sp. | reverse complement strand
ATCCGGCGTGCGGTTGGTTCCGTTTCCGCTGACAGCCCGCTTTGCGTCGGGGGGCGCACTGGATTCGGCACGGCGACCCGGGGCGATTGCCGTCCTCAGTCAACGAAAAGTCAGCATCGACAAACCGCTGCGTTTCGGCCAATCCTTGCAACGACCGAGCCCCGCATGACGATGAACAAGACCGGCGTTTCGTCGACGCTGCCCGCGCATGAAATTTACTGCCACACAAATTGCCGAACAATTAAAAGGCGAAGTCCTCGGTGACGGATCGGTTGAATTGACCGGGTTTGCCCCGGCCGACCTCGCCCAGCCGGGTGATCTGACATTCGCCGAGAATCAGAGCTATTTTGCCGTCGCGGAACAAGGATTGGCTACGGCCATCCTGGTGTCGGGGGAAGTGAGCTCGACCAAAAAGGTCCTGATTCGCGTGCCGAATGCGCGCGTGGCCATGGCCCGGTTGCTGCCGGTTTTTTTCCCGCCGGAGCAACCCGTGTCCGGCGTTCATGTCAGTGCCATCGTCGCCGCCTCCGCCCGAGTGGATCCCACGGCCCACGTTGGACCGAACTGTGTCGTGGGCGCTGGCGTGCAGATCGGGGCGCGCTCGGTGCTCATGGGGGGGAATTATATCGGCCGCGACTGCCTGATTGGGGACGACGTGTGCCTGTTTCCGAATGTCGTGATTTACGCCAAATGTCAGATTGGCAACCGGGTTAGCATCCACGCGGGCACGGTGATCGGTTCGGACGGTTATGGCTACGTGTTTGATGAAGGCAAGCACCGGAAGAGTCTTCAGGTTGGCAGTGTGATCATTCACGACGACGTGGAAATCGGCGCGAACACCGCCATTGATCGCGGCGCCCTCGGTGCGACGATCATCGGCCAGGGCACCAAAATAGACAACCTGGTGCATATCGCACACAACGTGGTGATCGGCCGGCATTGCCTGGTCATGGGCCAGGTGGGATTTGCCGGCAGCACGCAGTTGGGGGATTATTGCGTGATTGCGTCGCAATCGGGGATTGCGGGCCACCTGAAGCTCGGCCACCAGGCCACCGTTGGCGCGAAGTCCGGCGTCATGCGGGATATTCCCGATAAAGGTACGGTCTTGGGCACCCCGGCCGCACCGGACAAACAGGCGAAGCGGCAGATGATCGCGTTGCAACAGTTGCCGGAGTTGATTCGTCGAACGCGTGAACTGGAGAAACAGTTGGCGGAGTTGCAGGCCAAAGTCAGTGGCGGAGGTTGAGTTCCGCCGGCCCACAGTCGTGGGCCGGATTAACGTTTCCGCTTCGCACCGCGTGGTTGCTTCGGCGATTCTCGATTTGACCGCACCGGCACCGGTCGTCCCGATTCGTCAATGGCCACGTAAACCACATCTGCCTGCGTCACCCGGACGATCGCATGGGGCGCCGTGGCGCGGGCGGCTTCCACGGTGACGCGAATGGTGATCGACGTCCGGCCGATCCGGACCGTCTCGGTATAAAAACTGACCAGATCCCCCACGAATACCGGCGCGATGAACTTGACCTCGTGCATCGCCGCGGTGACGAGCATCCGATCGGAATGCCGATGGGCTTCGACGACGCCCGCGAGATCAATCGAACTCAGAATCAAGCCGCCGAAGATGGTCCCTAGTGGATTCACATCGCGGGGCATCATGACGATCCGAATGGCCGGTTGCCCGCCGCCCGGCGCCGTTGGCCGCGGCTCCCCCGGGTGAGCAGGCTCCGATGTCGATCCGGCCTCGCCCGCTCCAGCATTCCCGTTTTGGGTAAGGCGCCGGGCCGGCTTGCGGCGTTTGACCGGACTCCTGGCTTTCATGCGCGGGGAACTTTGATTTCAAAACTGAGGCTTGGCAAGACGACTTCCGGCCGCCTCCGGACCGCGAAACACAGGCGGCGAATCCTCATGCGGCTTTCATGGTCATCGAGCGGGTGGTGGGCCGGTGGTCCACCAGCTTTTGTTCCTTTAGCAACACCCCCACTCCCTGAAGGCGGCGAATCTGGTCGGCGTCGTGGAAATCGATCCGGTTGGGATGAATTTCGAGGTGGGTGAAGCAGCGGTTGCTCAGTTCGCGGCGGAGCTGACTCTCGTCCGCGCCGTTGAGTTTATGCACGTGGAGGATGATTTCGTCCAATTCCAATGGGTCGTCGTTGACCTTGCGCAGTTCCACCTGCCACGCGCCAATATGCGGCGCGTCGTCGAGCACGTGCTCCAGTTCGTTAAAATCCACGAGCGTGCCTTTGAGCTTTTCGAGATTCATTTCCTTGATCTCGGAACAGCGGGAGATATTGCCGACCAGGCGGGGCAGCGAACGGCCGCAGTGCGGACACGGCGAATAGGTAAGGCCGCCATCGATAAAATCGCCGGTGCGATAACGCAGCACCACGCTGCCGCGGGCGTCCAGGGGAGTGAACACCAGTTCGCCCGGCTGGCCGGGCGGGAGCGGCGCGCCGGATTTCGGATCAATGACCTCCACGATGCCGAGGTCGGGATGCAGATGGTAGCCGCCGGCAGGCTGATCATGCGGGAACGGGCATTCGACCCAGGCCAGTTTGGCCTCCGTGAAGCCGTACGTGGCGAGCACTTCCACTTTGGGGGCGCCCAGTTCACCAGCCAGGTCGCGCAGCTTCTGCCGCAGACCATCGCTGACTTTTTCGCCGCCCAGCACAATGCGCCGCAGGTTTTCACACCGCGCCCCTTCGGCGACCGCCTGATGCAGCAAATGATAAACAAACGTTGGAATGCCAAGGAGCACGTCCGGTTTGAATTTGCGGAGCTGGCGGATGGTGCCATCCGTGCCCATGACCTTGCCGCCGCCGGAGCTGAGCGTCAGAATGCCGGCGGCTGTGCCGGCGTAATGGGCCAGCCAGAAAGCCAGATGCGGCGCAAACGGGAAAGTATTTAGCACGCGGTCCTCGCGGCGCACGCCGCAAATCTCAACCAGACGCCGGCCTGCCGTAGCCAGACGGGTGAGATCGTGCTGGGTATGGAAAAAGGGGGTTGGATCGGCGCTGCGCCCGGTGGTGGCGGTCATAAAGATCGGCCGAAACTCGGATTCAAATTGGGCTTTGACCGCGCCGCGACCCCGGCAAAGCGCGCGCCAGATGCTGCCGGGCCGGCGGGCGAGCACCTGCGCGTCCGGCACGAGAATGAAATCTTTGAACCGCTGCGGATCATCGGGCGTGCTCACCAAATCTGCCTTGGTGGTGAAGGGCACGCGTTGGAGATCCTCCAGCGTCTCGAAGGCATCGGCGTTCAGCCCCTGGGCGCGGAACATCCGGCCGTAATGCGCTGAGAAGGGCAGGACGACGGTGCGCAGATAGTGCCGCAATTGTTCGGCCTGCAAGCGGCGCACCGCGGCTTCAGGCAACTGCTGCCACCGTTTCTGGAGCAGATTCGCGCTCATGGTTGACCTCCTTTCCTGCCACCAGCGCTTTGATCGCCTCGAGGTGGCGCTCGGCTTCCGCCCGGCCCAGCTTGATAAACTGTCCCGGATGCCGGTAATCGAGCCAGCTGTCTTCGTTGGTTTCGGGACGCAGGACCACATCCGCCAGCTGACATGAGGCTTCGGCCACCCGGATTTGTGCGCCCGAAATGCTCCGCATGAGGATTTCGAAAATATTCCCCCGGGCAAAATAATTGAGCTGCTGGTTGACCGGCAGGATTTTTCGCAACAGCTTGCGGACCGGCGTCGGCTGGGCTTGAGCCATCTCCCGTGCAGCTTGCAAGCCGTGGCGAATACGATCCGGGGTTGGGATGACATCCACGGCGATCACTCGGGTAATCCCCATCTCGCGCAGAACATCCACGGGCAAAGGGTCCACGATTCCGCCGTCAATGTAGGTTTCGCCCTCCAGGGTGACCGGCACGCAAATGCCCGGGACCGCACTGCTGGCATGGACAGCGGCCGCGACTTCGCCGCCGGAGAACACCACGCGCTCCAAGGTGGCAAGGTTGCTGGCGACGATGCGAAGGGGCCGCTCCAGGTCGCCAAAGCGCGCATGGCCAAGCGTGCGCATCAGCCGTCGTTTCACCGCGTAGCCGCGCAGGAATCCCTGGCGCGGCGGAAAGACCGGATCCACCAGACTCCAGAGCGCCCACCGCGATTCCAATTCCCGCGCCAGTTTTTCCAATGCCGAACCGTCGTTCCCATGCGCCCAGAGCGAGCCGACATAAGCGCCCATGCTCGATCCGGCCACGACATCCACCTCGATGCCATTCTCCTCCAGGACCTGAATCACCCCGATGTGCGCGAATCCTTTCGCGGCCCCGCATGACAACGCCAGTCCCACCAGCCGGCCACCGATTTCGCGAGCCAGCCGGCGAGTATCCGTGGCAAAAATTTTCGCCGGGCGGATGCGCGGCGCGGCTTCGCGGCTGGGACAGGCGCGAAGGGACATGTGCACCGGCGCCGCCACCCGCTGAAACAGCAGGTCGCAACCATTCATCCGTTCCCCCTCGGCCAGGCAGGCAATGGGTTTGACGTGAACGCCGCCGTTGCCCCCGCGCTCCCGCACGCCGCGCAGGACCTGCTCGGCGTGGTACGCCGCTTCCACGCTGGGCGAGACGAACAGGTAGGCCAGGTCACAGCGAACCAGACATTCCACCAGCCAGGGTGCGGACCGCTCACTGGCTGGCACTTCAAGCAACACATGGCGAAACTGGCTTTTCAGCTGGCTCAAGAGCGAGGCGATGCCTTCGGGGGAGGGCGGGTCGCTCCGGATCCCCAGGGCCAGCAAACCAAAGCCAGCCTCTGTCTTGGGGATCTGGGCCGGCATGCGGAATTCGCCATTCAGATAAGGGTTCGGTTGCCCTCCATTCTGCGGCGAACCGTTGTCGGTGTGCGGTTCAAACCGGACCAGCACCACGGAGTTTCCCGTTTCCCGGATCAAGGATCCCGCCAGCTGTTCGCTGACCAGGGAGGCCGGGATCGTCTCGGACAGAAACGCCAGCGTTACCGCCCGGCAGGGCCGCGTGTGAGGATCGGAGTTTAACGCCAGAGGGTGGAGCGAGGGTGCGAGGGGCGGTAACGACACGGCTGGTTGGGGCTTAAGGCATCCTTCGTCCTGGCCCAATGATCGAATCGAGTTCATCCGCGGCGTTTCTCAGGCTTTGCTGAAGCTCGTCAACAAGTTGCCATTTTGCAATGGGGGGACGTTACGTAGGTGGCTCCCGTGGGAAACCGGAGTTAGATCCAAGGGATGTTCTGGCCGCCGGTGGGCCAGGGGGCTGAATGGCGGGGCGACTGGTGGAGACGTCGTGAGCGACGGACGTGAATCAGCGTCCCGGCTTCTGATTGGCCTTTGCCTTGGTCAGCCAAATAATCTCTCCCGCTCACCGCGGTGCGTCTGCAACGGAAGTACAGGGTGGAAATCCAGATTGCGGGCGGGCGCCGAAGTCCGCCTTCGCCTTCGGATCGGAAGATTGAACTCCCGCGCGTCGCTTCCGGACGCCGATCGTCGCGGTAAGGTATGGGAGGGGACGTTGGCTAGGCGCGCCAGCCGTGATTCTCGCGCACTTGAATCATCGCGGCCAGGATGTCGTTCCAGGTCTGCTGCTTCATGAGCGTTTCGTTCGGGAACATGCATCCGTCCCAGCAGATGTGCTTCAGCTTCTTCGTGACTTTGCCCGTGCCGTCCCGCAGCCAGTAGCCGGAGTCGCGGGCGATGTTGAGTTTTCCCCTTGGATCGGTGGCGAGGCAATGACGGCCGGTTTTCTCATGGTCGCCGGAGCCGAATACGCTGCCGTCGTTCTGGGCCACGTGGAAATCAATCGTCCATGGCCGGAGCGCGGCGGTGAGCTTGACCATCGCCTTGTGGAATTCGGCCGGTTCGTAATGATAATTCTTCGGCACGATGCGATGCGCCTCGGCATTGTAGCCGAGGGTGTAGAGGTGCGTGTGCGACATGTCGGCCTGGAAGCCAACCACCTTGGGCATGGCGGTTTCTTCGAGCAGGTCCACCATGTGTTTCCACGAATGCATGCCGCCCCAGCAGATCTCGCCTTCGGCGGCGAGGCGCTCACCGTTGTCTTTGGCGATTTTGCCCGCTTCGCGGAATGATTGGGCGATGAGTTTCGTGGTTGCCTTCGGCGCTTTGTCCCACGCCGTGACGGCGGTGGCGCTGTCAATGCGCACGACCCCATAAGGCCGGACGCCGAGCTCGCGGAGCTTTTTGGCAATGCGAATCGCCTTCCGCACATGAGTGACCCACGCCGCCCGGGCTTTTTCGTCGCCCCCCGCGGAGGCATCGAACCAGACGGGAGCCACGACCGAGCCCACGACGAGTCCCTTGGCCTTGATCTTGTTCGCGAGCGCCTCGATGCCGTCGTCCGAAATATCAATGTCGGTGTGCGGGTTGTAGAGGAAGAGATCCACGCCGTCGAACTTCACGCCGCCGACGTCCGCCTTGGCGGTCATGTCGAGCATGGTGTCGAGGTCAATGAAGGGTTCGGCGCCCGGGCTGCCCTTGCCGACGAGGCCGGGCCACATGGCGTTGTGAAGTTTGGGAAAATTATTTGCGGGCTTCTCGTTGTTCATATTTTTGATGGGCGGGTTGCACAGGCGCTGGCAAACCTGCCGCCAAAAACTATCAATCACATGGCCGCCGGCAATGCCAAAGTACGCGTCCGGCCGCGTTGGTTTGAAGAGTTCCGCCTCGCTTTGTCCCGCGCCTTGCCACTAATCTTGCAACACGAAGTTGAAATCGTTGCGGGCTGAAAGTTGAAAGTTGCAGATTTTGCGCCGAGGCAAGCTTCTTGGACCTTCAACCTTCAACTCGCCACCTGTGACTTTGCCAAACTGAACCCAACCGCTCCAACTTTCCCGGATGCTTCCGGCGCTTCGGCCGCCGCCCCGCCCCTGTGGCCGCCTGTCTTGCTCGCCGCCCTAGCCGGCGGCATGGGATGGGGCATCCGTGGGCAATACGGCCACGAGACCGGGGCCATGATTGCCGGTTTGCTCGTGAGCCTGGTGTTGGTGTTCGTGCTTTGTCCGCCGTCCGCCTTGCTGCCGGCGGCACGTGCCGTCGCCTTCGGGACCATCGCCATGGGCATCGGCGGTTCGATGACCTACGGCCAGACCATTGGGCTGACGCAGAACGCCCCGCTGATCGGCAATTGGGAGGCCTGGCGGTGGGGCATGCTGGGTTTGGGGATCAAAGGGGCCATTTGGATCGGCTTCGCCGGCTTGTTTCTCGGCCTGGGCCTGGGTGGGGTTCGTTACTCCTGGCGGGAGATGCTCGGAATCATGACCGGCATGCTCGTGCTTTACGGGCTCGGAGTCTGGGTCCTCAATTCGCCGCATGATCCGGCCAATAAGATTTTGCCCCGGATTTATTTCTCCGCCTCCTGGCATTGGCAACCGGCCGCGGGTGCCGAACTCAAGCCGCGCCCGGAGGTTTGGGGCGGCCAGCTGTTCGCCCTGCTTGGCGCGTGGGCCTGGGTCGGCTGGATTCGGCGCGACCGCCTCGCCCGCAACCTCGCGCTCTGGGGTATGCTGGGCGGAATCGGCTTCCCCATCGGCCAATGCCTGCAATCTTTCCATGCTTGGAATCCGGAGTTTTTTAAGACCGGCATCTGGGTCACCCTCGATCCGGTGATGAACTGGTGGAACTGGATGGAGACCACCTTTGGCGCCGTGATGGGGGCATGCCTCGGCCTTGGGCTTTGGCTTAACCGGCGGCACATCGGCCGGATGACGGAGACGGCAGATGCGCCAATAAAGCCGGCCATTGAATGGGTTCTCGTGTTCGTTCATGTCACGATGCTCGTGGTGTCCGAGTTCACCGAGATCCGCTGGGCGAATGCACTCTACGATCCCGGCCTCATCATCGCTTTTATTCCCATGATCGCCGTGGCTGGCGGTCGTTGGTGGCCGTTCCTGCTCGCGTTGCCGGTCACCGCCGCACCGATTCTCGGCAAGACGATCCGTAGTCTGGTGTATGAATCCCAACCAATCGGCTTGGTGCCGGGTTGGATGCTCTATGGGGTGCTGCCCTTGGTGGTGACGACGGCCGCGGCGATTTGGTTTGCGCGCCAGCTTGGTCGTAATCTTTCCGGTGGTGAGTATGCGCGGCGCGCACTGCTGCTGAGTGCCTGGCTCTACTACGGGTTGAACTACGCCTTTTTCAGCTTCCCGTGGCCCTGGGAGAAATGGACGAGGCGCACCCCGAATGCGCTCGCGTTCACCGTTTGCATGCTTGGTTTGACCATCGCCTGCCTTGCCTTGGGGCGGCGCGGACCCCCATCGCTTCGGTCGTAATCAATCTCCTCGGCTCGAAAAGGTGGGGGGTTCTTCCTTCACCAGAGAATCATTGGGCACAATTCCGCCCTCCGACTAAAATGGAATAGTCCCTTGCTGACCCGCGCCAAGCTTGTTGTCACCCACCGACCCTTGGAAACGGTGACATTCCATCCATGCTTCGGCGGCGAGTATAACCTAGTCAAACAACTGCGGTGCCCGGAGGCGGAGCGATCGGCACAACTCCGCCTGTTCCTCTGGACACAAAGGCAGCATCACGCCGGCGGCGTTGCGTCGCCGGCCGGAAGCCAACTTCGCGTAGTCCGATACTACGTCCACTGGCAGCCGACATTCCTTGAGATCCCAAGCGCGCATGAGGTTTGGCAGGCTAAGGGTGACCAGCCGGTTGTTCGCCACCAAGTGCGCCAGGCGAACGTAGTCGCTGTGTTGCAGGATCGGCGTGACGGGCTCTCCGGTAGCCGCATCCCAGACGCGGACGGAATTCTCATCGCTCCGGGCGACGATGAAGCGCCCATCCAGGCTCCACTGTGCGGTTTCGAGCGGCTTCGAGCCGAGGCGCAGCGGAGCGAGCAGTTGTTCGCCCGTGGTGGCATCCCAGACCCTGACCTCCGGCGTGAGGCCAGCGGTTAGCAGTCGCTGGTTGTCCGGACGCCAATCCACCCAACGCACCTCCCCGCCGTGATCGAGAGGCGGTGTCAAAGGTTCGCCGGTGCGCGTGCTCCAGACTCGGCTCCAGTTTACGAGGCCCGCGGAGGCGAAACGATCACCCAATGAATTGAAGCGGAAGGCGGTAATTCCAAACGGTGGCATCGGTGTCTTGGTAATCGAGCCAGTGATGACGTCAAAAAGGGCGAAAAACTCCTCACGATGAACAGCGAAGGCTGTGCGGCCATCGGGGAACAGAGTTCCTCCAGTCAATTCCTCGGGTAACGCGAGGGAGCGTTCCAGCGTTCCGTCCGAAGTTCTCCAGAACCGGATCTGCCCGTCCCTGCCCGGAGTGATCAACCGGCTTCCATCAGGCGTGAACAGCAATTTGTCGCTGAGGTCAGCCGAAAGAGGAAGCACGAAGCGGTTGGTGATGTGTCCATCTTCCTTCCAAATTTCCACGAGGTGGGTGTCGCCCCCCGAATAGTAGATAGCGCCGCGGCGACCACTGGTGTCAAACGTAGATTGAATGGCATTGAGACCCTTGAACTGGTCGGCCGGAATTCGCTGATCGGTCATCTTTTCGAAGTCCACCAAGCGAACCGTTCTGTCCGTCAAGATATGGAGGAAGTATCGCCGGTCCGGACTAAACCGATTCCACTCCAGCATCACCGTTGGTGGGCGCTTTTCCATCGCAGTATCAAAGCGATACGAGGCGTCCTCGAGGAGATGGCCAGAACTGAGCAGCGTCGCGGTCCCGTTGTCACTCGAGGCCAGAAGCTGGGAGCCATCCGGACTGAAATTGACATCCGTCAGCGGACGGCCAGCCAAGCAGGGCGGCAGCAAGCGTTCGCCCGTTTCGAGGCTCCAAACCCCCTCGAGCCCTCCGGATGCACCGAAGGCGATGCAGCGTCCGTCCGGACTGACTGAAAAGATAGGCGCTCCCGAAGGCCGGCTGACCGGCTTTAGCAATTGCTGGTGCGATCCAGAGTCGAACAAGCCGCACACTTTGTCCGTCATGACGAAAAGGGTATGTTCCGCTCCGGATACAAACCACACCGCCTCAGCCGTGCCTTGCACCTCGATCGGCGATCCGACGCTCGCGCCGCTTTGAACCTCCCAGAACTGTACGGCCGAATTGGTCGCGCCTTCACGACTGACTCGCGCCGTGGCCAGTAGTGTTCCATCCTGGCTCAAATCAATCGGCCCATGATCGAACAGGAAGGCCGAGCCCAATGGTTCACCTGACGGCAGACGCCAGAACCGGATGGTGTGATCGTCGCTCCTGGTGGCGAGGATATTCGTGCGGGAATGAAATTGCAGGATGCGATTGGTGTGGGCCTGCCACGCTGAAATCGGTTTGCCGTCCCGCGCGTCATGCACCCGGATGACATGGTCCGTGTCCGCCGTCACCAGCCATCGCTCGTCCGGGCTGAGGTCGGCTCGGACCAAGTTGGTTACGGAAAGAAATACAAGCTGTCTGCCAGTTTCCACCTCGATGATGGCAGCGATGTTGGTGAGCCTTGTTTCCGCAAAAAAACCAAACGAGGGCAAAGAAGATGCAAAGACGCGCTGGCCGTCGCGGGTGAATCGGGTTTGGGCTATCGAAGATACGCTCAGCGCCAGCGGCTCCCAGAGCGGCCCACCGGATTGGGCATCCCATACGCGCAAGTAGCCCTGATCGGTGCCGGTGACAATGCGCCGACCATCCTCACTGAAGGCGGATGCGGTCACTGTGTGCCCATGCGGGAAGACCTGAAGCAGACGCGGAATCTGATTCAGCGTCTGCTGAATGCGGATGCGGTGGATGGCCTCTTCGGTTGGACGATTAGTCACCAAAGGCAGGGCATCAGTAAACCATAGCAACGCGCCGGCGGGATCGCCTTCGTCGAGTAGTTTCACGCCGGAGGCAATATCGCGCCGGAGAATTCGTTGACGGTTTTCCTCGGCGACACGTTCGAGATTCCCGGCCAGTTCGGTCTTCTCGGCAGCAAGCGCGGTCTTTTCCTGGGCCAGCCGGGTCATCTGCGTGGCAAGTTCACGCACGACGCGGGTCTGCCGCGTCTGCCACCACCAGCCGAGCGCGACAACGGCGGCGAGCGCGGTGACGATGGCCCCGGCCCGTTGCACCAACCGCAGTCGCCGCTCCATTCCACGCATCCGCACCACGGATCGGCCACTCTCCAGTAGCGCCAAGTCGGCGTGCATTTCGGCCGCGGTCTGATACCGCTGTGCCGGGTCGCGATGACACGCCTTGATCAGCACCTCGTTCAACTCGCCCAGCAGCGGCCGGTCAGGCAGGTCCGCAATGTTGGTGGGCAGTTCGGGAAACTGCTGGCGGTCATGGCCGGTGCTCAGTTCATAAAGGACCTTGCCCAGGCTGTAGATGTCGGCTGGGCGCGTGCCCGGACCTTCTGGCGGAATGAATCCTTCGGTGCCCACGAACGACATCGTCGCCTCGGCATGCGCCACGAGACCGATGTCGGCCAGCTTAGGGATGCCGTTTACGAAGACGATGTTCGACGGCTTGATGTCGCGATGCACCAGGCCGTGTTTGTGCAGGTGTTCGAGGGCAGTCGTGAGCGCCAGCCCGATGCGAAGACAATCCGCCGCCGGCAGCCGGCCATGCAGGTGGAGTTCGCTGCGGAGATTGCGCGGGGTGTACGTACCCGGATCAATATCCTGCCCGCGCCCCATTTCGTCCGCCACTTCCATCACGTAGTAGAAAGCACCTTCGGCGCGGCCGACCTGTAGGATGTTGAGCTGGCTTTCATGCGAGCGAGAAATCGGCTCGAACCGCTGGATGCCGGCGAACTCGCGCTCGTATGGACGATCGTCGTCGAAGGCCGAGCGCCGGACGATCTTCACGGCGCGCCAGGTGCCGAGGGCGTTTCGCGCCAGCCAAACCTCGCCGTAGCTGCCTTTGCCCACCCGCCGAATGAGCGTGTGGTCGGGCACGGAAAACGGCGGGGTTTCCGCCGCCGCGCCGGTGGACGGGGAATCCGAGTCCGCCTGCGTCGGAACGATGTCTGGGCGCTTTTTCACAAGGCCGTGTCCGAATACTGCACGCGCCGCGCGGAAACAACGAGTCCAGTTTTGCGGAGGTCGCGCGCAATCGCCTGCCAGAGTCGCCGACGAAACAGGAGCGGATGCTGCCGGGGCGCGACGCGATACCGCCGCAACGGCTGGCTTGGGATGAACCAGTCCAGAATCTGGCGCATCAGTGTCATCATCGGCAGTGTTCCTTCATTCTCGAAACGGCTGTTGGCCCCGCGAATCACGCGAATGACGCGAATGGCAAATCGCTTTCGCGACCACTGCTGCCCACCTTGTGGGTGAATCTGCGGCCAACGAAAAAGTGCCAGCGACAGCTTTTGTTCGTGTGCTTCGCGTGATTCGTGGGCTTCCAACTGTTCTTCTTTCGTTCATTCTGGGCGGAATCCAACCCTTGCGATCCCGGAGGGATCTGAAGGAACGTGCTGGCGCCCACGGCAGGTTGACGGCCATAGACCACACGCACGCCGTCGAAAAGCGCCGCAGGGGCGGCGCACTCCAAAACCTCACGGCGGTTCTGGGGCGTACGGTGAGCGCGCCAGCGTCTTGGAGTGCGGGAGACCTGTCCCGCTCTCGGATGAACGAGGTTGAGGTGCTGTGGCGAAGGCATGGCCTGGAGAAGTGCCGACATTGGTCACGGCTTGCGGAGGCGGAAGAATTTGGCGGTGCCGGTGATGGGCAGTTGCACGCTGCGGTTCGTCGCGGTGACGATGGGGGTGTTCGTGACCGTGGCCCAAGAAACTGCCGGCAGCGAGGTCGTGGCTTCGAGTAGGTAGTTCGTCGCACTTGCGGGCCAGGAGAGACTCAGCGTCTGGCCGGTGCGGCTGATCTTGAGCACCTCACTCAAGCTGATCTTGGCGACGAAGGTGTCCGCAGTGCCATTGAGATTCGTCTGAAAGGCATTGACGAGGGGAAAGTTGGTGCTGGATTCCGTGTTGCCAAAAAGGAGCGCATTTCCCTCGGGGTCAAGGCAGAGACTGAGACCATACATTGCGTCCCAACCTGATCCTCCGAAATACGTGGAGAAGAGCAACCGGGAACAATCGGAATTGAATTTGGCCACGAAGGCGTCCCTGGTAACGCCTGCGTAGCTTGGTAGCAATGGTTCAACCAGAGCAAGTCCTGCGTTGGCCGAACCGCCCACCCACGCATCGCCGGCCGCATCCACAGCGATGGAGCTGCAGATGCCATTTTGCAGGTACGTAGCCGCCTCCAGCACGCCGTTCGTAGCGTTGAATCGTGCCACAATTCCAGCCCAGGAATCCGGAAGAATGCTCGGCTGGAAAGAACCCACTGTTGCCAGGCCTTCTGAGTAACCACCCACGCGGCCGACGAGCCAAAGGTCCCCACGGGGACCCAAGGCCAGACTCGGATACTCTTCCCCTCCATAGGAACCGAAATACGAGCTATAGACCAGACTAGAACCATCCGGTGTAATCCGGGCATAATAGAAGTCCGAGGAGGGATCCCCAGTCACACCCACATCCCCGTTTATGCTAGGTTGGTAGGCATTCGTCACCGGAAGGTCATAGGATTGAGTCGCTCCGACGATGAAGGCGAAACCCTCGGCGTCCGCTGCGATCGCGTACGCTCTCTCCCCACCATCTCGGAACCCTGCACTCCCTCCGAAGTAGGTTGAATAGATCACGCTCCTGCCGCTGGCCTCAAACTTCACGATCACGGCATCTTCGCCACCTCCAAATTGGGCCTGAAGTGCGTTTTGAACCGGAAAACCGTTCTCCATCGAGCCGTAAGCGTCCCCGGTCGAACCAGCGAGGTAGATATTTCCTGCCGGGTCAATGGCCACCCCGCTGAAGTAATCGTCGTTTGTCCCTCCCCAATAGGTCGAAAACGAGATAGTCCCTCCGTCCGGGGTCAGCATGGCGACGTAGCCGTCACTCAACCCCGCCAAGGCCGCTTGGAGAGGTTTAACCACTGGAAAATTAGTGCTGATGGTCCCACCAGCAACGTAAATGTTTCCCTCCAAATCCAGGGCTACGGCGGACGCGTTGTCGCCGCTCGCTCCACCCAGATAGGTCGAGAAAAGCAACTGGCCAGAACGGTTCAGTTTCGTGACAAAGGCGTCACCACCTCCGACGGGTTGTGATTGAATTGCGTTCTTCACGGGAAAGTTCAGCGACCCCGTGTAGCCGACCACGCAGGCATTTCCTTGCCGGTCAGCAGCAATCGCACGACTTGAACCGTAGCCGAGGCTGTCATATCCCTCGCCGCCAAGATACGTTGAATAGACCAGCACAGGATCAATCACCAGCGGCTTGGATCGGTCGTAGGCCGCCAACTCAAAGCCGATCCGGCGTGGGGCCTCGGTCTGATATGTGAGCGAGGCAGCGTTCAATCGGTAAGCGCCCGCGATCTCAAAACGTTGACCGTCAGTCTCTTGATAAACGACCGGCTTCCGCCAACGGACCGCGCGACCCTCCACCCAGGCGATCAAATCACCGTGCGGGTCCAACTCAAGCCGTTCGCTACCCTCAAACTCCATCGCGATCTGGTTTGGATTCGCACCCGGAGCGAGCACAAAATCGTATTCGAGCTGCCCCTCCTTGCCGTAGTACACGAGGCCAATGCCGGGATAAACGTCGCGGTATTGCACTTTCGCGAAGGTCGCCACATTCGTCCGCCAGCGACTCGGATCATTGCCGATGAAATAGTTCACCTTGCTGATGAGTTCGACATCTCCGCTGACAGGAGGTGAGCCGTTGGCGCCAACCAACCGCATGCGCAACACCCCGGAAGGGCGTGGCCCCGGCGAGGATTCAACAGGGCGTGGCGCATCCAAACCGCGCGTCAGCGTCTTGGACTGCGGTGCCCCTGCACCGCTTTCGAATCCGTCGGAGAGCCCGGTGAACTCGCGATGCTCGCAAAAGCCGAACGCGTCCCACAAAGCGGCAGAGGGCTGCCGCACTCCAAGACGCTCCGCGCCATCGCTGGCGTTCAGTGAGTTCAGCACCATCACCGCCTCCGTAGCCGTCAGGAATAGTTGGTAGCCCTTGCCGCGCGCAAGGAACTTCACCTCGGCGTCGGTCTGGCCGACGTTGGGTTCGAACGACAGCGGCCGCAGACCAAAGGAGGCGTTGAGTTGCGGCGGTGAACCGGGCAGCGGAACGCTCACGACTTCCTCGGCGGATCGCCCGTTGACGACCACCGCACCGAGCAGGATGGCGGCGGTGAGGGCGCGATTGCGATGGCGCATTTTCATGGTTTCAGATTTCGTTTTCGTGGTTGGTCACGGCGCCGCCAGTTTGCGGACGATGAACTGGCCAACACCGTTGGCATCGTTGCCCATGCCGCTGACGTAGATGTTCCCCAGGGCATCCGCCGTGATGGCGTTGGCGCGCGAACCCTTGCCCGTGGCGACTTGGTAATCATCAATGGTGCTCCATTCCCAAACGAGGGTGGTGACGGTCTTCCCCTTCACCGTGGTGGTCTTCGGCACCTGTTGTCCCCGGCGCACAATCCAATGGTTTCCGTTGCCTCCGTCCGCCCGACCGCAGACGTAGATTCGGCCCGCCGCGTCCGCGACAATGCCCAGGGCTTCGGCAAGCGTGCCGGCCGGAGAGGTTACGTTGTCGGCAATCGCCCAGGTGGCGCCGCCATCAGCGCTGCTCCGGACGACCCAGTGCTGTTTCCCATCGGTGAAATTGTAGGCTCGGCCCGCGACGAAAATGCTACCCGACGGCGAGACTGTCATGCCGAAGGCGCTGCCACTGCCCCAGTCCCGCCGAGTTTGGAAGGTGTCAACCGTCTGCCACGTTCCCAGCGCGCCGCTGCTACTCCGACGAACGGTCCAATAACCGTTTCGATCACCCGCCACAAACACTCCGTAATTGGAGTGGAAGGCAATGTCGTTGCCGGAGCCGGGGCTTGTGCCGGAGTAATCCGCATCCACGGTGGTGAAGGCTGGTGTGCCTGCGACCCGCTTGCGAACGACCCACCCCAGTCCCGTGCCCAATTGTGCCCCGCCGGCGGCGTAAACGTCACCATTGGGGGCAACCTTGATGTCAGCGCAACTGGCCTGGCCAATGTCGTTCGCCAGCTTGGTGTAATCGTCGGCGGTGGACCAGGTGCCGGTGGCCGGATTCCACTCGCGGAGAATCCACAGGGTATCGAACTGGGCGGTGCCGTCGGGCAGGAGGTTGTTGAGATTGCCGCCGGCAAACAGCGCGCCCGTCAGGGGACTCGCCGCAAACGCGCGATGATGGGAATAGTTCAGGCCGGGTTCACTGTATTGGTCGAGGAGCTGCCAGGAGGCGCCTTGGTCGGCGCTCCCCTGAACGATAGCCACGGAACTGCCGTCGGCGGCAATGTACCGGCCCACGGTGTACACATTTCCGGCCGCATCTTTGCCGATGTCGCCGCTGACGCCGGCGATACCGCCGTGAGCAGGATCATAAACGGTGACCCAGGTTTGGGCTTGGGTGGTGAGGGTTGCGGCCGCCAGGGTCGCGGCGGCTGTGAACTTGGCGACTATTAGTTTGTGGTTTTTCATCGGCAGGAGTCTTTCGGTTTTGTTCGTTGGTTTGTTTTAGCGCGCATTTCTGGGCACGAGGACGAATACGGATGCAGGGCGAGAATCTTACAGGAAATGTGAAAATTTTTTGCGCGATCGCCTCGGGGAATAAGAAAGGCCGGAAGTGTCGAGGGAACTGAATTCAACGCCAAGGCCCAAAGGCGCGAAGACGTAAGGCGGAAATGACCTGACCCGATTTTGCAGCCAGCTTGCCTTCACTCACAGACTTGACGGAGCCGCCAAAACTGCAAAAAGAAATCAGACCCGTTGCGTCATGGCGTCTTTGCGTTAATGGCCTGATTCGTTGGCTTGTGCGTGCTGCGGTTGGGTCTGCACCCACGGTCGCGCTCCTGTGCTGGCGGCATCGTCGCGGCCGTCGTCCGCGATCAAGCCTCCCGGCCCAGTTCCTTTTCCAGCCGCCGGACTTCGCGTTTCACCAAGGCGCTCACACGATGTTTGTTTACGTACACCAGCGTGGCGCTGACGTGCAGTGTTTCCGTGACCTTGCGCAACGGCACGTTCTTGAGCACGTAGAGGTCGAACATCTGGAATTGTTTCACCTCAATCCGCGTCTTGATCCGTTCGATGGCGATGTCCACCAGGTTCTTCTGCCATTCCTCGGCCCAGATGGCGTCGAGTTCGCCGCCCGCGGGGTCCGGAATGCGATGGAGGGTGTCGGTGCCGGTGGCCGAGTCGGCCTCAGCGATGCGGTGTCGGGCGCGTTGGTCCGGTTTGCGCAATCGCAAGTGGTCAATGATCCGCCGCCGGGTGATGAGGCAGAGCCAGTTCTTGAAGGAACTGCGTTGCCGGTCGAAGCCGCGTTCGCGCATCTGCTTGGCCACGGCCACGACGGTTTCCTGAACCACATCGTGCGCTTCGGCATCCGACAGGCCCGCCTTGATCGCCACGGAATAGATGAGCTTCCAATAAGTGTCGAAGAATTCCTGCCACCCGCCGTGGTCATCCCAATTCCGCAAGCGCCGCAACAGGCTGGACCTTGTTGCGTCGGGATCGGACCCGTTTTCCTGAGGCACCCGTGACGACGGCATAAGGACAGATTCGAAGAAAGTGTCCCTTTCTTACAAGGAATTTGGAAAACTTGGGCCGCGATTCCGGGCGGCAAGATGCCGCCCTCTACGGCAGGCGGGACGCCCGCCGCTACCAGTTTCGGCCGGTCCGTCTGGCCGGCGAATTGGGAGACCATCGCTCGGGGAAAATCCTGCCCGGGGATCCTCCGGCTCTGCAACTACGCACCCGGCCGCGGCACCCCGAAGTGGGCCAGCACATTGCGCATGAGCCTCTGGAACTTCGGGTCGGCGCGAATGGCCCAACCGGCCGCGATGGCGCCGGCGTTGAACACCCGGCCGCCCTCGGCGCGTTCCCAATAAATCATCTCCGCGCCCTGCGGCGTCTTGGGCTTGATCACGCGCCAGAAATAATCGAACGCCGTCCCGCCCTTCCAATCCGTGATGCCATTGGCAATCCGCGTCATGCCCGGTGGGTCGGTCGGCATGGTCGCCCCCGCCGGCGTGGGCAATTCCTGCAACGCCGCGAAGGTGGACATGCGGATATCCACCTCATGACCGTTGGCGCGCGGCAGTTTGCCGTCGGCGGCCTGACCGAAGGTATCGCCCGCCTTGAGCCCGGTTTCTTCCGGCTGATGGAAAAGAAAATGATCCGCCTGCTCGACGACGTACGGGCCGAAGCTGGCTTCGCCGGCAAAACCCAGCATGTCGAGACCGATCAACTGGTAACTCGGATAACCGAACTCGCGAAAAAAACCCCCGCGCAGTCCGTCGTGGGCGTGCCAGCACTCGCCGCGTTCGTGCGGCTTCATCTGTTCCCCCGCGGCGTCCACCTTGCGGCACTCGAGGATCGATTCGTCCCCGTTGAACGACACCCGCCAGAGCATCGAGTTGCCGGAGAGCACGATGACATTGCCGCCGCGCTTGAGGTAATTCTCCAGCCCGTGACAGGCGGACAAGGACCAGTATTCGCTGTGACCATTGATCAGAAAGGTGCGGTAACCTTTAAGAATGTCCGGGTCGCGATGCAGATCGAGGTCCGTGATGACATCGTATTCGTAGCCGGCTTGTTCAAGCCAGACCTGTGTGAAGCGTTCGGCCCGGGCCAGGTGGCTGTATTCATCTCCATAAAGCAGATACGGGTCGGCGCCGATGAAGGGCATGCGCAAGCCGATCTGGTAGCAGCCCTGGCCCGCCGCGTGCCGGCGATAGAACGAGGCCGCCGGCGGATCCCCGGGCGAATTGGCCATGCCGTTGGTGGTGACGTTGACTTTCAAGGCCGGCTTCGGTTGCGGAAAAGCCGCCGAACTGTAGGCGCGCCAGGTGTTCGTGGCCGCGAGCAGCAGGACGGGCGCTGGCTTTTGCCGCGCGCGCTTTCGGACGATGAAGGTGATGTGATAGAGGCGCGGCTTGCCTTCCCATTCGTAAGCAATGCGCCCGACGTAGAAGCCGGAGCGGGCGTTCGCCGGAATGGTGTACGCGAGCGTCGGCTGCCACCGGCAATCATAAAGATCGTCGGAGGCAAAGCGCAGGGCGTGGCCGCGCTGTGAGTCTTTCGCCGGGTCATACGAACGAAAGCGGATCACCTCGCGATCAAAACTCGGTCCGGGAATCATCCAGGTGGCGTGATTGACGATGCGTCCGTGGCGGCCGCTGCCGGAGGCATCCGCGATTCGCGCGCCCAAATCCTCATCGAGTTTCCAGCAGGCGGCCACGTCGCGGCCTTTGGGAGATGAAAGCGCTTTCGCTTCAAATCGCGCCACCACTTCCTCCGGGGAAAGGGCGCGGCGGTAAATCACCGGCATGGCGAGATCCCCGTCCAGGAATCCGCCCGCCGACCCATTTTCCCCGAGGGCCGCAAGGCGGAGCGGGACCGTGCCGGCGGTAAGCTTGGTCTTGCACGGCCACTTGCCGACTGGCTTGCCGTTGAGAAAAAGGATGCGATGCCGCCCGGTCCAGACGCCGACGACATGATGCCACCGTTCGCCGATCAATCCGGTTTTGGCGGAGAGCTGCTGCTTCAAATCGTCCATCGCACTCTCCCCGCCGATGCAGAACGACAGCGCGCCACCCGGGCCGGCAAATAATCCGAATTCTTTCGCGCCGGCCGAATCGTATTGCGTGATGATGCCGGCGTAATCCTTGATTTTCCAACGGCGCACCCAGCATTCCAGCGTGAGCGCCTTGAGCGAACCTTTCAGATTCTTTTCAATGTGAACATACGAGCCGGGGTGAATCGGTTGCGGTCGGGCAGGGGACACGGGGAATTGATGCAGCAACCGGTCCTCGTCGGGCGATTCCGGATCGAGCCCGAGCCGGTAGACGCCGAGCTGGTACGGCACGGTGCTGCTGATGTGAAAATGGATTGATTCACCGGCGGCAACGCTTTGCTCCGCATATCCGTGAATGCCGGGCACCGTCAGCGACGTGTGCGGCGGCAGGAAGCCTTCGGCTTGGGCATCCGCCTTCGCCGGGGCGGCCACCAACTTCGAAGGCAGCAAGGAGAATCCGGCGACGCCGACGCCGCTGCGTTTCAGGAATTCCCGCCGCGAGGTCTTGTGCATGGCGAAAACTCTCCGCCCGCCGACCATGGGGCAAGTCAAAACTTATTCTTGCGATAAGCGCCCATCGCCGGGGCATCCGGATTTACTTCGGGGCCAAAGTAGCGGAGGCAGACGAGCGGTTCGTTCCTGCCTGGCTTCGCGAAGGGGATGAACTCCTTCGGGCCGCTCTCTGTGACTGGGTATGCGTGTCGTGGCAATTCACTCCGGAAGATCATCCTCCCCCAAGGCCGTGGTGACGATATCAAATTTGATCCCGCTGCAACCTTGGCGGCATAGCCAGTCGATCATCGTTGGCAGACCCAGGGGCGCATCTTTAAAATGCATCCAGCCAACTTCCACCAGCAGGCCGTGGTGGCTGGCGAAACCGGAAACCGTTCCGAGCGGGGCGGGAGAACGCCCGGAGGCCTCATCGTTCGTGGAGGCCGGGCCGAGCTTGCGCACCAACTGATGTTCCAAGATGGCGCGCTCGGTACGGTTGGTGTATTCGAGCGCCGCAAGTTGGGCGTGGAGATCGAGCAGTTCGGAATCCACGCCCTGACTTCGCAGCTGGTTGTAGACCGCATCCGCTTGCTGCTTGCGTACTTTCATTTGCTGAGCGAGGAGGCGCTCGGCTTCGGCCGTCGCGCCCCGTTTACGGGCCGCACCCACTTGGCGGCTCAGATCCTTGACTGTCGTGCTATTCCATACGGTGGCGGTGTTCGTCCCGATGCCATGCCACGTTCGCCGCGCGGTCCGGGCTCTCCTGTATTCGCTCCCCGTGGCTTGGGGAGACCACGGGGCCACCAGATTGCCCAAGGGCGTGACAGCAAAGTACTCACCTAGTTCGTCCACCAAATTGGTTGCTGCGGTCGCGGTCGGAGCTACGAACATGAGAGATACGATCAGGCTTTGGTTTGTGAGCGCGACAAAGGTGTTGGTGTCGAGGGCGTGAAATTCGCCGAACCAGCTTTCGCGCGCGGCATCGTCCGCCGCCGGCAGCGCGAGCAGGAGTGAATCGCCGAGTCGGGTCAGGCTGGCGCTGGCGGGCAGACGGGGCTGGAGCGTGATGAATTGCTCTTGAGCGGCGGAGGGATCGGGCAAGAAGGCGACGAGCAAGTTGCGCGAAGTGACGGTGCCAGCTTCTGGGCCGGACCACCGTTCGATGCTGCCGCAGCCCACGGGGTGATTGGGTTGGCGCAGCGCGGTGCGCGCGAAATCGCCGAGACTTCCGCCGTGCTGGTTGATGAGAAGCAGGAATCCACAGAGCACTGCGAGCAGCACGGAGCCGCCATGCACGGCCAGCAAGCCCAGGGTGCCGAGCGCCCCGGGCGGACGCGCGTTCAAAGTCTCAAACACATTGATGGTTTGGAGCGCGAGCGTCTTGTTGTTGGTCTGGACAGGCATCGCGGCCTTGAGAGCGCTAACAATTGTGTCGGCAGTGGCTGACGGAATGTGGTCTTCACCGGGGAGCGGCGGCGGGAGGGGCAGGTGACGGAGGGCATCGGCAACTTTCCCAATCTTGAATGCTGCCGGCAAACCAATCGTCATCAGGATCGCGACATACATGAGAAACTTTCCGGTGCCGCTGAACGCCAACAGCAGAAGTCCGACAATGGCGAGGACCCGAAAAGCAATGTCGAGCCAGCGGTTGCGGCAAAAGAGGATGGCGTGCAGGACATGACCGCCGTCGAGCGGCAGCACCGGGAGCAGGTTGAAACCATTAATGATCAACAGCAGCGCCGCGGCCTGGTTCAGCCATTCGCGATGCGTGATGAGCCCCGCCAAGGTCAGGGCCACGCCGAGCAGGATTCCCGGCACCGGGCCGGCCAGGGACACCAGCGCCTTTTTCCAGCCGGGCACGTTCCAGTTCTGGCCCGTGACCGCGGCACCGAACAGCGGAATGAAGAACATCCGAAGGTTGCGGTAACCGAAGATTTTCATGGCCAGCCAATGGCCGCTTTCGTGCAGGAACAACAAGGGAATCAGCCACAGGTAGAATTTCCAGTCGCGCTGGGTGCTGCCTGCAGCCATGAACGCGGCGACCGAAACCACCAGGATGACGATGGCGTTGCCCCATCCGGGTCGCTGCGTTTGCAGGCGCTCCACTTCGGCGAGCACTTCGGGATGTTGCAGGCCGTCGGCCGTGGCTTCCTGCAATCGCGCGGTGACGGCGGCCGTACTGGCCTGCTCGGCATCGGAACGGACGCGGAAGACACCGCGCGCGAGATGAAAGTCTCGCAGAAGAATGTGGAGGTGCTCCGTGGCCTCGATCAGTTCCATGCGTGACTGAATGGGCTGCACCGTGGCCTGACGCTTTTCCGCTACGAATTCAACATGTGCGTTCCAGAGGGCGGAAGGGGCGGCACGATATCGGCGCAGCATGGGCACGGTCGCCGGGGTGGCGAGGTCCGGCTTCCCCGCAGAAGAACCAGCGAAGGTCCCGTCGGTGAATGCGGTGTAGTACGCTACGAAAGTTCCGCGGTCCGCCGGCTTCGCCTGGTGCCAGATTCGCTGGTGAATGCGCGCGAAGTGTTGACCTGACGCATGCCGGTATGTCGCCCAGAAGATTGTGGTGGCGGTGCCCGCGTCGCTGATTACATGGTAAACCGGATCCAGGAATCCTTGCCCGACCAGCTCCGCCGCCATTGGCTCAAACCGATGGGCCACTTCGGCAGGCAGGGCTTCGACGACGTAAGGCTTGGTGGATTCCGTGTTTGGGTCATCGGTCGAGCTGGGAATGCGTACATGCAACCACTTTAGCAGCCAGCCGAACACAACCAAAGGCGAGCGCGCACCCCACCAATACTCGCGGTGACTTACCCGGGTGGAGTCAATCGAGTAGAATTCGCTCATACGGAGTGGGCCGGGTGAAGTCGCCCTCCGATCGATCAATTGAACTTGTTCCTGCGGTACGCGCCCATCGCCGGGGCATCCGGATTTACTTCGGGGCCGAAGTAGCGGAGGCAGACGAGCGGTTCGGTCTCGCTGGTGTTCTCAAAGGTCACACCGGCTTTGGCGCCGTCTTCGGTGCAGAAATATTCGTCCTCGGTCAATTCGTGGAAGCGGATGAGCTTCGGGCTGACCAACGGCTGGCCGTTGATTTTCCCGCTGCCTTGCACACAGATCAGGCCATAGGCGCCGGTGTCTTTCACCGTCGCTTTCGTGCCGGGATCCACCGTGAGTTCCTTGGCGGTGAAGAGTTGTTCGCCGTCCACTTTGCCATACACGATCCAGCGATCCACGAAGCCTTCCTTGCGGGTGTCGGCGACGGGGACGGGTTCGAGATAGTGGTGATCCTTGAATTTCGGGTCCACGTTCTTGGCCCAGTCGAGTTGGTCCACGATGAAGTCGAGGTCCTTGTGCTTGCTCTTGGGCATGTCTTTCACGAGCAGTCTCCAC
>CAZIJO010000075.1:0-23533 GCA_964539515.1 uncultured Bifidobacterium sp. | reverse complement strand
CCACCGCCTGCATGCCGCCGACATCCATCATTCGCGGCCGTGCCAGCACCGTCAGCATTTCGCGGCCGGCCTCGCCGGCCACTACGTTGAATCGAGGAAAATACGTTGGGCTCGAAACGGATTGCACCCCCGCCAGCCCGTTCGCCGCGAACTGCGGAAACATGCCGCCGCTGGCCGCAACCGCCACGCCGCCCTCCGCCATCCCCAGCCATTTGCCAAAGGATGAATTCTTGATCGCATTGAAGATGATTTGCTGAATGATCATCTGCGAAAGCTGCTTTAAGAACTGCGACGCAAACTCCCGGAAGGCGTCCCCCGCTTTTTTTGTTCCAGACGCGAACTCCACGAACGCACTGGCGAATCCCGCTGAAAACATCTTCACCGTTTGCTGGCCAAGCTCCTGGACTTCCGTCAGATGCCCGCGCAACTGGTTCAACGACTCAATCTTTCGCGTGTCCGCCTCCATAGAGAACGCGTCCAGCTCCCTTTCAGAAATGAGGCCGTCCGCACGCATCTGGTTCAGCAGCGCCAACTGCTCTGTGTATTCCAACGTGACGTTCTGCCGTTGCCGCGTCACGTCCGTGTCGATCTCAGGGATATTCGCCGCCGCGTAAGCATGCGCGTTCTCATTCACCCGCCGCGACTCGGCAAAGCGCGATGCGACTTCCCGCTGGCGCTCCGCTTCCGACATAAACGCCCCCATAGGCATCCGACCCTGAATCATCTCGCGGGCTTCGCGAAACTGATTGTTCGCCAATAGCTCTGCAAGCTGGTCGTTTTCAGCATCACTTAGCCGCAAATTGCCCGCTTCGGTTTGCTCCCGGACCCGCTGAATAAAAGCCGCTGCCGTCGCATCGTTGCTTTCGGCCAGGGCGGCAGCGGACGATTTCTCCGCCCCCCGCGCTTCCATTAAATCATACAAAATTTTAAGCGCCTCGTAGGCCTTGTACGCGCCGGCCGCAATAACTGCCAGCGGCCCCGCCACGGCGAGCATAGAAACCCCAGCCGCCGCTGCTGCCGTCCGAATGCCGGTGAACGCCGCCTGGGCCGTGGTGGCAGCCATCGTCAGTTGCGGGAAAGCCGTCATGCCGAGCAAGGTGACCGTGCCCTGCATTGCCTTAAATGTACTGGAAGCCGTCTTCGTCGCCGCTGCGGCCGTCGTCATGGCCGCGGTGTTTTGCGCCAGAGCGGTGTTGGTAGTCGCCGCGGCTGCTGCCACCGACTTGAAATCGTTCACGGCCTGCGTCGCCCCGTCGCCGAGCTTCGTCACCGTGATCTTGTAGTCAACACCCGTGGTTGCCATATCAATTCAGCCTTTAGTCTTCATCCCGCATCATTCTCTCAAAATCTTCCTGGCACAGCGGCGTGCCGCTTTCAGTTTCCGCCCGACGCCCGACGCCCGACGGATCATCCAGCGCCTTCCGCTCCCGCTCCAACATGCGCCAGACCTTCTCCGCGGCTTTTCCTCCCGCCGCAGAAGCCGACAACAGCAACAGCGCTCGCTGATCCCGCTCCCCTGCCCTCCGCCGCACCTGGCGAATGTGCCAAGTCAGTTGCGCGGGCGAAAATTCCGCTACTTCGGCGCCGGTGAATCCGTGGCCGCGCAATTCGCTGGCGACGGCGTAGAAGTCGGCGTAGCCGGCTGCGCGTTCAAGTTGCTCGCCGCCCGACTTTTTTTTAACGCGGAAATCCCATGCGTGAGCGTCAACACCGTGTTCGAGATTTCCAACATGCCGTGCGGCGTGAGCTGGTTGAGAAACTCATCCTTGGCTTGTTCAGCGGCCACACCATTCAAGATCGCGTGCAGCATCGCCTCAGCCGGATCGGCCAGGCTCATCACCTTACAGCTCGCCGCCCAGCTCAGCGCCCGGCAGTCCACTTGCACCGTTTGGCCATCGCGTGTCTCGGCTGCAATCGTCTTTCCCCCGCGCAACACATCTTCTTCAAGAATCTCGTAATTCATATCGGGTTAATCGGGCGGATTTTGCTGCTCTGCATCAAGCCCTGGGTGGCGGTTTTGAACGCGTTTACACTTGCGGCGAGACTGCCGATCCGTTCCCGCATTCCGGCTGCCGTTTGCGGTTGTGAACTCGCTCGCTGGGCCATCACGGCAGCGGCTGAGAGTTCCACTCCGGCCCGGCCCGCGTCATCACCCAAAGTGAGCAGCGCTTGCACGGCCATGATCGCGAGCTGCTGATCGCCACCGATACCCGCCACAAACTCCGCGTCCGCGCGGAGCGATTTCATCAATCCTTCCCGCAGGGCGACATCAGGCGGAAGCTCGGCGAGGGGGAGAAGTTCTGCGGGGTCTAAGGCGTGAACGCGAACGAATTCACGCCGGCCATCGGCGAACTGGATTTCCAACTCAGCCCAACCGCGCTGGCGATCTTCGGTGGTAACAACTGGCGGATTGTTGGGCGTGGCCGTGCCATTCATAACACAAACCACGTTACGCCGGGAGGGGTGACAAGGAATGTCTAGGCCAAGGAAAAATGGCAGGCCGAACGGACAGCGCCGAAAGCTAGGCGTGGAAAGGATTCTCGGAGTCTCCGAGACCAGCTAAGCCTCACGTTGATGCCCGTTTTGATGCGCGTTTCGGCTTAAAATCCAATTTGTAACGACGCGACGAATCCTCCATCAGACTATGGGAAGCGAAGGTGTAGAACTCAGGGTAGAACATGCGCAGCCTGTCAGCTTCGTAATAAAAATCTTCTCCTGCGGTTGCTGCCTCATCACCACCAAGCCGGGCCAATTGCCCTTGCAACTCGGCTTTCGCCGGCTCGTCATCATAGGTGAAGACAATCAACCGAGAGCTCGCATGACAAAGCGCGTAAGCCGATGGCGTGATCAACTGGTCGAAAAAATCTGAAGTTCGCCACTTCGGTTCGATACAGGCAAAAAGGATTTCGCGCTCATCCATGCTGCTGAGGAATCGCACAAACGCGACTGCGCCTTCTCTGGAATCGGGTGCAAGCAAGTCAACGGAACGAGGAAATCCTTTCGGCGCAGCGCCTGTTTTGTGTTCAACTGTCACCGCGACTTTGCCCTTCTTCAGGTCTGCCATGGCTATGCTGGCGGCGGCGTCAGAAAACTCCTTAATTACAAAATCCCGAATTCTTTGTGCGTAACCACTGCCCTCATTTTGATCGGCTGCTTGTGATATCCGGACCAGACTTTCTTGCGCGGCTTTTAGCGGCCACAAGACAAAGCGCTCCACTTGGGAATTGCCCTGCAAGCCGAGAAGATCATCGGCGGTGGTGCGCAGGTAGCGCGCAATTTTAGACAGGGTGTATCCGCGCGGAACACGCCCCTTCAAGTAGTGATGAACCGCACCGTGGCTTAACCCCAGGGCATCACACAGCTCCGCTTGGCTGACACCCCTTTCATCCAAGCGTGACTTGAGCCGGTTTCCGAATGCCGCATCTGGCTTCATAGCAACACTACGCTTCGTAGAGAAATAAGTCTTGCGCTTCTACAACACGTAGAATACGTTTCGCATCGATGTTACTGGAACAGCCAAAAGGTAGCGATAAGAAACGCGGGCGCGGAGCAACGAAGCATCCGCGCATCGGCCTTTACGCCAAGCTGCTTGGGTGTAGTCGCGTTCACCTTTGGTACGTTTTGGAGCATCGCCGGGAATCCAAGCCGTTGATGAAACGGCTGCGGGAGTTGCAAAAGCTAGAGACTCCTGGAAGCCGTGCTGCTTGGCCGATCCCGAAGCATCCACAGTAATCCCCAACAAAAACCTGCGAACATGAAAACCTCGAAGTCCCCCACCACCCACGCCCGAAAACCAACTCCCGCACACTTCCGCCGTCGTCTTGGGAAATTTCAGAGAATTGAAACCGACCAGGATGAGCGGGCCTGCATGGATCAACTCATCGCCGCCAGCGCTCGTCTGAACGGCGAAGCTGAATCCGCAGCCCCGCCCGCCGCAATCGGTTTGCTGGAGCTCGGCTCGGCCTCAAAACCCGCTCCCGCTTCTGAAACGATGCGGGCGCGTTACGTCGGCATGCTTGGCGGCATCCCGTTGCCCACGGAGACGCTCGCCTTGCTCGCGATGAAAGAGGTCTATCTCACTCGGAGCTGCATCATTAACAACGTTATTTTGAAGCATGCTCCCGATCAAATTGTCGCGGCGACGGAATTGACTCGCGCCTTGTTGGTCATCGAGCAAGTGCTGCATCATGCGGGCGTCGATACGGATCGTTCTGTTCTCGCAGCAGCAAAGCTTGATCATCGTTACTCGGAGCTGGAGATGCTGATGGATTGCCTGGAATCCACCGCCGGACTCGTGACGGACTCGGCGCACACGGAAATGATGCAGCGGGTGAACCAGGTATTCCGCCCGTGGATCAAGCCCACCCACAAAGCCGCCGCACTTCGCTGACCCGTGAACCTCTCGCAATCCGAACTTTATCCCGCCGCAATCATCGCGATGGCGGCGGGCGTTTCGGCGCGGACCATTCACCGCCACGCCGTGCGGGAAGGATGGAAGCGCGGCGCGAACGGAAACGAGTTCGGCTACCTTCCACCCCGCGCGCTCCTTGCCAAGTGCCGCCGATTGATGCGCCGCGTTCCGCCGCGCGGCTTGCAGATTGAGGGACTCACTCAGGAACGTCGCGCCGAAGCGCTGCGGGTCTCCCGTCGGATGGATGCGTGCCTGTTGCTCGCCGCCGCACTGGACGCCGGCGAAGGGCGGGAGCGGGCATTGGTGCGCGTCGCGCACATCGCGAATTTCCCCTGCTCTGCAAGGAGTTTGCGGCGCTGGTTCAACGCCTTTGAAGAGCACGGCGTCGCAGGGCTGGCGGAACGGAAGCGCGGCCGTGTCGGCGCGAAACCGGGCAAGAAAAAAACATGAGAGTTCTCGCCACTAAGCCCGCCATGGCTCGAGTCCAGCACATTGCCGCCGCGCTCAACGGCAAGAAACGCGTCACCATTGCCGCGCTCGCCGCTGAACTGGAAGCATCCGATCGTACGATTCAGCGCGATTTGGAATTCATGCGGGACCAGCTAAACCTGCCCATCGAATCGGACCGGGATGGCCACTTTTTTTCAGAGCCCACGTCGTTATGCCGGGCTTGCGGGCGGCGCAAGCGCCCCGAGAAAGGCCGATCATGAGCGAGCACAGCGACCATTCCAGCGCCGAGTTCAGCGTTGCCGAATACCACCTGGTCAAATCAGCGGCCATCGCGAGAGGCTTGACCATTGAAGGGTTCAAAAGGCATTGCGTGCGGCGAATCCTGTTCGCTCCGCCCCAACCGACCCCGCCGGACAAGCCGGCCACCGGACTCCGCGCCGTGCTTCAATCGGTGGCCTCATTCAAATTCCGGAAACCGAAATGAGCCTCGCCGCCTTCCAGAATATTTCGCCGAACTGGCACGCCATCTTTTCCAAGCTCGGCCTGAACGTGGTGGCGGTGCAACTCAACACCACGCGACAAAGCCCGGTTCACGATCACCCGAAGATCGAGGAGGCGCTCGGGCTCGAATTGCAGCAAGTCGGCCTCGGTTTCTACGATTCCAGTTTTTACCCTGGCTGCTGCGATTCTGAATGCGCGGGCTCCGCCTGGCATTTTTTCCACGCGCACGATTTGGGTGCGGCCATGGCGCGCCTCAAGTCCCAGCTCGCCGTGCGCGGGCTGCTCGGGGTAGCGAACATCCTGCACGTCGAAGAGTACAACCGGCTGGTATTCTGGTACAGCCACGATCCGGACGTGATCGGCAAAACCATTGAAGGATGAACCCTCTTTTCTCCATCCCAACCCCTGCCCAGCGCTTCCCCGGCCTGGAACGCGCTAAAACGCGATTTGCCGCGTCGGAGCGCGCCACCCTCCCGAGCCCTGCCTTTTTGCTCCGGAGCGTTTTGCAATGGCTCCCCGGCGTTTTGCAATGGCAAATTTTTAGAAGTCCACAAGCCGGCTGCGACTCGCGCCTGGATCGAACCGGAAAACCGTCAAGGGTAGGTCCTATTTCGAATAACCGCGCCTGCGGATTGCCTGGTCCATTGCCTGACGTGTTGAACAAACACGTTTTGCCGCCGGCGATCCGCCGCTTGCTCCCCGATTTTCCCAGCACCAAAAACGAAGATACGAAGCTCCGTTGCTCGGCGGCTTTGTTTTTTACGCCGAGCAAGTGCTGGGCTTCCCGCAACTCAAAAGCGACAGCCAAACCTTACGCGAGCAGGCCGGGGTTTGGCGGTAACGGCCTGCAAGAGTCGCACCCCAAGCCCAACCCCGGACTGCCTCCTGTCGGAGGCGCGGCAATTGAAGGATCGCGACCAAGGGCTGGTCGCACTGAAAGTTTGCGGATTATGAGAACGAAAAAAATGTTAGTCGTGGGCACGCTGCTGGCGCTGGCCCTGGTTGTTGGATTGTTGGCCTTTGGTTTCATGTCGTGGCAGTCGGCGGCGTTATACGTCCTCGGGATTCAGACCGTGGCTATTGCCATTTCCGAGCGCCAGCCCGTCCTTTACCTCGCGTCGTTGACGCAAGAGCAGCTGAAGGAGTTCGAGGAAATTCTGAAAGAATTGAAAGCCCCACTTGGTGAGGTAAGGCAATTTTTGAAAGAGTTTCCCGACTTGAAGCAGCACGTTGACACGCTGCGCCGAGGTGGCCTAGCCCGTGGTGGATCACCCAGCCTGCCGGGACAAGTTTCCGACGACTGTGCCGAGTGGTTCGGCTCGCTCGCGATCCTTGGCCTCCACAAACGTGAAAAACTCGAGGGTCCCAATCGGGAAAGGCTGCTGGCTCGTTCGCTCAACGTGCTCCGGCTTGAAACTCGCACCGCGCTGAGCAGCAGCGATATTCCCCTGCCCACGCAGTACAGCGGCCAGGTCGTTGCCCTGGTCGGCATGTTTGGCACGGCTCGCAAATACGGCACCGTCTTCCCGCTGGGGGCTGCCACCGTCAAACTGCCGAAGCTTAAAACCGATCCCACCTTCGGCCTGCTCGCGCAGTCCACGGCGATCTCCGAGAAATCGCCGCAAACCGAGTGGGTCACCTTCACGCCGGAGAAATTCGGCGGGCTCGTGCGGTTGCCGAATGAACTGGATGAGGACTCAATTGTGCCCCTCGGCCGGTTCATCGCGGAATATGCCGCGCGCCAGATCGCGTACGTTGAGGACTGGAATTTCTGGCGGGGCACCGGCGCCGCTTCCGGCGTGAACGGCACGGCGGAAGGTTTGACCAAGAGCGTCGCCACCGATTCCAAGACCACCACGAGCACCGGGCTCGGCTCGCCGAGCGAATTCACCGTAACGCATTTTCGGACGTTGCGGGGCGTGTGTGATGCCGGAGCGTTGCGGCGCGGGGCTTACTTCCTGCACCCGTCCTTCGAGGCGCTGTTGGCCACGTTCAACACTTCAGGCAACAAGCCTTTTAATCCGGCAGCGCAGATTACCGGCAGCGGGGCCAACCCCATGGAAATCACGCCGACACTGGATGGCTATCCCGTGCGCTGGATTGATGTCATGCCCGTTTATTCCACGAGCGACGTGCTGAGCACGGTGCATGTGTTGTTCGGGGACGCCAGTTACAACTACCTGGGCGTTCGCGGCAACATGCGCTTTGACACCAGCATGGATGCGGCGTTTGAAACCGACGAAATTCTGGTGAGGGCAATTGAACGCCTGACCATCGGCAAGATGGCCACCGGCTGCATGGGTGGATTGATCACCGCCGCCGCCTGAACGACTCACGCGATATGAATATCACCCGCAACCAACGCTCCAAACCCGGCTTCGCGGGCTGGCGTTGGTTGCGGCTTTTTCATTTCGCGCCCAATTTTCTAATTTGGCAACGCCCCCAGATCGCGGGACCTCTGTCCATCTTCTTCGCGCAGGTTGGAGATGGTTTGGGGCGTTGCCTTTCCTTTCCTCCGCTCCTGCGCTTTAAGTCAGGATGAATATGCCCCCGCAACCTCAACCTGCGCCCCCCAACGGCTACACCGCCGGCCAGATCGCCCTTGCCCTGGGTGTCACTAAACCAACGGTTTTGAAACTGTTACGGGACATCCCAGCCCAAGGCGTATGCCATCAACACGGCAACGAAGCCCGCACCTGGTCTCCGGATTCATTCCCGCCTGCTCTGACGGAAAAGTTCACCACCGCAGCCATTCAAGCGGGTGAGAGTTCCGTGGACTACATGACGGGAAAACTCCGGCTCGCCGCCCTTGGGATCAAGGCTTGGGTGCCGCCCGTGCCGATTTCTCAGGTGACACCAGCGGCCAAAGAAAGGGCGGAGCAACTCCGCCGGGCCTTAGCCCCTGCGTTAGAGCGCCAGAGCGATCCCAAGCTGCTGCCCGGAGAGCTGGTTGAGATCGGGTTAAAAAGCTACCAGGCGGTTTTTGGATTTGAGATTTCGGGCAGCTACTGGCTGCGCCTGTTCAAGCGCACGCTCAAGCGCTCGCGGCATGATGGCGATTTAAGCCGCCTCGAAATATATCTGGATGACGCCGCCGCACCACAACCTGGGAATCTCCACTCGCCCGCTAACATCCCGGACGAATTGCGCCCGTTGCGCAGCCTCATTGAAGGATTCCTGAAACGGGGCGAACCGGACGCAACGCAGAAACGCCAGGTGTTGGATGATTCGTTCCAAGTGTTGGAGACGTGGGGCGAACGCATCGGCGTTAAGGCTGCCAAGCGCCAGGTGATCGGTTTCCTGGCACAGGAGGCGCGATTCCTCGCCAAGAATCCCGCCGCGCTCCGTCGGAATTTCGAGCGGCTCTATTCGCGCTGGCAGAGCGGAGGCAAGCGGCTTGCAATTCTGGACGATCTACGCCAGGGCCGGACGCGCGGTCCGGAGTTGACCAGCGAAGAATTGATCCAGCTCATTGCCTACGGCGCCAAGTACGGCGGCGGCATGGACCAGGGCTGGCGGGAAGCGATCCGGGACGGGAAGCTCCGCGCGGAAGTGGTCGAGTACTACCGCCAGTCGCTCCGGCGCATCCCCCGCAAGATCGCGAGCCAGATCAGCGCGTACACCGACGACGTGAAAATGCGGATGCACGGCCCGCGCCATGCGGTCTTGAAGGGTGCCTATATCAACCGCAACCCCGATCACCCCGCGAATCCACTGGCCAGTGGCGACGTTGACCAGTGCGACGATATGACGTTCGTGAACCTCGTTTGGGATGAATTGCCCGACGGTTCGCTTTACGTGGGGCAACCGCAACTCCTGGTCTGGGTGGATGAACGATCTTGGTTCGCCTACAATTTTGCGCTCATTCTTGAGAAGGGATACTCGGCATTCCAAATCCGCAATTCCTGGACGAATAAGTGCGACACGTACGGACTCCCGCGCAAGGACCTTTATCTGGAAGGCAGTTTCTGGCAGACCGCCCGCGTGTGGGTTGGCCGCAAAGATGAGGTTTCGTGGAGTGAAACCGAACAGGGCATCCGCCGCCTTGGGGTCCGCATCCGGCACGCTTTCTACCCGCGCGGGAAGATCATCGAGCGAATTTACGGAAAGCTGCAAAACTACTTGCAACGCGAGCCCGGCTACGTGGGGCGAAATGCGTTCACTGACCGTTACGAGGAAGTTCAAAAGCAGCTGCGCCTGGTCAAGTCCGGCTCGGCTCATCCCGGCGATTTTGGTTGGTACTCCAAAGCTGAGTGGGTGCAGAGGTTGGGTGAACTGCTGGTCAAATATAATGATGAACCCGGCGAGGGAAAATACCTCCAAGGCACGACACCCAAACAAACGTACGAGCGTTGCTTCACCACCCCGTTGCTGAAAGTCCCTGAAAACTGCCGATACCTGCTCGCGTGCAACAAGATTAGGGCGGCGATCACGCCAAACGGGCTCACGTTCACGTATGGCAAAAAGCAGTTCAACTACAAGGATGAGCGGCTGGGAATCATGCGCATGAAGCAGCCGCACGCCATTGCTTGGTTCAACCCGGAGAATCCGCAGTTGTGTGGCGTGACGGATTTGGACGGCGAAAACCCCATCGTGGTGAAACTGGAAACGGACCTTCCAAACCACGACGCCGCCGAGCTTGCTCCGGAAGCCTGGCGACAGGCCAACGCTGAGAATGCCGCGATGGCGCGCCATTCCAAGGAAGTGTATCGCGCCGTCAAGGCGGTGTTCACAAAGGAGTTTGCGGCGCGTCAATTCCTCCCCGTTGCCAGCGACGGCTTCGCGGCCGAGAGGCAAAGCGAATTTCACCGGCAGTCCGAAAAGATCACCGCTGAGGACCGCGCGAAAACCGAAACGGTGCGCCGCGGATCCCGCGCTGCGAAACGGTTCGACATTCAACTTTCACCCAGTGATCCAAAGTTGGACCGCCGCGCGCTGGGCTTGAGCCTGATGGATGATGCCTTCGCCGAATCCAAACCGACTGATCCTTAACCTGCGAAAAATATGAGTTCCACCCGCCATGCCCCACCCGGCAGCCGCACCAAGCAAAGCGCCTTTTGCTCCAGCGTCGAGTACGATCGCGGGTTGCTCGCGAACATCGTCGCCAACCGGGCCGCTGATCTGTCCCCGGCGGACGTGAGCTTGCTCTTCGCCTTGCAGCATTTCTCCTGGCAGCCCGGCGGTCTGGATCGAGTCGCCGCCGATCTGATTGCCGGTTACCCTCACGAACTGGCAACGCCCGCCATGCAGAAATTCGGGACCCGACCGGGCCAGATTTACAACGCGAGCCAGGTGAAGCAGGTGCGTGATGAAATCCCAGGGGGCGAATTTCACTACCTGCTCCAAGGCGAAGATGACCCGAAATCATTTCTGTCCGAGATGGATGAGCCAACGGATGCCGTTGATAGATACACGAGCGGATGGGAACGCGACAAAAAGCAAGCGGCCAAGCAGCGGGCTGAGGAGGCGGCGAAACGCCCGGCCGGCTACCCGGTGTCGCAATTCGTGGAAGTCTGCCGCAAGGCGGCCGGCCAACTGGCCGACAACCTGGCGGAACTCTGCCTGAACCCGGAAATCAAAGTCGAAGGTGGCCCGTGGTGGTTCCCCAATCTGGTTGCGACGTTGCGCCACTACGTGGCCGCGCGTTGTCAGCAGCGCCCGGCCATATTCGTGGAAACAGAAATTGTGCGACTAGTGACACGTGCGCTGGATTATGCGCTGGAGACGCGCGAGCTGGTGATGATCTACGGCGATTCCGGCCTTGGCAAAAGCGATGCCATCAAAGCCTGGTGTACCGCGCATCCGGGGCAGGCGCGGTACGTGCAAGTGCCGCCGCATCTCGACAACATTTCTTTCTTCCGGGGTATCGCGGAAGCCTACGGGGTTTCATCCGCGCTCAGTCTTAAAAGTGTGGACCTGCGGGAGCGGGTTGGGAAAGTGGCCCGCGCCGCCGGATTGGCGCTGGTGTTCGATGAAGGCCACAATTTGCTCTGCCAGGATGATCGTTGCCGTAAAAGGCCGACGCGGATTTCGTGGATCATGACCGAACTGGTGAACTACGGCGTGCCGGTCGTGATTTGCGCGACGCCGCAATTCGAGTCAGAAAAGGCGAACATTGAAAAGCGCACGGGTTGGAACTGGGACCAATTTGACCGGCGCATTGGCTTCCCGGAAGTCCTGCCAAAGGAGTTGTCCCTGGCGGAGATGGAGTCCGTCGCCCGTGCGCATTTTCCGGAAGGGGACGCAGCCAGCATCAAAGCGCTGGTCGGTTACGGCATTTTTTCAAACAGCAAACTTGCCGGGATTGCGCACATCCTCAAGAAAGCCCGTTTTGAGGTTAAATGCTCGGGCCGGACCAAGGTGACGCTTGATGATATCCAGGCGGCGATCCGGAAGCGGATGCCTTTGGACGCTCCTGTGAACGCGCAATCACCAGAGCCGCGCGCAGCTGCGCCCAGGACAAAGCGCGCCGCGACTATTCCTGCCGGCCCACTATTGCGAAAAAACACCCTGCCCGCTGCGGGAACGTCGCCGCGTGGTGTGCGCCCGGTCGAAGCTGAGCCTGTGGCGTCCCGGTTCAATCACGAGGTGCTGGCGTGATCTCCCGTGCTCAACAAATCATCCTCAAGCGCGCCCAGCGCGAGGCTGGTCTTGATGACGCCGACTATCGCGATGCGCTCAGGGTTGTCTCAGGTTGCAGCTCGAGCACGGATCCCCGGATGAGCGACCGGCACATTGATCTGGCTTTGGCGTACTTCGAGGCAATCTACTGGCGCAAGGTGGATGCGGCTGAATTGCAGCCCCCTTGCAAGCCCGATACGGTCTTTCAGCAAAGAGGCTACTGGGCGCGAAAGAACCCCCGCCAGGATACCAGCCGCGACCGTTACAGCGCCACGGCGGTGAGCCAGTCAATCGCCGCTCTGGAGACCGCCTTAGCCACGCACGGCCTTGGACCAGGCTATTGCGCCGCGATCCGTCGCAACGTCACCCAAGGCCGAGGCGATGCCCACGCGATGCACTGCTACAAGGCAGCGCTTCAGCGCACGCTCAGCGCCAAAGAGAGGAAGATTTCCAGCGGACAATTGGTCCGCTGATTGCAGAAAACCCAACCGTCGCCAAACGCCCCTTTCGGCTCAAAAAATGCCGGATGACAGGGCGCGTGATTCTGTACGCGTGGCCCGATGACGCTTTACACCCTCCGTTCGCGACATTTTGACGGCCGTTATACAACTCTGTTTCCCTCCAGTTTCAACCAGCTCCCTCCTGCGTCCCGACATTCGACGTCACTGGCTCGAGGTTTCAGTCCTGCAACCCTTGCCGTGGCGTCAGTGCACGACCTCGCGCAGAAATGCGGCGCTATCCTCGGGCGGCATGGGGTTGATGTAGAAACCCGTTCCCCACTCAAAGCCGGCCGTATAGGTCAGCCGCGGCAGAATCTCCATGTGCCACCGAAAATCCTGATCAATGGTATCCCAATAACCGCTCCGCCGATGCCCCACCCGCAACGGCGCCGTGTGCAGGATCAGGTTGTATTGGGGCTTGTTCAAACCCTGACTGAGTTTCCCCAACGTGATCTTGAGTGCCTCCGCCAGTTGCAGAGTCTCCTCGCCCGCCACGGCATGAAAATCGGCGGCTTGCCGTTTCGGCAGCACGCACAACTCAAAGGGAAACCGTGCGGCAAACGGGCAAAACACCAGAAAACCCGAGTTCTCAAACACGATGCGGCGGACTTCCCGCTGTTCCTGCCGCAGGATATCCTGAAACACCGAACGCTCCTTGCGATCATAATACTCGCGGGCCCCGAGCAGTTTGGCCTTTACCCGATAGGGCGTGACCGGGGTGGCGATCAACTGGTAGTGCGAGTGGCGCAGCGAGGCGCCGGCCTCGCGCCCGACGTTCTTGAACACCAGGATATACCGAAACCGCAAGTCGCGTTGCAGATCGAGCATGCGCTCCTTGCAGGCGGTCAAAGCCAGCGCGATGTTCGCGACGGTTTGCTCCTCGACCGCCTGGGTGTGTTCGGGGGTGTCGATGATCACCTCGTGGGCGCCGATCCCATTCATGCGGTCGTAGATGCCGTCCGCCTCGCGGTTCATCTCACCCTCGATGCGCAGCGCCGGAAATTTGTTCGGGATCACGCGCACCTGCCATCCCCGCTGGTTCGGCCCCCCGGCCGGACGCGCGGCCCAAAGTTCCGGCGGCGTCTGACTTTCGTTGCCGGGACAGAACGGACAAACGCCGGCCTCGGGCACCGCCGGCGGCGGGGTGAAATCGTGCGGTCGCTTTGCCCGTTCGCTGGCGATGATCACCCAGCGCTCCGTGATGAGGTCTTTGCGAAGTTCCGGCATTATGCTCTTCCCGCTGAAATTCCGACTCCCGTCAGGCGTGGAGTTCACCCAACCCCGCCTTGAGTTCCATCACTCTTTGTGCCGACAGATTATCCTCCCCGTGCAAGGGCGTGATCGCCATCGTCCACGCCCGGCTGCCGTGGCAGACCGCCTTCTCAACCGCTGGCGAGCAGTCGTAGGCGACGCAATAGCGGGCCCGCTCGCCTTGCGTCAACTGCACGACCAATTGATGGTCGTGACGGCCGGTCACGTGCCAGCCGTCGCAATCCAATTGGTGGCGGAGGTATGCGGTGGCCAGATTCACATCCAAATGCTGCCGGAGCGGCAGGGACACGCGTTGCGGCGGAATGGGCTCCCGGTGAGAATGGGGTGCACTG
This sequence comes from uncultured Bifidobacterium sp., assembly GCA_964539515.1. Taxonomy (GTDB): domain Bacteria; phylum Verrucomicrobiota; class Verrucomicrobiia; order Limisphaerales; family JADLHS01; genus JADLHS01. The sequence continues at coordinate 9,446 of CAZIJO010000075.1, read as the reverse complement.
GGATCAGGCAAAATGCGGGTCTCCGGACACCGAGACCGTCGAGCGAACGGCCACCGGATGACGGACGCCGCCGGTGGGTGCGCTCTGCGCGCCGGCCGACGGTGCCACCAGGGTTGAAGCCACGCGATTTTCATTTCTCAAGCCGCTTCCGACACCACCTGTCACCCTGAACATGCGTCACCACCGCCCCGCGTGCAAGTGGCAGCCAGCTTGGAGACAACTCGCACAACCAGATTCCTTCGTGGCGTGTTATTTCGGCAACGTTGGCAGGGACGTGTCGCCGCGCGTCCCAAATAAAGCGGCGGCGCAGCAACGCCGTCGTAACGGGAATCGGATCATCCGCGTCGAGGCGGGACAATTCGCGGCCAGAGCAGGTGGTTTGAAGTAGCGTTGCCGCTGGCGCTCCGCAAGTTTCCGCATTTCCGGCATTGCTACCGCAACCGTTTGAAATACCCTGCGGGCCAACGCCATGCACTGGATCGCCCCCACCGAACTGGATAACCAAAACGCCGTGCTGGAAAAACGCCTGGGGGCCGCGGCCGAGCAGGCATTGCCTGCAGCCCAGTGTGTCGAAGCGGGCTTCAAGAGTCCCCGTCCGGATGGTCTCCTCAGCCTCATCTTTCTGCGCTTCCCCGAAGTCCGCTTCGCCTCCCAACGCGCCAGGCTTGAGCTACCCTCTACCTCTGGGAGAGGGGCTGAGGGTGAGGCTGCGGCACGCTTGCCGCGGCGTGACTCACGCGTCGACGACCCCGCCGCCTACCCTGCCAAAGGCAGCCCGTATCTGCCCGCCCAGGCGCGATTCGATCCCGTGCTCAAACGCCCCGAATCTGCGTTACCCTTCGCCCCATGACGCCGGAAGAAAAAGCCCGTGAAAAGATCGATGCGATGCTCGTCGTGTCCGGCTGGGTCGTCCAAACGAAGGATAGAATCAATCTCGCGGTTTCTCGAGGCGTCGCCGTCTGCGAGCTTTCGTTTGCCACCGGCGAACCCGATTACACATTGTTCGTGGATGGCAAGGCCCTCGGCACGGTCGAAGCCAAGCCCGCTGGCGTCACTCTCACCAGCGTCGAGGAACAATCCGCCAACCCCGGCGTCAAACGCAAGACCCGCTACCTCATCGTGGATGCCGTGGGCGTGACCGAACGCGTCCACACCGAATCTCGCCCGCTGGAAAAGAAACCCACCGTCAGCTTCGAGAAACTCCTCGATACCGCCGCGCTCGGCACAACCGAAATCGCCGCCGTCGAATCCCTGGCCGGCCGCCTCATCCGCCTCGAACGCCGCTTCGATGCCGAGCTGGAAGCCGAGGTCGTCAAGACCGCCAAAGGCCAGACGCTCTGCCAGATTTCCAAAGCCATGCTCGCCGCCATTGACCCGGATGAAATTCTGGCGGAAGCCAAAGGTAGGGCTGGCGCTCCGTCGCCGGCCGCTTCCTACGTCGAACCCACCGCCAAAGAAATCGCCGAGGTCCGTGACCTCCGTGTCAAAGCTGCCTTGGCCCCGTTGGCGTCCAACCCCGACCTCCGCAACCTGCTCAAGAAGATCGCCAAAGCCGCCGAGCAGACCATCGACATTATTTCGCAGGACACCCTGATCTACGCCGGCCCGGCCCAGGCCAGCACGCAAAACAACGCTCAGCTTGCCCAGTCCTTCCGCGATTACATCGAGCAACACAAGGCCGAGATCACTGCGCTCCAGTTGCTCTACTCGCGCCCCTACAAACAGCGGCTCACCGAGCCGATGCTCAAGGAATTGGAGAAAAAACTCCGCGAGCAGTCCGCCGCGTGGACGGAAGATAATTTGTGGAACGCCTTCGCCGCCGCCAAACCTGGCAAGGTCAAGGGCCGCTCGCAGGCCGGACGCTTCGCCGATTTGGTTTCGCTCGTCCGCTTTGCGCTGGAACAACAGCCCGTGCTCGAACCCTTCGCCGAATCCGTCACCGCGCGCTTCAACGAATGGCTCATGGACAAGGCCAAAGCCGGCGTGAAGTTCAGCGGCGATCAACTCGCCTGGCTCAACCTCATCCGCGACCACATCGCCACCAGCCTGAGCATCGAGCCGGACGATTTCGATTACGCACCGTTCAGCCAGCGCGGCGGATTGGGAAAAGCACACCAGTTGTTTGGCGATAAATTGCTCCCGCTGCTGGATGAATTGAATCAAACTCTGGCTGCATGACCAAAGCCATCGCCAAAAAGAAATCCGCCGCGCCCGCTCCGGCCAATTACCCCGGCTTGGTCGGCGGCATTGGCGAATTGCTCGACGCCGCCCGCCGCGCCAGCGTGCGCACCGTCAACGCATTCATGACCGCAACGTATTGGGAAATCGGCAGGCGCATCGTGGAATTTGAGCAAGGCGGTGAAAAGCGGGCGGGCTATGGCGAAGAATTGCTAGACCGTCTGGCAGACGATCTCAATTCGCGGTTTGGCCGTGGTTTCTCCCGGCGCAATCTTCAATCCATGCGGCAGTTTTACAGTTTCGCTCCTGCTGACCAGATTTGGCAGACACTGTCTGCCAAATTGGCGATTCAAGAGAAATGCCAGACGCCGTCTGGCGAATCCACAACCGCAATTCGAGCAACACCGTCGCTCGAATCCGCCGAGCCACCAATTGCGCAGACAGTGTCTGCCAAATCTGAAGCAACGGCAATTCGCCCGACACCGTCGAACATTTCCGAGACACCGTCTAGGAAATCCTCCGAGTCTTTTAATCTCCCCGACCTCGCCCGCGCCTTTCCGCTGCCGTGGTCGCATTACGTACTGCTCATCAGCCGCAGCCGGTCGCCCGAGGCGTTTGCGTTTTACCACACCGAAGCCCTGCGCGGCGGCTGGTCCGTGCGCCAGCTCCAGCGCCAGATCGACAGCCAGTTCTACGAACGCACCGCTCTCTCGCGCAACAAAGCCGCCATGCTCGCCAAAGGCGCGAAACCCCGGCCCGGCGACGCCGTCAGCGCCGACGACGAAATCCGCCATCCGCTCGTCCTGGAATTCCTCGGCCTGCGCGACGAATACTCCGAGACCGACCTCGAAGCCGGCCTCATCCAGCACCTCGAAACCTTCTTGCTCGAACTCGGCAACGACTTCGCCTTCATCGGCCGCCAGCGCCGGCTGCGCATTGACGACGACTGGTATCGCGTGGACCTCCTCTTCTTCCACCGCCGCCTGCGCTGCCTCGTCATCTTTGATTTGAAACTTGGCCGGTTCACCCACGCCGACGCCGGGCAGATGCACCTGTATCTGAATTACGCCCGCGAACACTGGTCGCAGCCCGGCGAAAATCCGCCCGTGGGCATCATCCTCTGCTCCGGCAAAAGCGAAGCCCTCGTGCGCTATGCCACCGACGCGCTGCCCAACAAAATGCTCGTGCGCGAATACCTCACCGCGCTGCCGGATGAAAAAACGCTCGCCACCGAACTGGAAAAAACCCGAAAAGCGCTGGAGGCGCGGAAATGAATTCTGCCCCGTATTCAATCCCAACGGGATTGCGTCATCCAGCCCAGGGTTGCGAGGTCGGCCCGTCCGGCTCGGACCGAGCTACCCTGGGTAACCGAATCATTTTCACCATCAACCCCAACGAGGTTGTGTCACCGTCGGCGCACGTGAGGCCGCAACCCCGTTGGGGTTTGGTTCATTTTCAACCGTGTTCCCAAGGTAGCGCTGGTGGCCCGTCCGGCTCGGACCGCGCAACCTTGGGCTTTGAGGCGGAATCCCCTTGGGATTCCCCGTTCAGCCAGCGCGGCGGACTTGGCAACCTGTCCGCCGTAGCCTTGGCGGAGGCGGAAGCCCATCAATTGTTCGGTGAGCAACTGCCCACAATTCTGGACGAGCTGAACCTCAAACTCGTAGCCTGACGCCACGACATGCTCCGCATCTTCATCAGCAGCGTGCAGAAGGAACTCGCCGCCGAGCGACGGGCGCTCAAGGAATACCTTCATGGTGATCCGTTGTTGCGTCGCTTCTTTGAAGTCTTCCTGTTTGAAGATTTGCCCGCGTCCGACCGCCGGGCCGATGCGGTCTATCTCGATGAAGTGGCGCGATGCGATATTTATCTTGGCTTGTTCGGTGACGAATACGGTTTCGAAGATGCCGGTGGCATTTCCCCGACCCACCGCGAGTTCAATCACGCCAGCCAGCTTGGCAAACCGCGCCTCATCTTCGTCAAAGGGGCCGACGATCCTGCCCGGCACGCCAAGATGCGCGCCCTCATCCGGCAGGTCGGCAACGAATTGATTCGTCGCCGGTTCGTCTCCCCGGCGGAGTTGATCGGCGGCGTGTATGCCTCGCTCGTGCAGTACCTGGAGGAGCACGAACTCATCCGCACCGGCCCGTTCGACGCCGCCCCCTGTCGCGACGCCACGCTCGCGGACCTCGATCCGGATCGCATGGCCTGGTTTCTCCGCGAAGCCCGGCGCTCGCGCGGCTTTCCGTTGTCCGAGAATGCGGAACCGAAGGAACTGCTGGTCCATTTGAATTTGCTTCGCGCCGATGTCCCTACGCACGCCGCCGTGCTCCTCTTCGGACGCCAGCCGCAGCGCTTCCTGATTTCCTCCGAAGTGAAGTGCGCCCACTTCCACGGCACGGAAGTGGCCAAGCCCATTCCCTCCTACCAGGTTTACAAGGGCACGGTCTTTCAACTCGTGGATCGGCGGTGGACTTCGTGCTGTCCAAAATCAATCTCGCCGTCGGCACCCGCGCGGCGGGCACGCAAGTCCCGGTCAACTACGAGTTGCCGCCCGACGCCGTCCGCGAAGCCATCGTCAACGCCGTCGCGCACCGCGATTACACCAGCACCGGCAGCGTGCAAGTGATGCTCTTTGCCGACCGGCTGGAAGTCTGGAATCCCGGCAATCTGCCGTCCGCCCTCACTCTGGCGAAATTGCGCGAACCTCACGGCTCGTTCCCGGCCAATCCGCTCCTCGCCGAGCCGCTCTACCTCGCCAAATACATCGAACGCATGGGCACCGGCACCCGCGACATGATCCGCCTCCGCCGCGCCGCCGGCCTGCGCGAGCCGCAATACGCCATCCGCGACGGCTTCGTTCAGACCCTCTGGCGCCCCGCCAAGCAAGTCACCGCGCAAGTCACCACGCAAGCTACCGGACAAGCTGGCCCGCAAGATAAACCCCTATCCTTGATGGTGTTGCAGCAACTCGCGGAAGCTCTCGGCATGCCGACCGCGCAAGCTACCGCGCAAGCTGCCGCGCAAGTTGGGAAGATCCTCACCACCGCCGATGCCGAAGCGGGGCAGACTCGTGAAGAACTTCAGGCGTCAGCGGATATTGCTCACCGCGAACATTTCCGAAAAGCCTACCTCGAACCGCTGATCACGGCCGGGTGGCTGGAACGCACCATCCCGGACAAACCCACCAGCCCGAACCAGAAATATCGCCTCACCGAAAAAGGCCGGGGGTGGTTGGCAGCGCGGAAGCCGGAGGGCGGGAAATGAACCAGTGCGACCACATCGCCACCAGCCTGAGCATTGAGCCGGACGACTTCGATTACGCCCCGTTCAGCCAGCGCGGCGGCTTAGGGAAGGCACATCAACTGTTCGGCGAACAACTGCCCAAGCTGCTCGATGAACTCAACGAGGTGCTCGCGGCATGAGTGCAAAAGAGAAAATCCCCGCATTACGCTGGCGTGAAACAAAACTCGGCGATGTTTTGCCGCTGAAATACGGGAAGGCGCGCAGTCCGCAATTTGGCTACCCGCGTCCGGACACTCAAACTTTTGGCTCAAACGGTGCGTTCGGAACTTTCGACCGCGCGTTGACGACAAAACCGACGCTCATCGTCGGGCGAAAGGGCGCAGCCGGAGCAGTCCATTATTCATCTGACCCATGCTGGCCGATTGACACTGCGTTTTACAGTGAAGGCAGCGAGGGTGTCTTCCTGCCGTTCTTCCGCTACTTGTTGGAAAGTTTGCAACTGGTGCGCTTGGACCGTTCGACTGCAATTCCAAGTTTGAGCCGTGACGATTACGATGCTCGCGTTGTTCAACATCCCGAATCTGAAGCAGAGCAGCGGCGGATAGTTGCGGAGATTGAGAAGCAATTCACGCGGCTGGAGGCGGGGGTGGCGGCGTTGCGGCGGGTGCAGGCCAACCTCAAACGCTACCGCGCCGCCGTCCTCAAAGCCGCCTGCGATGGAGAGCTAGTGCCACACAAAACTCCATCCAAAGATTGGAGTGCTCTCAGGTTGGCAGACGTATGCAAGTCAATCACTGACGGCGATCACCAACCGCCACCAAAGCGACCGCAAGGAATTCCGCTCTTGACGATCGGCAACATCAGTTCTGGGAAATTGGATTTTTCCGATACGCGCTTTGTTCCTGAGGAGTATTACAACCAGATCAAACCCGACCGGATTCCGAATCGAGATGAAGTTCTTTACTCCGTGGTTGGGGCAACAATTGGAATTCCTGTCTTGGTGAATACTGACCGACTGTTCTGTTTTTCAAGGCACGTCGCTCTGCTTAAGCCATCGCCAAGAATCTTGCCGAAGTTTTTGTGGTTGCACATGGCTTCACCCGACACCCACAGGGAGGCGTGGCGGCGCATAACGGGTTCTGCACAGCCCACACTTGCGTTACGACCGCTGCGTGAGATGCCAATCAAACTTCCCCCGCTGGTCGAGCAAACGCGGATCGTGGCGGAAGTGGAGTGGCGGTTGAGCGTGGTGGAGGAGTTGGAGTCGGTGGTGTCGGCCAACCTGCAACGGTCGGTCCGTTTGCGGCAATCAATCCTGCAAAAGGCATTCACAGGCCAGCTATGAATTCCGCAATCTACATTCCGCATTCCGCAATTCGGATGGCCCGCCTCCGCCAGTCCATCCTCCAAAAAGCCTTCACCGGCCAGTTTACGACAAATGGAGGGCATTGAATGGGCGACTTCAATCCCATCATCATCGTAATCGCATTCGCCGTGATACTGGCAGTTTTGCGAAGCGTGGTGCTTTCGCTATTCACAAATCTAAGCAGTCCTGTTCGGTATGTGATAACGATTCTCTTCGCCATTATCCTACTGGCACTATACAACAGGCATACTGACGGGCTTGAATTCGGTAAAGCGATGGCACAACTCTGGGGATTCTTGGGGACGGATTCACCTCTTCAACCTACAGGGAGGGGAACTTTTTCAGTGACGTCGGCTGGTCTAAGCGGGGCAGGAGTGAACCTCCTTTGGGGTAGATCGCTCTTGAGCATATACATTCTTGTTCTCTTTTTTGTGGGATGCCTTGTTTTGCTAATTCAACTTGTGCTATGCGCCCCAAGCCCCGTGGCGAGTTTATCCAAGCCAGACACCGTCAGCCTCTGGATTTGGGTGCTGTTTGTTCTTTCCATCGGATTCACGGCTATGGTGTATCAAAAACTGGCAACCCTTGGGCCATTTGGTGGGGCGTTCGCTTGGGGCATCCCGCTGGCAGTAATAGCACCGCTTTACAATCTCTTTTACAAGGAAAGCGTCCTCAATCGAACAGTCCGGCGGTTCAGCAAAGAATACACTCCAGCCAAAGGTCAGGGCTTAGGCATTACATTGCGGTTGCTCCTGATGCTCTCGACTGTTGTCTTCTGGCTTTGGCATTTATACGCGGCGGAGAAACAGCCAGCGGGCACTATCGCGGGGAGTTTGATAACAAACGTAATTTGCTACTCTCTATTTGTCGTCGGGTGTTTGTTTATTGTTCCGTTCGGGTTCTCTGTTCCAGCACTCATGTGGACTCTTGCCCGAGATCGCACCGCGAGAAGAAGGACAACATATATGGCGGTGCTTGCACTTCTCGCGCTGTTATGCTTCAGAACCGATTTTCAACTACTGTGGGCCGTGGCGGATGCCGACAAGCCTGAGGGAGGGCTGCTTGTTAATGTCCACGGCGTTCTAATTGGTATTCTGATTCTCTCTCTACTTGGGTTCAAATGGGGCAGAGCAATGGAAATTTCCGGCAACGCATTCAAATCGTTTTGCAGCTCTGTTTCATATCGTGTCGTGCAAATAAGGAAATGGGCTTTTTCGCCCTACGAATGGTGTCATCTTCGTTTTCAAACCGCCCCTGTTAAACTCTTAGGGATAGCCGCTGAAGCCTTGGGCCAGTTAATGTTCGTCATTGCCTCTGCGATTTACATTTACGCACGTTGGTTCGGGATTTTTATCAAGTATGCAATTCTCCAGCCGGCGAGAATTGCTTCTTGGCTCATTTTTGCAGATCAAGAGTCGCATCAGGCCAATTTGCATAGCATGCGACGGCAGTTCTTGGGCTACGCCTTGCTATTTGGATTCTTCTCCATGCCATCTTACGTTGAATTAGTGTCGAGCCAATGGGAGGTTCTCGCTCGCGATCCCCAAAGCGGGGTTGGCGTTTCTCTTGCCTATATGTTAAGCCACCTAGCTGGGTTCGGGCTCGGCGTTTTGTGCACACCATTCCTGCTAGTTTGTGTCGGTGTTGTTTACCTACCGGTGTTGATTCTTTGGGAAGCAGTCTCGCCTGCGCTGGTGCGGTTGGGCGTTCTTGCCTCAGTTCCGGAATATCGATTTTCGGATTCCATCGGACGCTTTGTGCGGCGCGTGATTGCCAAGCCACCATTCACAATGAGCCATGCTGTATCGACCCTTTGCGCGCTGGCGATTTTAGCAACAGTCGCAGGCTTTATCTTTCACCAGAGCGCGGATTACGCAGCATCAAAGGGCAGTTTGAGGGTTTTTGAACTGCAGATTCTTCGCGACCGACTTCTCAACCAACATGTGCTTGAGTTGGTTGCCTCTCTGCGTGAGGAGGAGAACTTAGCGGATGATTTTCGGCTGACAGTGGAAGATTGGCGGAAGAACGTCCACCTAACGGAGCAAGATCGTGCCAAAATACGTGCACGCGGCGCGGACATCCGTGAACGATTTCAAAGGCAGACGAGGCTTCTCTTAATGGATCAAGAGTCACCCGCCTCCGCCCGGCTAATAGCTGCATATCTGGTTGTCGGGGCGATTGCTGAACGCAGTATTGCTACCGAAGGTGGGATGGATTCCCTAATAAAGGTAACGCTTACGAAACTTGACGGTAAATCCATGGCAGTTGAAACGAGCGCTCTGCAACAAGAGTGTAAGCTACTTTACGCCGCCTTTCATTCTACTGCTGCCAACCGCTATCCTGTTTGCGGAGACACTGAGGCCACATTGAATGAGTCGTCCGCCGAACTTATTGATGATCTGAAAACCGAAATGAGCAATGAATGATCGCCCTCATTTCATCCGGAAAGCCGCAAATGGTTTTGGCCGAATAATCGCATGAGCAACCCCACCGCCCTCGTTCAGAAACTCTGGAACTACTGCAACATTCTCCGCGATGACGGTTTGTCCTCCGGCGTTGTGGAAGTGGAGCGGCGGTTGAGCGTGGTGGAGGAGTTGGAGTCGGTGGTGTCGGCCAACCTCCAGCGCGCCACCCGCCTCCGCCAGTCCATCCTCCA
>CAZIJO010000074.1:0-23955 GCA_964539515.1 uncultured Bifidobacterium sp. | reverse complement strand
CTGGCAGGTGCAAGTTTGAACTCCCCGCCGTCCGTTCGAATGCGGCATCGGAAGTTCACGCCTCCACATCAGCGCGGTGGTTGGTTTTCTCGTCCCGATTGCGGAGCGCCAATCGGACGGTGACCGGATTGCCTTCCGGCCACCGGGGTTTCAGTACCACGCCAGATCGGGTTTCACATCCGCCCGCTCCCAGGCTGCGGCAAATTCCCGCTGAACAATGTCGGCTGAATCGGTTTTACCCTGCGCCCGCAAACTTTGCTCCAAGCCGAGCAAACCCCAGCCGTTGCGCGGCCAGCGCTGTACATCCTGCCGGAACACCAGCTCCGCTTCCCCTGCCTTGCCGGCCTTGAGCAGGGCGGCGCCCAGCGTCGGGCGGACGGGAATCGGCCAGTAGGCCGGTTCCATATACGGCAGCGCATCCTCGGCCTCGACGGCTCGTTGGAGCTGCTCGATGGCCGCGGGGCGGTCGCCTTTGACCTCCGCAACCTTGCCCGCGAGCCAATGTTTCGCCACCGCCAGCGTGTCCGTCGCCGGGAAAGCCGGGTTGTTCAATTGCTTCGCTTCCTCGGAATCAATCAGCGTCACCATCGCCGCGTATTCCGCCTCCGCTCGCCCGGCTTGCGCCTGTGCGGCGAACGCCAGGCCCCGCGTGAAATGCCACATTGCCCGGTCAATCAGGAAATCATTCGTCGCCGGGGGCTGTGCCACTTTCAATACCTCTTCCCAGCGGCCAAACCGCGCAAGGGTCAGCCAGGGCAAATGTCGCAGGCGCGGTCCTTCCACCGCCTTCCGGGGGCCGCAATAGTTTTCCATCGCCACCGCCGCGGTTTTGTTCGCCGCCGCCAGCGCGCCGGCACTGTCGCCTTGGAACAAACGGGCATACCAGAGGAAATGCTCGTTGTGCGGATAATAGGCCCCCGGATAAAAGCCTTGGGCTGCGCAATGCCGGATGTAGGCGCGATCTGCTTTCGTCGCCAGCCGGTTGGCCGTTTCCGCGTCGTAGTATTGGCCCACGCGCATGTAGATGTGCGCCGGCATGTGGACCAGATGCCCCGCCTGCGGCGCATAGCCCGTGAGCCGGTCGGCGGACGGAATCCCCTGCTCCGGATGCGGCCCAGCCTCCACCGCGTGAATGAAGAAATGATTCGCGCCCGGATGATCGGGATTGCGATTGATGACGTAGCGCAGCGCCGCAAACGCTTCTTCCGTCTCCGGTTTGGGGGAACGATCCTTCAGCCAGTAATCCCACGGCATCGTGTCCATCAACGCCTCGGAAAACAACACGTGCGCGTCCAGATCGTCGGGAAACTGTTTCGTCAGTTCGCGCATTGCGGCGGCATAGGCCTTGTCCAGCCCCGAACGGTCCGCCACGAATTCAGCCTGATACCGCTTGGCCATCGCGTCGATGTAGGCCTGCTCCTTGACGCTGGCCCGCGTCTTGAGCGCCATGGCTGATTGCAACGCCTCCCAGGCGCGGACGTTGTCGTCGTTGTCCATCGGCCGGTTCACATGGGGGCCGCTGGCGTAGGCGATGCCCCAGTGCGCCATCGCACAATCTGGATCATGCTTCAGGGCGCCGCGAAACGAGCGGATGGCTTCCGTGTGATTGAAGGCATAGCACAGCATCAGACCTTGGTCGAAATAACGCTGCGCCAGTTTTGACTGGGTGGTGATCGGATGATGATGTTTGCCCAGCCCATCAAAGAGCGGGGCCACCTTGGCCGGGTTGCCCGCCAAGACAATTCCCGTGGCCGCGAAAATCCCCACAATGCCCCGGGTCACGAGCCTGTTCATGATTTGGTTCTTCATCGTTTTGGCCTTTCGCTTAAAGCAGCATGGATTGTAACAAAACGCTGACAGCCGGTTATGGAACTTTAGGACTATTGCCCCCAAACCCGGTAGATTGCAACCTCCTCCTGGACTGTTCTTGCTGCGTCCGCCCAACCAAATCTGGTCCTTGACGCTCCGTGACAAGAGCCCGCGGAGCGACACGGCGCGCGGGCGCGGGAGATTTGACCTTTCCGTTGCGGCCAAACGCAATTGACCCCGGCCGGAAAAAACAGTCTTCTCTGTCGGTTCAATTCTATGGATTCGCCAAAACCCACGCTGGATGACCTGCGCATTGAGCGGCGCCATCATCCAAATTCAAAATTGGGTATCTGGCCGGCGGTCATTGGGCTGGGGGTCGTGCTTTTGGCCGCGGCAGTAGTTTGGTGGTTGATGCGGCCCAAAGCCGTGGAGGTGCGGACGGCGATGGCGCGCGAGATGGCCGGCAACGGCGGCGAGCGTACGGTGTTAAACGCCTCGGGCTACGTCACTGCCCGACGCGCCGCAACCGCCTCCTCCAAGGTCACCGGCAAGGTCACCGAGGTGCTGATCGAGGAGGGCATGAAGGTCCAGGAGGGACAGGTGTTGGCGCGGTTGGATGATACCAACGTCAAAGCCAACCTGGACGTAGCCCAAGCCCAGCTGGAATCGGCCCGGCTGGCTTTGGAGGAAACCCGGGCCCAACTCAAACAGGCCGGGCTTGAATTTGAGCGGATGACCGACCTGGCAAAAAACAAGATCGCCTCGCAAGCCGACCTCGAGAATGCCGAGGCCGCGGCCAAGGTGTTCCAGGCGCGGCTGACGCGTCAGGAACGCGAGGTCACAGTTGCCGAGCGGCAGGTCGCGCTCTGGCAGCAGCAGATGGATGACCTGATCATTCGGGCGCCGTTCGCCGGCATTGTCACGTCAAAGAACGCGCAGCCCGGCGAAATGATTTCGCCGGTCTCCGCCGGCGGCGGTTTCACGCGCACCGGCATCGGCACCATCGTGGACATGGACTCCCTGGAAATTGAAATCGATGTCAACGAGAGCTTCATCAACCGGGTGTCCCCCGGTCAGCCGGTCGAAGCCACGCTCGATGCGTATGCCGCGTGGAAGATTCCCTGCAAGGTGATCGCGATCATTCCGACGGCCGACCGCCAGAAGGCCACCGTGAAAGTGCGGGTGGGATTTGACAAGCTTGATCCACGGATCCTCCCGGAGATGGCCGTGAAGGTGGCCTTCCACGAAACCGCCGGCACCACGCCGGCCGCCCAGCGCGCCGTGACCGTGCCGCAGAGTGCAATCCAGCAGCAGGACGGCCGGGCGGTTGTCTTTGTGGTGCAAAACCGCCGGGCGGAGCGCCGCGCCGTGACGGTGAGCCGCACCACGGGCACCGAGTCGGAACTCAGCGCGGGCGTGGCCGGGGGCGAGAAAGTCATCGTAAATCCGGCGGCCGGGTTAAGCGACGGCGCCAAGGTGCGGGAGGCCAAACCGTGAACCCGGCGCTATCAGCAGTTTTTTTAATTGCATCCATAACCACAATCCGGCAATGCTGACCCGCAAACCATGAACCCGCAAAGCAACAACTCGCTGGTGAGTGTCGTGGGCGTGGAAAAAATTTTCCATCGCGGTTCCGAGGACATTCATGTGCTCGCGAACCTGAGCCTGCAGGTGCCCGCCGGTGATTTTCTCGCATTGATGGGGCCATCGGGTTCGGGCAAAAGCACCCTGCTGAATCTGATCGGCGGTCTGGATCGCGCCACCAAGGGGTCGGTATCCATTGGCGGCGAGCACATCGACCAGATGTCGGACCGCCAGCTGGCGGCCTGGCGCGCGCGGCATGTGGGGTTGGTCTTCCAATTTTACAATCTACTCCCCGTCCTGAGCGCGGAACGAAACGTGGAGCTGCCGTTGCTGCTCACGCATCTCTCCAAGGCCGAACGGAAAAAGCACGTCGCGACGGCGCTGGCGGTGGTCGGGCTGTCGCATCGGGCCAAACACTTCCCGCGCACGCTTTCCGGTGGCGAACAGCAACGCGTTGGCATCGCCCGGGCCATCGTCACCGACCCCACCATCCTGCTCTGCGACGAACCGACCGGCGATCTGGACCGCAAATCCGGGGATGAAATCCTGAGCCTGTTGCAGGCGCTCAATCGGGACCAGGGCAAGACCATCATCATGGTGACGCACGACCCGCACGCCTCGGCGCGCGCAAAGCGCACGGTGTATCTCGACAAGGGGCAACTTTCGACTACGAAACCGGAATGAAATGAACCCCAGCCAAAACATTCAACCTTCAACATCCAACCTCGAACGTCCAACAACCGGAGCGGTTGAGGATTCGGGATTGGATGTTGAATGTTGGATGTTCGATGTTCGACGTTCTCATTCTGCCTCATGAAATTCCTGTACCTCGTCGGGTGCAATTTGAAGCGCAAGAAGCTGCGCACGACGCTGACGCTGCTTTCCATCATGGTTGCGTTCGTGTTGTTCGCCTTGTTGGCCGCGCTCAAGCTCGCCCTCGTGGGCGGCTTCGAGCTGGCCGATGCCAACCGCCTGCTGGTTATGCACCGCGTGTCCTTCCTCCAACTCCTGCCGCAATCCTATCTGGCCCGCATGGCGGGCATTCCCGGCGTCGCGGCCGTTTCGCACCAGACCTGGTTCGGGGGCATTTATCAAGACGCGAAGAACCCGCTCGCCACGTTCCCGGTTGATCCGGAGCGGTATCTGGCCATGACTCCCGAAATCAACCTGCCAGAAGACCAGAAACAAGCCTGGCTGAAGACCCGCACCGGCGCCATCATTGGCCGGTCGCTCGCCGAACGATACGGATGGAAAATCGGTGACCGCGTGCCATTGAAATCACCGATTTGGACCCCCAAGAACGGGGGCGCCTGGGAGTTTGACATCGTCGGCATTTACGATGGGACCAAAAAGACGGCCGACACGACAGGCTTTCTTTTCCGTTACGACTACTTCGATGAAGCGCGTGCCGGCGGCACTGGGTTGGTCGGCTGGTATCAAGTGCGGGTGGACGATCCCAAGCGCGCCACCCAGGTCGCCGCCGCCATCGATGCGGAATTTGCCAACTCACCGGCGGAAACCAAGGCGCAAACCGAGGGCGCCATGTTTCAGGGATTTGCTCAACAACTCGGCAACATCGCCAAAATTGTTACGGCCATCCTCATCGCCGTTTTCTTCACCATCCTGCTGGTTGCGGGCAACACGATCGCCCAGTCGGTGCGGGAACGCACCCAGGAGCTCGGAGTCCTCAAAGCGATCGGGTTCTCCAACGAGCTGGTGCTTGGGGTCGTGTTAGGCGAGTCCCTGGTTATCACCGTCCTCGGCGGGTTGCTGGGGCTGACGTTGGGCTGGCTCCTGGTGACCAGCATGGGACAGGCGACTTTCATCAAGCAGTATCTTCCCATCTTTTTTATTCCAACCCGCGATCTGTTCATCGGCGCGGGCCTGACGGTTGCCTTGGGCTTTGTGGCGGGAATTCTCCCCGCCATCCAGGCGATGCGTTTGCGGCTGGCGGACGCGTTGCGCCGCGAGGGATGATCATGAACTGGACTTCGAACCTCCTTCCCGCACTCCGGCGCCCCGGTGGCCTATGATCAACTGGCTTTCGCAAATCATCGCGGTCACGTGGTTTGGCATTTCCACGATTCCCCAGCGGAAAGGCCCCGCCGCCACGGCGGCCATTGGCATTGCCGGCGTCGTGGCCGTGTTTGTGGGCGTCCTTTCCATCGCGCAAGGGTTTCGCCAGGCGGTCACGGCGGCGGGCCGGGACGACATCGCCATCGTTCTGCGCGAAGGCGCCAACAATGAAATGTCCAGCGGCATCAGCCGGGACGAGGCCCGGATCATCAAGGACGCTCCGGGCGTGGCCCGCGAAAATGGGGATGCGGTGGCATCGGCCGAGTTGTTTGTGATCATCGACGTGCCCAAGCGCTCGACCGGCACCGACGCGAACGTGCCGTTTCGGGGCGTCGAACCGGGTGCGTTCCCCGTTCGTGGCGACGTGAAAATCCTGGCCGGCCGGATGTTCGAGCGCGGACGCAATGAGGTGATCGCGGGGGTGGCCGCGGCTCGGGAATTCGCCGGACTGGATGTTGGCAATACGCTGAAACTCGGGAAGGCCGAGTGGCACGTTGTCGGCCTGTTCTCCGCGGGCGGCGGCATGGGGGAATCAGAATTATGGACCGACACCACCGTGTTACAGGAAGCCTATCAACGGGGTGATTCGTATCAGTCGGTTTATGTCCGGCTGGAAACTCCCGGAAAGTTTCAAGCGTTCAAAGACGCCCTCACGTCCAATCCCCAACTCAAAGTGAAGGTCGAGCGGCAGGCGGAGTTTTACGCCGAGCAATCCGAGTTGACCACCGGCTTCATCACGGGCATCGGCACCGTCATCGCCTTGATGATGGCGCTGGGTGCGTTGCTGGGTGCGCTCAATACCATGTATAACGCCGTCGCTTCGCGCGGACGTGAAATCGCGACGCTCCGGGCCCTGGGCTTCGGTGCCACGCCGGTCGTGTGCTCCGTGCTGATCGAATCCCTGGTGCTGGCGCTGGCCGGTGGCGTCATCGGCGGTCTCGGCGCTTATCTGGCTTTTGACGGCTACGGCGCCGCGACGATGAATTTTCAGACGTTCAGCCAGATCGCCTTCGCCTTTGCCGTGACGCCGCAATTACTCCTTAGCGCAGTTGTGCTCGCGAGCATGATTGGCCTGTTTGGCGGACTGTTCCCGGCCATCCGTGCCGCACGGCTTCCCATTGCGGCTGCCTTGCGGGAGTCATAGGCCGCGAACGTGAGTCAGCGCCCGCGTGTGGCCTTCGGGCAGCACGAGTCAGTTCGTCTAAAAACCTTTAACACATCCCTGGCTTCTGCTGAGCCCGTCGACGGGGTGGCGGCTACTTGAGCCAGGCATCGTAGAGCAGTTTTGCGGTGAGCGTCAGCACGACGGTGATGAAAATGGGCCGGATGAATTTGGTGCCCCGCGTCATCACCATCCGACTGCCAAAGCGCGCGCCGATAAGCTGGCCGATGCCCATGATGGTGCCGGCGCCGTAGTTCACCTTGCCCGCCATCGCGAACAGAAGGAACGAGCACAGGTTGCTGGAAAAATTCATCGCCTTGGTATAACCGGTGGCGCGCGTGAGATTAAACCCCAGCGCAAGGACAAACGCCATCGTCCAAAAAGTTCCCGCGCCCGGGCCGAAGAAACCGTCGTAAAAACCCAGCAGCAAGCCAAAGGTCAGATCGAACCGGGCGCGGGACATTCGCGCTTCACGGTCGTGCTCGCCCAAATGCGGACGTCGCAACAGGTAAACGGCCACCGCGACCAGCAGCAAGGGGATCAGGACTTTGAGCGTGTGGGGACCTATTTGCCGCACCCCCAGCGTACCCACCATCGCTCCGACGAGCGTCAGCCCAACCCCGCGGACGCAGTCGCTCAAATCCACCGCCCCGGCCCGCGCGTAGTGCCAGGTGGCGCTCCCCGAACCGAACGTGGCCTGAAGTTTGTTGGTGCCGAGGGCGGTCTGTGGATCGCCGCCCAGGCTCAACATGACCGGCAGGGTGATCAACCCGCCGCCGCCGGCGATGGCATCCACAAACCCGGCCACCAGGCCGGTGGCAAACAACAGGGCCATTTGCCAGAGTTCGGACATGGTTGCGGGACGCGGACCGGCACCGGCGAATCAATCCAGGGCTTTGGCGCGGAGGTTTCGAAACTCGACCTTCATGGCGAGGCCCGGATGAATCTGCAAGCCAATGGGCGCTGGCCCGGCGTATTTTCCGTTGGTGTATTTGGAGATCTGCACGCCATTGAGCCAGACGGTGAACGTGTCGCCTCGGGCCTCCAGCCGGTAGTGGTTCCAAGTTCCGGGTTTGAAATGTTGCGCGAGGTTTTTTGCCTGGCCCGCCGCGGGATATTTTTCCGCGCCGCCCGTGTAGAACGAGCCGGTCAGGTCCCGCTTCAAACTGCGGGAGATGCCCATCTGCAACTGCAGTTCCGGTTGCCGCAGCATGATGCCGCTGTCGATCTCCCCGCTCCAGCGTGCCTCGCATTCGAGGACGAAGTCGCCATACGACCTTTCCGTCCAGAGCAGGCTGCCCTTTTTTGCCTCATCGTTTTCCCCCACGATGACGCCATCCACAACCTGCCAGAAAGGATTGGGCGCCGGCACCCTCCAGCCGGTGAAATCCTTCCCGTTGAAGATGGCAGGCAAAGGGCCGGCATCATCGCCGGCGCGGACGGCGACGTTCAGCCCGAGCATGGCGGCCAGCGCCAGGGGGTAAGCGAGCTTCTTGATTTTCATGACCAATGATAGTCGCAACGAGCAGAGCTTACGCTTCGTAAGGTCCGGTCGTCTATCCCCAGTTGATCCGGCGGCAGCTCGGGTCAGCGGCCGGGGCGAACAGTTGTAATTGGGGCCGCGGCCTCCCGGCGGGAGCCGAGCAACTCGTCCACGCGGACAAACTGATAGCCTTTATTGCCGAGCGTTTCGAGCAGTTCACCAAAACGCGGGTGGAACTTGTCCGTCCGCCCCGGGCCGCTGCCGAGGTGCAGCCACAGAATGAAACCGTTCAATCCGTGCGGGCCCTCGCGCTCCCGCTCGAGGATGCTTTCAAAAATGGCCGGCGACGAAACGAAGTCCGGGTCCGCCTCCCCGGTGGCGTCCGCGCTCGATCGCGTGCCGGGCGTGGCGCTGATCAGTGTCCGGCGCTGTTGTCGCGTCCAATCGACGATCTCGCGGTTGTAGTTCCCAAATGCGGGCAGGAAAAAACGGCTGAACCGCCGTTCGTTGAAGCCCCGGATCGGGATTCTTGCCACGTTGCCCAGCAGGTCGCCGGTGAATTCCTCCTCGCTCACCAACGTGCGCCGCGTTTCGTCCCCGGCGCAGTAGCGCAAGGATTTGTCCGAGTGCGGCCCGAGATAATGGCCGTCGGTGACCAGTTGGTTGATCAGCGATTTGAACTCGGGATTTTGCAGGAAGGCACCGGTCAGGAAAAACGAAGCCCGGCCCTGCCGTTTGGCGAGTTCGCGCAAGATGGTCTCGCCACCTTCGGCATGCTCGTGGCCGGTAAAGACGAGGGCGATGTGTTTCTGCGCCTTGGGCCCGCGGACGATGCCGCCTTCCTGCAACTCACACTGGACCCTCACAATGGATCGCGGGATGACTCGCCGGCCAAAGTCGTCCGGAGCGTCCGGCAATGCGCGCAGGGCCGGCAACGCGGATTCTGCCTCCGTGCCATAAGCGCCGAGCGCCATCGCCGCCGCCACCTGCACCTGCCGGTCCGGATCCGACAGGGTGCGTGTCAGGGCCGGCACCGCCCGCGGCGCTTCCAAACCGATATTGCCCAGCGCCCGGGCCGCATTGGCGCGCAATTCTGGAACGCCCGCATTCAACGACTCTACCAGGGCGGGAACGGCCGCCCGGGCCTGGCTGCGGAACTGCCCCAGATAATTCGCCGCCATGATCTGCCGGGGTGGGTTCGCATTGGTGAGCACTCTTAGCAGTGGTGGGATGGTCTCCGCGCCACCGATTTCCAGCATGGCCAGGAAGGCTCGGTCGGCGAGGGCCGGTTCGGCGGTTTCGGCAAGAGCCGCCAGTTTCGGAATGGCCGGGCGGGCGGTGGCACCCAGGACTTGAAACCCAATGCGCGCGCGGCGCTGGTCCGACTCCGCCAGGGATTCGCTCAGGTCCACGTTGGCGGTGTCTTGAATCAAGCTCACGGCCTGTACCTTCCACGCGGAGTCCGAGCCGCGCAGCATCCGGAACAACGTCGGCAGGGCGTTGGTGCCAATGGCGCGGATCGCGGCCACGGAGTCGCGCCATTGGGGCGAAGCCATGTCCGTTGCCGCCTCCAGTTCCCGCAACCAGTCCGTCAGTTTTCGGCCCTGATACTCCGGCTCGCGCGACAGCACGGCGAGCCCACCAGCCACGGCCAGCACGGCCACGACCAGGACAGCCAAGGCAAGGCGCAGCCGCTTGTTCATGATCCTGTAATTGTCGCTCCTCCCCGCTTTGCCGCGAGCATTATTTACGGGCCCGGCCGCCCGGCCAAAAAAAAACCGCGACCAGATGGCCGCGGGGAGAGCTGAAATTGAGTTTGCCTAGGCGCCGTTGTCGCCAATGGCCTCCACGGGGCAGCCTTCCTTGGCTTCCTTGCAGCGTCCTTCCTCTTCCGGGTTTTCCGGTTGCTTGTAAACGAACGAATACCCGCCGTCGTCACTGCGCTTGAAATTGTCCGGGGCGGTTTCGCGGCACAGATCACAGTCAATGCACTGGTTGTCCACGTAATATTTGCCGGCGATGTTTTCGGGATAGCGGTTTGCTGCGTCAGCCATAAGATTTATCTTTCGTTGCCAAAAAAGTATCGCCCCGCCGCCCGGCATGGCAAGCCTCAAAATCCAGATCACTCCGGCCAGATTGGAGCTGGTCTTTATTCAAATCTTAATCTTAATCTTAATCCTCTTAATCTTACTCCTGCTATGAGCCTTGCTCTTAATCTGCGCTGGCTTACCTCTGCCGGAATGCGCGCGGCGAGATTACGATTAAGAACCACAACTTCCGGCTGCGTCCGGGCGCTGGCCTTCCAAATCACTCCAAGCTTTCCATCGGCGCTCCCGCCCTTAAACTTCCACCCATTGAGTTGCATCCTGCCTGCATGAGAAAAACCAAAATCGTTGCCACGCTCGGCCCCGCCACCAGTTCGCCCGCCATGCTCGGTGCGCTGCTGGATGCCGGGGTCAACGTTTTCCGCCTCAACATGTCGCACGCCCCCCATGACTGGGTGCGCCGCATCGTGACGGACGTTCGCGGCGCCGCCACGGCGCGCGGTTTGTTTACCGGCATCATGATGGATACCCAGGGCCCGGCCATCCGCACCGGCGATCTGCGCGTGCCGCTCGATCTCAAGCCCGGCCAGAAGTTCACCCTCACCGTCCGGGGCGAACGCAGCGAGGAGGAACATTCCGTGGACGTCAACTACGCCAACTTCGTCAACGACATCAGCGTGGGCGACGTGGTGCTGCTCGACAACGGCGCGATTCAGATGAAGGTCCTCGCCAAGGACGGCAACCAGGTGGAGTGCGAAGTCCTCACCGAGGGCACGCTCGGCAGCCGGCGGCACATCAATCTGCCCGGCGTCAAAGTCAGCCTGCCGGCGCTCACGGCCAAGGATATCGCCGACGTGAAGCTCGGGCTCGAAGTCGGAGTGGATTTCATCGCGCTCTCCTTCGTCCGGGAAGCGCGTGATTTGCTGCAATTGAAGGAACTGTTCGCCGCCGGCCAGCCCCGCCCCCTCGTCATCGCGAAGATTGAAGACCAGCAGGCCGTCAAGAATCTCGAAGCCATCGTCCACGAAGCCGACGCCATCATGGTTGCGCGCGGCGATCTTGGCATCGAGATTCCCTACGAGGAACTGCCCATTGTCCAGCGGCGCATCGTGAAGACCTGCCTGCGCCTCGGCAAACCCGTCATCGTCGCCACTCACATGCTCGAAAGCATGATCGAATCGCCCATGCCCACGCGCGCCGAGGTCACCGACGTCGCCAATGCCGTCTATGAACAGACCGACGCCATCATGTTGAGCGGCGAGACGACCGTCGGCAAATATCCGGTGAAATGCATCGAGGTGTTCGATCGCATCGCCCAGCGGATTGAACGGAGCGGGGGCGCGAACTTTTTTGAGGCGGCCGAACTCACGCAGCCGCGCCAGAAAGTGGTGAAGAGCGCCGTGGTCATGGCCAACGAACTCAAGGCCGAGGCGATCCTCGTGTTCACCCGGCACGGCAGCATGGCGCGGTACACCGGCTGGCTGCGCCCGCGGTACTCGAAGATTTATGGCCTGTGCGCCAACGACCCGGTGGCGCGGGGACTGAGCCTGAGCTGGGGCGTGACGCCGGTGGTCATCCCATTCGACCTCATCAATCCCACCAACACCATTGGTATCGCCCTTGGCGTCCTCGTCGCCCAGGGCCACCTCAAACCCGGCCACACCGTCGTCATCGTGAGTTCCATCCTCGTCGGCGATCAGATCGTGGACGCCGTGCAGATGCGCGTCGTCAGCTAGGAGCCGGTCTGTGAAGACTCTCCAATTCATCGTAGGAGACGACATAAGGAGTTTCAAACCTCCCGGTTTTCCCGGCCGATCCGCGAAGGAAAATAGAGCCTCCTCACGTCGGCTCCTACCTTGCCAAGTCGGCGCGCTGCGACGGAACATCTAGTGTGAATACAGCCACCCCATTGTCCTTGCGCGAATTTCACCAAAGCCTCGGCGCCCATCTCGCGTCCCTGAACGGCGCCGAGATTGTGGCTGACTACGGTGCCGTCCTGGCCGAACAAGCCGCGTTGCGCCAGACCGCCGGCGTGCTCGACTTGAGTTTTCGCAGCCGCCTGTGCCTCACCGGCGCCGATCGCGTGCGCTTTCTGCACGGTCAGATCACCAACGACGTGAAACGCCTGCGCCCCGGCGAGGGTTGTTACGCCGCGCTCGTCACCGCCAAGGGCAAAATGCAGAGCGACCTGAATGTCTTCGCGCTGCCCGACGAGTTGCTCCTCGATTTCGAGCCGGGCCTCACCGCAACCGTCACTGCGCGACTCGAGAAATACCTTGTCGCGGACGACGTGCAGGTGGTGGATGTCGCACCGCACTACGGCCTGCTCAGCGTGCAAGGGCCGCAGTCGGAAGCGGTCGTGCGCGCCTTGGGATTGCTTGCGGAAATCCCGGCGCGGGAATTCAGCTTCGTCAAGATTACCGACGCCACGCTGGGCGAGATTTACGTGATGAACCAACCGCGACTTTTTCTCCCTCGCCCCGCGACGCAGGAGCGGGGAGAGGGCCAGGGAGAGGGGCCGCCGCAGAACAATCAGGCCTCCTCTCCCCGACCCTCTCCTCCTTCGGCGGGAGGCGAGGAAGCGCCAACGGCAACGAACGCTGGCTTCGATCTCTTCGTCCCCACCGCTGCCCTCGGGGCCGTGGCCGACAAACTGATTGCCGCCGCGAAAGCCGTGGGTGGGCTTGCCTGTGGCTGGACGGCTTTCGAGATCGCGCGCGTCGAGGCAGGCATCCCGCGTTTCGGTGTGGACATGGACGAATCGAACCTTCCGCTGGAGTGCGGTATCGAGGCGCGGGCGGTGAGTTACCAGAAGGGTTGCTACATCGGGCAGGAAGTCATCAACCGCATCCACAGCATCGGGCATGTGAACCGTGAACTGCGCGGCCTGCGGCTGGCGGAGGAACCGCCGACCCTGCCCGCGAAAGGCGACAAACTATTCCATGCGGGCAAAGAAGTCGGCCACGTCACGAGCGCCCTCCATTCGCCCACGCTCAACGCCACCATCGCGTTGGGCTACGTGCGGCGCGAAGCGAATGCGGTCGGCACTGAGCTACGGCTGCGAACCGGCGGCGGCGAATGCGCGGCCTCCATCGTGGCGTTACCGTTCGCGAAATAAGCGGGCGGTTTCAGGGAGGCGAGTCGCTCAAATTGGTGCCCACCTTCGCGGCGATCTACGTGCCAAGTTTGCCGCTGTTAAGCCAGCGCCGTACGGCATGCCCCTTGAACAGGGGCAAATGCCATGCGAATTGATCGTCCTCCAAAAGCCTGCACGCTGATTGCTGACTGAATTATGGCAAGGACAGAGATGATCAAACGGGACACACACATCTAATTGACGGGCATGTCAGGGGAGACTTGAGACTACTCGACTTTTCTCGGGCGCAATTTTTTTCAAGGCAATACTCGCCGCAGTTTGGACAAACGGATCTGAATCATCTTGGGCACGTACAAGCGATGGGATCGCCACAAGAGAGTTCGTTCCAAATCGGGCGATGGCTTCTATCACCATTACACGTAGATAGGACCAACCTGAGTTTTCCAAGCAATTTGTCAGGGTTGGAATCGAGATTTGAGGTTCAAGTGCCAAATCTCCCAGCGCTTTAACAGCCTCGTTACGACAATGAAGGTTTGTATCTCCAACACAACGGATCAAAAATGGAATAGCGGTAACGACATTCGTGCCCAGACAACCCATCCACCCAATTTCTTTTGCGATCAGTGCGCGGTCTTGAATTTTTGGATCCACCAAGGCTTGCAACAAAGGCTCCAGCCCCTCATTGCCGATGCTGGCCAGGGCCTGGATAGCCCGCCGCTGTCTGCTGTAGTAGCGGGTTCGGTTCATCACACGCGTCAACTCCGGAACCGCCGATGACGCTTCAGACCGCAGAATCGAGAATCCAGCGACGGCTAGCGGACTGTAGTCAGGTTTGGTCTCAATGAATGAGGCTACAAAGGGAATGGTCCTAATTGGCTTGGGCAGTTTGCCAAGTGTGGTGTTTAGCTTGAGTCGCCATGGCGGCGTTTCATCCCGCATCCATTTCAAGAGGAACGGAAGAGCGTCCGTGCCGATGTGTCGTACTGCTATGGCGGCGTCCTCCCGGTGTTCCCAGTCTTTGCTAGGGTTATTAAGGAAATCAAGCCAATAGCTCAAGGTTCTGCCTTGGAACATTGGTTCAGATGTGCGATTGGAAGGCCAGCACAGTATCGCGGCAAGAGCTCCGCAAATTACGCATAAAGAGAAACTCAATGTGATCGTGCGACGAACCTGCATGGACTAAAATAGCACGTACTCCCTGCCAAAGGTAGTCAGGGCAAATGACAAATCCGCGCCAAGATCATGACGGAGTCGGATTGGTTCTGGAACCAAGAGAATATACTGTCGGCTTTAGTTGGACTGCCCAGTTCTAATCCAGAAAGGGGTCGAAAGGGGTTCTTGGTATTGCACACTCATGCGATCTCGGTTTAGCTTCCCACTGCGCCGCCTGCATCGCCGGCGGTTCATATCCCACAGCTTGCCTATTCATAGTCGCACCGCAATCCATTTCACCGTACCCAGTGTCTGCTTCCGTCTCCTTCATCAGCCGCCCCTGCAATCTCGATCAAACAATACGCCGACACTTGCCACCCCGCATTGACGTAAGCCTCGCCAAGAGTTTCCGGAAATCGCTTCCAGTTTTGCTCACGCTGACAGATCGGCTCGCACTGATCCCCGCGTCTCATCGCCTGATAAATCGGGCGGGGAATACCCCACCCGAAGTTTTGGCGGCCTCCCTTGCATGGGCAATGACCGTCAGTGGTCAATAGGGTGACCCCTCATCCCGGAAAAGCTTACCTCCTGCACTTTGGGGTAAGGAAAACCTTTCGCGTTCCAATTGCTCACAAGCCGCCCGGGCTAACGCGTAGCGCGGAAGCGCTGGGCGATGGGATTGCGGCGGCCCATGCCGAAGGCGCGCGGCGAAACCTTCAAGCCCGGCGCCGCCTGGCGTCGTTTGTATTCGGTGAACGTGATCTTGTTGATCACATCGTTGACGATGGCGGGCGCAAAACCGCGCTGGATGATCTCGTCCTTGCTCAAGTGCTCCACCACATAGTGCTGAAGAATTGCGTCCAGCACCTCATAAGGGGGAAGTGAATCCTGATCCTTCTGGTCGGGGCGAAGTTCCGCGCTGGGCGGTTTGGTGATCGAGTCGGTGGGAATGAGGACGCGGTCGCGGTTGACCCAGCGCGCCACGTTGTAAACCTCGGTCTTGAACACGTCGGCGATCACGGCCAGCGCGCCGCACATGTCGCCGTAAAGCGTGCAGTAGCCGACGGCCATTTCGGATTTGTTGCCCGTGGTCAGCACCAGAGAGCCGAACTTGTTCGAGAGCGCCATGAGCGTGACCCCCCGCAAGCGCGATTGGATGTTCTCCTCCGCCTCGTTCGGCTTCGTGCCGGCAAAGACCTTGGCCAGCTGGCCTTCGACGGCTTTGAACGCCGGTTCGATCGGGATGACTTCGTAGCGGATGCCCAGGTTTTTCGCGAGGACCTCGGCGTCGGTGAGGCTGCCGCGGCTCGAATAGCGGGCCGGCATCGAGACGCCCAGGACTTTGTCCGCGCCGAGCGCATCCACGGCCAGCACCGCGGTGAGCGCCGAGTCAATACCGCCGGACAACCCCAGCACCACCGACTTGAACCCGCACTTGTGAACGTAATCGCGGATGCCGAGCGAGAGCGCACGGAACAGTTGCTCCTCCTTCGGCGGCCAGTTCGGCTTCGTGATGGGCGTCGGCCCGTCCACTTCCACGACGAACACTTCTTCGGCAAAGCCGCGGCCGAGCGCGAGGACTTCGCCTTGCCGGTTGAGCGCGACGCTGTGCCCGTCGAAAATCAGTTCATCGTTGGCCCCGACGACGTTGACCTCGACGAGCGGCACGCGTTCGTCGCGGGCGACACGTTGGAGCATCGCGAGCCGCGTCTGTTCTTTGCCGACGTGCCACGGCGAAGCGGACAGGTTCAGGATCAGGTCCGCCCCCTGGGCGATCAGTTCCTTCACCGGGTCGCGGCGATAACGCCGGTCGGCCCAGAAATCCTCATCGTTCCAGATGTCTTCACAAATCGTGATGCCGAGCAGGCGGTCCTGGAACCGGAAGGGCGCGGGATTTTTGGCCGGCTCGAAGTAGCGATCCTCGTCAAACACGTCGTAAGTCGGCAACAGCGATTTGGCCTGCCGCCAGATGATTTCCCCATTTTGCAGGACAGCGGCGGAGTTGAAGAGGGAGCGCCCCGGCCGGGTGGGGTTTTGGTCCACGAAACCGACGCAGAGGGGCACCGCACCCACGGACGTTGCGGTTTGGGCCAGGGTGGCGAGGTTGGCTTGAATGAAATCCGGGCGCAGCAGCAAATCGCGGGGCGGATAGCCGCACAGGAAGAGTTCCGGTGCAATGACAAACTCGGCGCCCTGCTGCACGGCTTGCTCGTAGCCGGCGACGAGTTTTTGCCGGTTGGCCTCGAAGTCGCCAATCGTCGAGCTGAGTTGGAGGATTCCGATCTTCACCGGCTTCAAATTAGCGACCAGAGGTCAATGCACAATGAATTTGCGGGCGGACGAGGAATTTCAGCGCGCCGCCGGCGCCGAGGAATCGACCGTGCTGGCATTGGGTTGCTCAACGGTGACGAGCGCCTCAGCGACCCGGGCGAGATGGGCTTCGAGCGTAAACTTCGCGAGGAACAACTGACGGAAGCGTTCACCGGTTTCGTGGGTCAGCACCTGGAGGATGGCGGCGGCCATTGTTTCCGGCGCACGGATCGGGACCACGCCGGGGTAATGGGCGGGGAGCATCTCGGCCAGTGCACCCCACCGGGTGGTCACCACGGGCAAACCGAAGGCCATGGCCTCAAGCAAGTTGATTGGTTGATTCTCGCCGGGATGATGAGTCGGGAGGCAGAAGAGGTCGCCTTCGTGGAGGGCGCGCTGTTTGCCGTCGTCCGAAACGGACCCGAGATAAGCCACGGCGCGGTCGAATTCCGGGTCGGTCATCAGCCGGTCAAACTGGGCCCGTTCCCCAACAGTCACAAACGCGCCGGCGGCGAGCAGCTTCAGGCGGACGGGCGACCCTTGTCCGATGAGCGTACGATTGGCGAGGACAACGGAATGGACGGTGTCGAAAAATCCCTTCTCCGTCGTGCAGTGGGCGAGGAATACAACTTTGATCACCTGCGGATCACCACCGGTATCCTGATAATCCGCGGCACTGAGCGCACGGCCGGCGAAGAGCAGATCGCGGGCAGCGGACCGGGCGCGTCGGCGCGGCAGGAGCCCCTGCCGAAATTCGGGGCAAGGATCCGGGATGCCATTGCTGACCACCCGGATCCGTTGAGGCAGGAACTTTTCGGCATCCACCAGGTTGCCGCGCGCAAGGACGATGCTGAGGTCGGCCTGACCGGTGCAGCGGTAAGTCAAGGCACGGGCCCGCATCGGCATGGCGGTTTCGAGCCACCGGGCCAGACCGGCGGTCTGCCAATGGAGGATCAGGTGTTTGAAGAACGGACGGCAGAGCAGCAGCACCAGCCAGTCGCGATACAGGGCCGCCGCCTGGCCGGGGGCGGGAATGTAATAAAAAGTGCGTACGCCATGACGAAAACGGCACCAGATCGCCTCGGCACAGCCGAGCAGCAGGCGAAACAGACTGGGCCCATGAGAATCTCCGTTATCCGTGCGGCGTTGGGAGGGCCGGGGATTGACGTGGTAACACTCGATGCCGTGAAGGTCGCCCGCGCCGGGCGTGGCCTTGGAGGCTCGTCGGCGCCGGTCGCCGCCGAGCCCTTCCAACATGAGCCAGACCATTTGGGGCTGACCATTCAGCAGCGGCGGGGTGGAAGCGAAGATGAGCAACTTCATGGTGTGTCAGCGCGCGCGATCCGGTGGTCTTTTCAAGTTCGAGGTAATTCTTCCCGCCCGGCTAAGCTTAACCAGAAAAAGCCCCGCCGGGAAAGCTCTTAATCGCCATGGTCCGGCAAGGCCCGACGCCCCTGACCCGCTACGTTTCGGCGCAACACTTTGCTTGCCGAATCGTGGTTGCCTACCTAATTTGCAGCGCTCCTCGGGAGTTGAAATGATGGAACGGCATAAAGAAACGCACCCATGAAAGTGCTGGTGACTGGATCGAGTGGGTTGATCGGATCGGAGGCGGTGGTGCACTTCGACCGCGAGGGGCACCAGGTGTATGGCCTCGATAACAACCTGCGCCGGGAGTTTTTCGGACCCGCCGGCGACACCCTTTGGAATCTGGAACGGCTGCGCCAATCCACCCGCGGCTTCACCCATCTGGCTCTGGATATTCGCGACCGGGAGCGCATCCTCGCACTTTTTCAAGCGGAACGATTTGACCTGATCATCCACTGCGCGGCCCAGCCGTCGCACGACAAGGCCAAGGAGATTCCCTTCGTGGATTTCGATGTGAACGCCGTGGGGACTTTGAATCTGTTGGAAGCAACCCGGCAGGCGAATCCCGACGCCGTGTTCATTTTCATGTCCACCAACAAGGTTTATGGTGACGCGCCGAACGAATTGCCCCTGAAGGAACTTCCCACCCGCTGGGACTATGCCCGTGCCGAGGATTACAATGGCATTCGCGAGGATTGTCGCATCGATCGCACCCTGCACAGTTTATTTGGCGCGAGCAAAACGGCGGCGGATGTGGTGGCCCAGGAATACGGCCGCTACTTTGGGTTGAAGGTTGGCATTTTTCGCGGGGGTTGCCTCACGGGCGAACATCACTCCGCCGTCCAGTTGCACGGCTTTCTTTCCTACCTGTTCAAAGTGGCCCAGTCGGGCGAGACCTACACGATTTTCGGCTATCAAGGCAAACAGGTGCGCGACCAGATTCATAGTGCCGATGTGATTTCGGCCTTCCAGGCCTTCGCGCGCAACCCGCGCCCTGGGGAGGTGTATAACCTCGGAGGCGGGCGCGGCAACAGCGCTTCGATCCTCGAATGCATCGCCAAAATTGAGGCCCTGCTGGGAAAGAAAATCACCACGCGCTATGTGGACCAGAACCGGGTCGGCGATCATATCTGTTACATCAGTGATTTGACCAAGTTTCAGACCCATTTCTCCGACTGGCGAATCACCATTTCGCTGGATCAAATCCTGGAGAAACTGGCGCGGTCACCCGTCGCGGGCTGACCGGCAAACCGGGACCGGACCAGCGATTTGACCATGACCCAGGGTGGCGACATGCCGGCGGACCCAGTGCGACATGTGCTGGGCACGCCGCTCGAGTGCACGAACTACGCGAACTTCACGGCGCGATCCCAGGCCATGGCGCGGCGCGGCCGGACGGTGGCGGTGGATTTTACCAACACGCAGATCGTTACCATGCGGCGGCACGAGGCGGCGTTTCGCAGAATCACAGCGTGCTTTGACCACTTCGTGCCGGACGCCATGCCGCTGATCTGGTGTTTGAACCTGCAAGGCACCAAGCTCAAAGACCGGATCTACGGTCCGGCCTTCATGCGGTATTGCGTCCGGGCCAGTCCGGGGCCGATCACGCACTACTTTTTGGGCGGCTCGGAGGAGTGTGTCGCGCGCCTCGAAACCGCCTTTCGCGCAGAGAATCCCGGGCTTCAAGTTGCCGGCAAATGTTCCGGTTACTTTCGGCGTGAGGAAGAACCGGCCATTCTGGAGGAAATCAACCGCCTCGGGCCGGATTTCATCTGGGTGGGGCTGGGGACGCCCAAACAACAGGATTGGATTCATCGCAACAAAGCTCTCATCCGCCGGGGGGTGGTATTTGCGGTGGGTTTTGCCTTCGATGTCAACGCGGGCACCAAACCCGACGCGCCGGTCTGGATGCAGCGGAACGGATTGACCTGGCTCTATCGCATGATCTCCGAACCGCGCCGGCTCGGGCCTCGTTACCTCAAGTGGAATTCGCTCTTCCTGTATTACCTTTTGCGCGATGGTTTGCGCGGAAAGGCATGGCTGCCAGGCACTGCCGTGACCGAGGACCAAGGAAGTTGACGACTAATTCTGTTACTTTTCCCGGGGTGATTGGGCTTGGTGGGTACGGCGGGTTTGGGCCGGCTGAAAGACTGCCGGGAGATCGGCTCGCGTGCGGGAACGGCGCCAATCTGGCACGCGGATTGCCAAGAATATGTTTGAGCAATAGCGGGTAATTTGGCATCAATAAGTTTGGTAAAACCATTAGTGAACACTCTGAATCAGACAGCGACGGCCCTTCCGGCGGAGGGCTTGTCGGAAGAAATTCGGACTGCTTGGCGACAGCTGCCGGATAAAGGACTTTTCTTCCTGCTACTGGGCGCATGGCTGGCGTTGTTCCATTTTCTGGGCAACTCCACCTTGGGTTACGCCAAATCGCCGTCGCTGATGGTGTGGATGTATCAAGCCTACAGCGCGTCGGGGTTGGAAGGTGAGGACGGACAGGGGTTGATCATTCCCTTTCTCGTGGCCGGATTGTTCTGGTGGAAACGCCAGGAATTGCTGGCCCAGCCGTTGCGCGGGTGGTGGCCGGGGTTGCTGTTCCTGTCGGCGGCCTTGGCCCTGCACATTCTGGGTTATGTTGTGCAGCAAGCCCGCATCTCCATTGTGGCGCTGTTCCTGGGGATTTATGCCTTGACCGGGTTGGTTTGGGGCACCCGCTGGTTGCGGGCAAGTTTCTTTCCTTTTTTTCTGTTCGCCTTCATGGTCCCGCTGGGTTCATACGCCGCCAAAATCACTTTTCCGCTGCGCCTCTTGGTGTCGTGGATTGTTGAGCATCTGTTCGATGACGTATTGGGGATCGGGGTCCTGCGGGTGGGGACGCAGCTCTTCAACAGCCTGGGGACCTATCAATTCGAAGTGGCCGCGGCCTGCAGCGGAATTCGCAGCCTGACCTCCACGCTGCTGGCGGCGACGGCGGTTGGCTTCGTGGTGTTTCAGTCGCCATGGAAGCGCGCGGTGATGATCGCGTCGGCGGTGCCGCTGGCCGTGATCGGCAACGTGTTGCGCCTGTCACTGATCATCGCTGCCGGCGAATTCTTCGGTCAGCGCACGGGGAATTTCGTGCACGAAAACACGTTTTTCAGTTTGCTGCCCTACGTGCCGGTTTTCGTGGGCTTGATGTACATTTCCCGCTGGCTCGAAGACCAGCCGGAACGGCCGTCGCCAACCGCAATGTCCGGCGGCGCGGAATCGAAGCGCGCATGAATAGGACGAAGACGAAATGGATTTTTGCCATCCTCGGCTTGCTGCTCATCGGCGGCAGCGCCGGTTTGCTGCTGGAGTTCAAAGCCCGGCAAAAACTCGGGCCGCCCGGCGTAAAAACCCGGCCGCTGGCCAACAGCCGGAATGTCGAAGTCGTCTTGCCCGAAACCGTCCTCGACTACACCTCGGAATGGCTGGAGCAAAGTGAAATCGTCACCAATACCCTGCCGTCGGATACCAGTTACGGATCGCGTCGCTACACGGCGCCGGACAAGTTCTGGGCCCAAGTGACGGTTGTCTTGATGGGTACGGACCGCACCAGCCTGCACAAGCCGGAGTTTTGTCTCACCGGGATGGGCTGGGCGATTGATAGCAACGCAACGCGCGAAGAGACGATCCGGATGGAACGGCCGGCGCCTTACGACCTGCCGGTGGTCAAATATGTCGCTTCGCGTCCAGTTCAGCAGGAGGGTCGCGTGGCGGAAATGCGCGGGATTTATGTTTACTGGTTCGTGGCGGACGGCGTCCTCAGCGCCACCGAGAGCGGATTGGAACGCATGTGGGCCATGGCGCGCCAACTGGTGACGACCGGCGTCTTGCAACGATGGGCTTACATCAGCTATTTCGCGGTCTGTCCGCCCGGCCAGGAGGACGCGACCTATGAGCGCCTGAAACAACTGATTGCGGCGTCCGCGCCGGAGTTTCAATTGACACCCAAACCCAAGGCCCAGCTCGCGGCCACCCAACCTTGAGCCGTTTACTGCCGTAAATAGCCATGCTGCGTCGTGACCGCCAATTGCGGATGCAAATCCACCAGATGGTGGATGCCTGCATCTTTGGGCTCAGCTTCTGGCTTGCCTACGAATTGCGGGCTTCTCCCTTTTTCCTCGACAAGCTCAATTTACCGCCGGTGGAGCCCTTCGGGACGTTCTTCTGGTTTTGGTTGGTGCTTATTCCCGTGGCGCCCCTCGTCCTGGAAGCCCAGGGGTTTTATGACCGCCCCCTCCTCGCCCCACGGCGGCGGACCCTTTGGCCGTTGTTCAAGGGCTGCCTGTTCGTCGCGCTCGGTCTGACCCTGGCCCCGTTCTTTACCCGCCTCTACATCGCGCGCTCGGTCCCCATCTGGTTTGGATTCATTAGTTTCGCATTGATCTATCTCAAGGAGGAAATCCTGCTGGTCGCGTTCAAGAGCAAGATGGGGCAGTCCCAGTTCCGGCGTTATCTCCTTGTCGGCACGCCTGAGGAAACCGCGAGTTTGCGGGCGGAAATTCGCGCCCGCCCGGAATCAGGGGTGGATGTCGTCGCCGAACTCGATTTGAACCACACGAATCTCGACCAGTTTGTTGTGCGGCTGCACGAACATTCGGTCAACGGCGTCATCCTCAGCACCCGCCACACCCACTTTGACCGCGCGGAGGCCGTGGTCCAGGCGTGCGAAATCGAGGGGGTGGAAGCCTGGCTGGTCGCCGACTTTTTCAAAACCGAGATTTCCCGCACCCGGCTGGATGATTTTTATGGCCGGCCGGTTCTGGTGTTCCGTTCCACACCCGAGACTTCATGGCAGGGGGTGGTCAAACAGGGAATTGATTTCGCCGGCGCCTTGCTGCTGCTGGTGCTCCTCGCCATTCCGCTCGCGGTGGTGGCGCTGATTGTCAAACTGACATCGCCCGGCCCGATCTTCTTCCGCCAGGCGCGCTCGGGTCTCAACGGCGCACCCTTCACCATTTACAAATTCCGCACCATGGTCACCAACGCGGAGCAGCTCAAACACGAACTGCAGGCCATGAACGAAATGCGCGGCCCGGTTTTCAAGATCACCAAGGATCCGCGGATCACGCCGATTGGCAAATGGCTGCGCAAATTCAGTGTGGATGAGCTGCCGCAACTCTACAACGTCTTGCGCGGGGAGATGAGCCTGGTGGGCCCCCGCCCGTTGCCGGTGGACGAGATCCGGCGCATCAGCGATCTGGCGCATCGCCGCCGGCTGAGCGTCAAACCCGGCCTCACCTGCCTCTGGCAGGTCAGCGGGCGCAATCAGATCCTCGATTTCAAGGACTGGGTTCGTCTCGACCTCGAATACATTGACAACTGGTCGCTCTGGCTGGATTTCAAGATTTTGCTGCGCACCTTGCCGGCTGTGTTCGGCGGCACCGGCGCGAAGTGACCTGCTCTGCGACCCGTCCACCGCCTTCCCTCATCCAAATACCCTATGCCAACAAAAACTCCCTCCCGTCGCCCGTCACCCACTTCGGTCGTTACCGGAGCCGCCGGCTTCCTGGGCTCGCACCTCACTGACTTGTTGCTCGCCCGGGGTCACAAGGTCATCGGCTTGGATAACTTCATCACCGGCAGCGTGGACAATATCGCGCACCTGGGCGGCAACCGGAAATTCAAGTTCATCGAGCAGGACGTGACCGAGTTCATCTTCCTGGACTGCCCGGTCCATTACGTCTGGCATTTTGCTTCCCCCGCCAGCCCGATTGATTATCTCAACGTGCCGATTCAAACCCTCAAGGTCGGCTCGCTGGGCACGCACAAGGCCCTCGGCCTCGCGATGAACAAGCACGCCCGCTTCCTGATCGCGTCCACGTCGGAGATTTACGGCGAT
>CAZIJO010000073.1:0-24164 GCA_964539515.1 uncultured Bifidobacterium sp. | reverse complement strand
GAAGCCGTTCAGCGCCACGAGCAGCGGCACGGCCAGGATTTTCAAGGCGAGGATCCAAAGGTGATGCCAGTCCATTACAATTTCACCTCTCCGAAGATGGTTGTCAGCATGTCCGCCAGGCTCACAATCCCGACCTCCCGCCCATCGCGTCCCAGCACCACCGCCAACCGCTGGCCGCCCCGTTGCAACCGCTCCAATGCCACATCCAGCCGCATCGTCTCATCCACAAAGAGCGCCGGGACGATAAACTCGGAGATTTTACGCGCGGGATCCAACTGCGCATTGAAGATCAGGCCCTCCGCGCTCACCAGACCGGCAATGCGCCGCCCGCCCGTGGTTTGCTGCCAGACCGGCAATCGCGTCCGTCCGCTGGCGCGGAACAGCATCAGGGCATCGGCGACGGTGGCTTCCACCGAAATGGTCGTCGCCTCGGCCAGGGGCTTGGCAATTTGTCGCACCGTGAGATTTTCAAGGTCAAGCACCCGGTTGATCATCACCCGTTCATCACTGCTGATCACTGGGCCGGAATCCTGGGTCACGAACCGCAACTCCTCGCGGTTGCCGAAGAGATGGCCGGCAAAAATTCTCCCCCCCGACCAGCGCAACAAGACCCGCGAGCCCCATTCCACCACCGCCACCAACGGTCGCAGCCCAATGTGCAGCCACCGAAAGGGCCGCGCCAAGGCCAGGCACAGGCGGTTCGGATAGGCGCGAAACAGCATCTTGGGCAGCAAATCAAAAAAGGTGTAAAACACCATGCCCACCGAGGCAAACCACACCGCAAACCATCCGGAACGCAGGGAAATGTGCGCGTACAAGGTGGAAAAAAACCATCCCAACACCACAAAGTTCACCAACGTATTGCCGACAACAATCGTCCAAAGGAAATTTTCCGGATTCTCCAGAAATTGATGCAGCACTTTGGCCGAGGGACGGCCCGCGCGCATCTGTTGCCGGATCCGCAACCGGCTCAAAGCCATCACACCTGCCTCCATGCCGGACAACCAGAAGGACAAGCCCAGACAGCCCAACAGCAGAATCCAAACGAACACGTTGGTTTCCATGATTAGAAAGGACCGCGCATGAGCCACACCCCAAACCCGCCTCCAAGCGCACAGCCCGACAATTGCGCGGCGGGTAAGCGAAATTCCGGCTTGGTGGCTGAATGGTTGTTCACGTCATTTGACCTTTTCCACCAACACCTCCCGCACGCGTCGTTCGTCCACCGCGTGCGCCGTGAGTTTCAATCCCCGGAAGACCGCTGACTCACCCGTGCCCGGCACCACCTCGAGGAGTTTCAACAGCAAACCACCCATGGTCTCGATGCCTGCAACCTCACCCAGCTCGTGGTACTCCCGCCGAAAGTCATCCAGCCGCATCGTTCCGTTCAGGCGCCAGCGCCCCGGCCCCAATTTCTCCATGACAAACCCCTCGCTGGCGACCGGATGATGAAGCTTGCCGACCAGTTCGGCGAGAATGTCCTCCATCGTCACCAGCCCGGCCACTCCGCCGAACTCGTCGAGCACAATGGCCATCCCGCGCTGCTGGCGTTGCAGGCTTTTGAACAGCTGCAATAGGTTCATGGTCTCCGGCACGAACGACGGGAACTCAATCGCCTC
The DNA here is from genome assembly GCA_964539515.1 of uncultured Bifidobacterium sp. GTDB lineage: Bacteria > Verrucomicrobiota > Verrucomicrobiia > Limisphaerales > JADLHS01 > JADLHS01. The sequence continues at coordinate 22,545 of CAZIJO010000073.1, read as the reverse complement.
CGCCAGGTCGACGTCCGGATCCAAGAGCAAGGCTCGCGTGTTCAGAATGCCCACGATCGTGTCGGGCGTTTCGTCGAACATGGGCAGCCGCCGATGCCGGGACTGCCGTGCGACGGCGATCATTTCGGCGGGCGTCAGGTCATCCGGAATGGCCGCCATCTGCGCCCGCGGCCGCATCACGTCCTGCACGGTGCGCCGGTCCAGTTTGACGATTTGTAGAATGATGTCGCGCGCGGACTGCGCCAGGTTCCCCTGCTGAAATGCGAACTCGACCAATTCCTGATAATCGGCGTCCGTCAACGCCAGTTGCGGTTTCACCGAAGCCGGAATCACCGCCCGGAGCAGGGCAAGATTGAGCCGTTGGGCCAGTTGGTGGAGCGGACGGGCGACCCGGTGCAACCCAGCCAGCGGTCGCGCCACGCGCAAGGACCAGACCTCGGGCCGGCGCACCGCGAGGGTTTTCGGCAGCACCTCCCCGAAGAACAGCGCGAGCAACAGCACCGCCGCCACCGTCAGCACCGTTCCCGCCAGCGGCCCCCGGCTGCCAAGGGCGAGCCAGAGGCCCACCGCCAACATGCCGGCGTTGGCAAAGGTATTGCCCAGCACCATGGTCGCCAGCAGGTCCTGCGGCTCCGCGAGCAATCGAGTCGCAACGCTGCCGGCCCGGCCGGGCCGTTGGGCGAGTTCGCCCACCTGCCATTTGCTCAGCGAAAAAAGCGCTGTCTCCGCCAGCGCAAAAAAGAAACTCGCCCCGGCGCAAACCAGGACAACCAGGATGGCGAAAATGGGCGCGGCTTCCACACGCAGAGCATGTGACAGAACGCTGCCGGCCTAAAGCTGAATTTGCTTCCGAGACCGATCGTGTTAGTTCAGCGCCACGCCACGCCGCACATACGTTGGGAGATCGAGGTCCTCGCCCTTGTGAATCGTCGGTTCGCTCTTGTCGAACCGGCCCTTGTTCACAATGTCGAGGGGGAGGGTGCTCTGCTTCAGCCGGGGGCCGGCTTTGCGGGCGCGACTGCTCTTGCCCGTCTGCTGGGCAAGAATTTGCTCGCGCTGCTCCGGGGTCAATGCCGGGGCGGGCGGTAAAAGGCGGGCCCCCGGACGCTCCGGCTTGGTGGGGTGCAGCAATTCGGTCTCGAAGCCCGGCATGGCTTCGGACGACGCGGCAGCTTCGTTTCTGCCGGAGGCCGCTTTCGCGGCAGCACGCCGCGGGCGGCCGGTGGCAATCACGGTCACCGCCAAGCGGTCGCGGAAAGATTCATCCACCGCCGCGCCCATGATGATGCGCGCGTGCGGGCAATGTTCCTTCAGGTCCGCCATCACCCGGTCCACGTCGGCCCGAGTTAGATCTGGCCCGCCCATCAAACTGACCAGCACGGTCTCCGCCGCCGCCAGCGTCTGGCCCCCGTCAAGCAAGGGATGGGCGGACAGCTTTTCAATGGCATCCCGGGCGCGGGTGATTCCGGCGGATTCGACGGTGGCAAAACTGCACTCACCGCCGCCCGTACGGAGCACGGCGCACAGTTGCTCGAAGTGAATCTCGATCAAGCCCCGGTGCGTCAACAAGCGCCAGACGCCACGCACGCCATCCAGCAAAAGGTGCGCGGAAGCGCGGAACGTGTCTGCAAAGCCGGCATGTTCATCGAGCAACTTGGCGGCTTTCTGATGCGGCAAACAAATCACGCCGTCGGCGGTGCTCGTGAGTTGATCGAGGCCCTGCCGGGCATGGTGCTGCCGCTGATTGCCCTCGCAATCGAAGGGCAGCGTGACGAAGGCCAGCACGAGCGCGCCGCTCTCGCGGGCAGCGCGAGCCAGCACCGGGCTTGCCCCCGTGCCCGTGCCCCCCCCCAGACCAGCCACCAGAAAAACGACCGCCGCCCCGGCACAGGCCGCTTTCAGTTGCTCGAAATGTTCTTCGGCCAGTTGCCGCCCACGCTCAGGATCGCCCCCGGCCCCCAGCCCGCGCAGGCGCTTGCCTTCAAGCGAGATCGTCTCGACGCCGGAAGCCAGCCCGGAACGGTCCGTGTTGACGGCCACAAAGCGGGCGCCGGGACATACTTCCGATGCCATCTGTGCGGCCATCGCGATGCCGGCCGTGCCAATGCCGAACAGGCTGACGGATGGTGACTGGCCCGCCGTCGGCGGCGGCGGCAGGGGGGAGGTGGTCTCGGGGTCCATGGCGGTTGCGGGTCAACGGGGGAGAAGTTTGCTGAGGACGTTTTTCAAATTCTGGCCGAGGGAGGGTCGCGCCTCGCGTTTGCGGAACTTGAACGAGCCGAACTTCACCAACCCGATGGCGGTGGCGAATTCGGGTTGATCCAAAGTGGATTTCAGGCCGCTCACCGAGCTGGTTTTCCCAATGGTAACCGGCAGTTCAAGCACCTGCTCGGCGAGCCGGGCGATATCCGGGATCCGGGCGCCACCGCCGCACAGAAACACACCCGCGCGCAAGTACTCCAGCAGTCCCGCCGGCGCCAAATCCTGCGCGATGAGTTGAAATATTTCCTCGAGCCGCATGGCCATGATGCGACGGAGATGCTCCAGATTGACGGTGTTGAGCGGCAGGCCGAGTTCGCTGGTAATGTTCATGGTCTGACCGCGGACTGCGTCATCCACCAACGCCGAGCCATTCTCGATCTTGAGCTGTTCGGCCCGGCCCTGCGGCACTTTCAGGCCAAACGCGAGATCATTCGTCACGTGATCGCCGCCGACCGCCAGCACGCCGGTATGCTTGATCACGCCGCCCGAATAGACGGCGTAATCGGTCGTCCCGCCGCCAATGTCGATCACCAGGGCGCCGAGCTCCTTCTGCGTGTTGGTCAGCACCGCCAGCGAGGAGGCCAGGCCGTTGAAGACCACTTCGTTCACTTCCAACTGCATGCCCTTGACGACGCGAATGGCGTTCTGCAACCGGTTCAAATGGCCGTGGACCACATGCACATCCACCTCCAAGCGCGCCCCGAGCATGCCCACGGGATCGGTGACGCCCTCGTGACCGTCCACGAGGAAATGCTGACGGATGGCGTGCAACACCATGTTGTCCTGGGGCAGATTGATCGCCTTGGCATTCTTCACCACATCCAGCACGTCTTCTTCGGAAATCTCGCGATCCGAAGAAACCACCGGATGCACCCCGCGATTGTTGAAGCCGCGAATGTGTCCGCCCGTCACTCCGAGATAGACGCTGCGAATCTCGACATCCGCCATCTGCTCCGCCTCGACAATCGCGTGCCGCACGTCGTCCTCGACGGTCCGGGCGTCAATGATCTCGCCCTTGCGCACGCCCCGAGTCCGGGCTTGACCGACGCCGATCACATTCAGCGCGCCCTCGTCATTCATTTCGCCGACCACGGCGCAAATCTTGGATGTTCCAATCTCAAGACCGACGATTATGGAGGAGGAATCAAACATGTCTTTTCTTGCTTCGGAGCGGTTTGGGCGGTTTGGGGGCCGGCACAGGCTGCGGGTCGCCTTCGAGAAAACGCATCGGGATGTTGTTCGGCACGGCCAGATCCAGCGACACGAGCCGGCTCTTCTTCTGCTGGAGCTTGTCGTGAATCTCGCGCCAGCGGCGCAATTGCCGATCCAGATCCTGCAGGGCAAAGGTGACTTCGCTCCCCTGCCCGGTGGTCACGACCAGGACCTCGGGCGCGCTGAGGTCAACCCGCTGTAAATCCACCAAACCCGCCATCGGCGAGCAGGCAAAGTCGGAAATCAGGTGCAATCCCGCCGTCACTTGCGCAGCCACCAGTCGCCGGCCCTCCTGCAAATCCGTAAGCTTCAGTCCGGCCAGTTCCGGGAGCGCGTCCTCCCCCGGTCCAACGGGAGTTGCACGGAGGCGCGGATCAATTGGCCGCATCACAAAACCTTCCGGGTCGAGATGAAAAACCTGCATGTCCGAGCCGCCGCCAGGCCGGGGCCGGGGCACCTGGACTTTGGCTATCGCTTCCCGCTCCGTCACTCGCACGCGCAGAGTTTTCGGCAGGATGCGTTCGACGGAAACCGAGGCGAGGTAGGGAACGCGCCGCAGGTTTTGCTGGACCCGCGCCAGATCAAGGGCGAGCAGGTTATCGCCCTCGCGCACGTTGGTCCAACGCCGCAGTTGGGTCTTGGCAATCACGCCGTCGGTCTCCACGTCGATGTCGCTGACGGCAAAGGCCGGATTCTGATAAACCAAGCGGTTCAGCGCCCAATCGCCAGCCCGCCACAGCACATAGAAGCCGCATCCCATTGCCAAAATCACGCTGACCGCCCGCAGACTCCACCGCAATCGGGCCTGCCGAACCTGGTCGGAACGTAACTTCACGTCCAACACATGCACGCGACCCAACCGCCGATTAACTGGTTTTCGTCTGAACCACATCGCCATCAATTCAAAATGCTAAATTGAAATCTAAAAATGCCGAAGATCCCGGGTGCCTCGCGCACGCTTGCGTCTTTTTGGATTTTGGATTTCTAGTTTTTCATCCTACCGAGCGCCAGATCCACCATCCGCTGGCACAATTCCGCGTAGCCAATGCCGGCCGCCGCCGCCGCTTTCGGAAGCAAACTCGTCGCGGTCATGCCGGGCAATGAGTTGACTTCCAACACCACGGGCTCCCCGTTCGCGCGAACCATCACGTCCACCCGCGCGTAATCGCGCCCACCGATGGCTTGAAAAGCGCCGCGGGCGGCCTGCTGCACCCGGGTCGTGGTCGCGGGATCGAAGGGCGCCGGGCAAAAATATTCCGCCGCCCCCGCGCTGTATTTCGTGCGGTAATCATACACCCCCGTTTTCGGCCGCACCTCGACGATGGGCAGGGGCTCGTCGCCCAGGATGCCGACTGTGCATTCGCGCCCGATGATTTTTTCTTCCACCAAAACCTGGGAATCGTGGCGCAACGCCTCGGCCAGCGCATTCCCCCACTCCTCGACGCGCTCGACGAATTGGAGTCCAACGCTGGACCCCTGACGCACCGGCTTGATCACGAGCGGCGGATTCCAACCCATGGGCCAGGGAATCTTCGCCGCGTCCAACACGAGCGACCGCGCCGTCGGCACGCCCGCCGCCACACAACGCTGCTTCGTCAGCACCTTGTCAAAGCCGATCCGGCTCGCCGCCGCATCGCAGCCCGTGTAGGGCACGCCCAGAAGATCCAGTTCCGCCTGCACCGTGCCGTCCTCGCCATAAGTCCCGTGCAGGGCAAGAAAAACCACCTGGGTTTCCGGCGCGAGCCGCCAGCCCGGGGTGCGCGGATCCAATTCCACGACGGAATGCCCCAGCGAACGCAACGCTGTCGCTACGGCGGCGCCGGAACTCAACGAGACTTCGCGCTCGGCACTGGGCCCGCCCAGCATCACGGTGATATTCAGTTTCGGCTTCATCCCGGACTAGTCCTCCCCCACGATTTCCACTTCTGTTTCCAGTTCGATCCCCCGTTCGGTTCGGGCCCGTTCCCGGATCAGGGCCAGCAGGCTCAGCACATCCGACGCGGAGGCCCGACCGTCGTTGACGATGAAGTTTCCATGTTCCAGCGAAACCATGGCCCCGCCGATGCGGCAACCCTTCAACCCCAGTTCCTCGATCAGCCGCCCGGCTGGAATCGCGGCCGGATTCTTGAAGCAACAACCCGCGCTCGGGGCGGCCGGCTGCGAGTCCCAACGCTTCTCGCTGAACGTGTTCATGCGCTGCTCGACTTCCGCCCGCGTCGCCGGCTGGCATTTGAAAACCGCACCGAGCGCAATGTGCTTCCGCAACAAGGGGCAGGCCCGGTACTCCGTCGGCACTTCGGCAGCCGGCCGTTCAAATACCTGTCCGCGGTAATCCATGAAACGAAGCGATTCCACCACCGAAAACGTCCATGCTCCCATGGCCCCGGCATTCATCCGCAATGCGCCTCCCACGCTGCCCGGAATGCCCTCCAAAAACTCCACGCCGCTCAAGCCCGCGCGTTTCGCTTCGACGGCGACCAGTTTCAATTTCGCTCCCGCCCCGCAACGCAAACGGTCTCCGAGGATCTCAACGGCCCCAAATGCCGGTTGCGCGAGGCAAATCACCACTCCGCGGATCCCGCCATCCCGCACCACCAGATTGGAGCCACGTCCCAGCACGAACAAATTCACGTCTTGCGCGGCGACAAACTTCACCACTTCCGCGAGATCCGTCTCGCTCGCCGGTTCCACATAGACATCAGCCGGCCCGCCGACCCGCAGCGTCGTCCGCCTTGCGAGCGGCTCGTCGCAACGGATGACCGTGGCCGGCGAAACCCGGCGCGCGAGCGCTTCGGCCAGCGGTCCCCGACCGGACGACGGGCATTTCAGACTGGCAGTCATTGCGGTCATGCAATCGTCGAACTCTGCAAGGGAGCGACCGTTCCCCCCTGCTCCCGGCGGGGTTGCGTTCCCTCCTCGACGAGCGGGCGCCCGGACCGGGCCGACGCGGCCTGCAGAATCGAGGCGGCAATTTGCTCGGCGGCCCGCGGGGCGTGCCACCTGAGCAGAGCCTTTTTCATTTCGTCGCGGGCAACGCCGTCCGTCATAAATCCACGCAAGGTTTCAGCAACCGATTCCGGCGTAGCATCCGACTGCGCCAGAAGTCGTGCGGCGCCGGTCCGTTCAAAAGCGCGGGCGTTGTGGAACTGATGATTATCGGCGGCGGCGGGAAAGGGAATGAGCAGCGCCGGCAACTGAACCGCCGCCAGCTCGGCCAGCGACGAAGCGCCCGCCCGACTCACGCAGGCCGTGGCGGCGCCCAGCGCTAGATCCATTTCGGCGAGGAACGGATGAACCATCGCGGTGAGGCCGAGGTTTTCATAGGCTTGCCGGACCTTGTCGACGTCGTGCGGCCCGGCAAGGTGCAACCATTGCCATTGCTGCGCGGTGTGGGCGAGCACCGGCAGCGCGGCCAGAACCTTTTCATTGAGACCCGTGGCGCCCTGGCTGCCCCCCATGACCAGCAGCACCGGACGGGCAGGGTCGAGACCTAGGGCAACACGGCACGCTGCCGCATCGCGCGGTTGAAATTGCGGCCGAACCGGGGTGCCCGTGACCGTGACTTGACGGGCGGCGAGGTGGGATTGGGAGTCCGAAAAACCCACGAAAGCCTCATCCACCAATCGCGCGAGCCACCGATTGGCGCGACCGGGGATGGTGTTGGATTCGTGGAGGTACGCTCTGACACCCAGGCTGCGCGCGGCCAGCACCGGCGGGGCGCTGGTAAAACCGCCCATGGCCAGCACCGCATCCGGCCTTCGGGCCTTGAACAACCGCCGGGCTGCAGCGAGCGATCGCCCGAAGCCAAGCACGAAGGCAAGCCGTCGACCGCGTTGCAGCGCGACCGCTGGAAGCGTGACCACTTCGAGGCCGTGCGCGGATTTCACCGCTTGTTGATCCACGTCCTTGGGGGAAATCAGGATCGTGACCGAACCGCCACGGGCGAGGATTTGCCCGGCCACCGCCAGACCTGGGAAGAGATGACCGCCGGTACCACCACAGGCAATGGCGATGCGCGGGGGATGGGTGGGGGCGGCCGTCATGTGGATTGGGCGGTGGAAAAGTCGTCCGCCGAGAATGGATTTGCGGGTTTGCGTTCTGGCGCGCGGCCTTGCCGCGCAACACTAAACATCAAGCCAACGCAAACGAGCATGGTGAGCAGGCTGGAGCCACCATAACTCAGGAACGGCAGGGCGATGCCCTTGTTCGGCAACGTATTCGTGACCACTCCAATGTTGATGAACGCCTGCGCTCCGATCAAAAAAGTGATGCCCGCCGCCAGCATCATCCCGAAGGTATCACGCGCATGCGCGGCTATATAGACGCCGCAGCCGATGATCAGCACGAATCCCAAAACCACACCAAGGGTCGCGACCAGGCCCAATTCTTCACCGACGATCGCAAGGATAAAATCCGTCTGGTGCTCCGCCACCCAGCCATTCTTTTGCCGGCCATTGCCCAGACCCAGACCGGTCCAACCACCGGAGCCCAAGGCGAGCATGGTCTGGTAGGCCTGGCTTGCCTTTTCCATTTTGGCTTCTTCCATGTTCAACCAGGCTTCAACGCGCCCCCACCGGACGTCGTCGTTGTAAATAAAAATGCCCGCCGCGACGGCCAACGCGAGGACGACGGGGACGAACTGCTTGAGTTGAATGCCTGCGATCAGGAGCATCAGGCCGCTGACCAGCGTGATCAGGAGGGCACAGCCCACGTCCCGTTCCACGAAAATCAAGCCGGCAATGAGTCCGATGAACAAACTGGGCACCAGCAGACCGCGTTTCCACGTGTGCATCTGCCGCTGATATCGTTCACAATACCAAGCGAGCGCAAGGATGAGGGCAATCTTGGCCAACTCGGAGGGTTGAAAACTGATGCCGGGCAATGTGAACCAGCGGTTCGCGCCATTGATCCTCGGCGTGTATTGGGTGGTTCGTAACACCAGTGCGAGCAGCACCGCCACCACCGCCAATAAGGGCCATACCCAGCGCTTCAATAACCGGTAGTCGAGACTCGCCGCCGCCACACACGCCACCAGTCCCACCACGCACCACTGCAATTGCTTCATCAAGTAGCGGGAACTCATGTCGGTCCCAAACTTGTGATAAAGGCCGGAGCTGTAAAGCATCACCAAGCCGAGCGACAGCAGCGCCGCAACGCAGATCGCCAGAGTGGTGACGGCAACTTTCATTTTTGCGATTGGGAACGCCGCGTCGAGGTTACGCCGCGTTCGCGGAGGTCATCATCGGGCCGGGGTCGCCGGCGCCGGCTCGGTGGCAGCCGGTTTGGCGGCTGGCAGCTTCAATACCTGCCCGACCTTGATGCGCGAATCGATCAGGTTATTCGCCGATTGAATCGCCTTGACGGTGGTGTGATGCTCCGCGGCGATCTTGCCCAAAGTATCTCCGGACTTCACTTTGTATGAAGTCACTCCGTCTCCGGCAGGCGGGGTGGAGCCGGGGGAAGGCACCGTGGCCGCCTGGAGATCCGGCGCCGGAATGATAATCTTCTTACCAATCTGCAACTTCGCCGGATCCACACCCGGGTTGGCGAGTTGCAGTGCTTTCACCGTGACCTTGAACTTCGGGGCAATGGTGGAGAAGGTGTCACCCTTGAGGATGGTGTATTCCACCACGGATGGGGCCGCAGGCGGGGTCGTCTCCGGAACAACAGGCGGCGGCAGCGATGGCGGAGTGTTGGTATCCGTCGCGGTCGCGACCGGCAGGTTGGTGTCCGTCATTTCCATGGGCGGCGGGTTGGTGTCGGTGAACAAAGGAGTGGTCTCCGGCGAGGTCTGGGGTTGTTCCCGTTTGCAACCTTGCATCAGCAAGAGGAGCAGCACGGCGACGTTGACCCCCAACGCGCAGAAGATTTTGACCTTCAGTTTTGAGCGGGCATGGTGTTGTTGCTCCAGACTGGAACCCTGCGGAATTAGTGGACTCGGACTATTCATTGGCTTGGCGCGTATCGCGTCCTTTCATTGAGGTTTGGTTTTTAATTTTTGCGCCGGGCTTTTCCCTCAAAAAAGCCCGAAACAAATCGAAAAATCAGGTTCAGCGCACCGCATTGCCGTTTATGTTGGGGTGAAGCGCCGACACACCCCCACCTATTGATTTCAGCATTCTTCAAATAACCTCACCAGCCGTAACACCGTTGGCGAAAGCATTGAAGTTGAAACCGGCGGAAAAAGTCGCGATGCATACCCGAACGGCGCGCGAAACTTCCCCGCTACGGGCAAAATTTCTAACAGTGAATCACCGCGCACGCAAGGAGTAATTCCCCCGGTCGCGAATTTGTTTCCCCATGTAAATCTGCCGCGCATGGTCTGCCAGTTTTGTTCAGCGAATTTTCAGGGTGCTCAATGCCACCACGGCAAAAAGCACGCACAAAATGTAGAACCGCATCACCACTTGCGATTCGTACCAACCCTGCTTCTCAAAGTGATGGTGGATGGGCGCCATCAGGAAAACCCGCCGGCCTTCGCCAAATCTGAGCCGCGTGTATCGAAACCAGCCTTTCTGAATGATCACTGACAGCGCCTCGATCACGAAGACCCCACCTGCGATCACGAGCACAAAGGGTTGATGAATCAGTATTGCGACCATGCCCAGCGCACCGCCCAGGGCCAGCGAGCCGGTGTCGCCCATGAACACCTGTGCCGGATGACAGTTGAACCACAGGAATCCCATGCCGGCGCCAATCAACGCGGCGCAAAACACTGTCAATTCGCCCGCCCCTTCCACGTACGGGATTTGCAAGTAACCCGCATATTTGAAATTGCCCGCCAGATACGTCAGCACCAGAAAAACCACCGAGGTAATCAACGTGCAACCTATCGCCAACCCGTCGAGCCCATCGGTCAAATTCACCGCGTTCGAGCTGCCAACCAGGGTGAAGACGGTGAGGATCAATCCAACCGCCGCTCCCGCGTGCACCGGGTATTTGTAAAAGGGCAGCATCAAATCACTGATGAGATTGTTGCGCCACACCGTCGGACTTTCCGGAAAATGCAAGGTGCTCGTGACCGGCAGCTTCCAGATGTAGAGCGCCACGAACAGCGCCACCGCCGCTTGCACCCACAGCTTCACGTGCGGCTTCGCCCCCCCGCCGTGCTGCTTGATGATCTTGGCGTAGTCGTCGTAAAAACCCAGGCCGGTCAAAACCAGGACGGTGAGCAGCGTCAATTCGACAAGTGGATGCCATTGCGCCCACAGCAACGCCGTCAAGTTGAGCACTGTAATAATGAGAATGCCGCCCATGGTGGGCGTGCCTTTCTTGTTGAGGTGACGCGCCTTCAGGTCGCCGGTCTGTTCCGCAATGTCCGCATATTCCTGACCGAATTTGAGCTGCTTCAACCAGGCGATGAACTTTGGTCCGAGCCACCAGCTCATCAACAATGCCGTAATCGCCGCGCCGGCGGCGCGGAAGGTGATGTACCGAAAAAGCCGCAGGGGCGAGACATAGCCCGCCCATGACGTTCCCTCCGCCCACTCCATGATTGCCTGGCTGAGATAATACAGCATTCAATTCAGTTCCGCTTCCCACTTTCACTTGCCCGCAATGCCCGCGTAATGCGCTCCAGCCGCGCGGCCCGCGAGGCTTTCAGCAAAACCGTGTCGCCGGGTTTCAAAAATGATTTCAACGTCGTCACCGCGGCCTCGGCGTCAACGAGTTCAATCACACGATTCAAGCCGGCCGCGCGAGCCGCCTGTCCCATGACCCCGGCCATCTGCCCCACGGCGATGAGCTGGCCGATGCCCAACTCTGCTGCTCGCCGCCCCACTTCGGCGTGGGCACTCGCGCTGTGGACCCCGAGCTCCGCCATATCTCCCAGCACCGCCACCCGCCGGCCGCGACAGGGCAATTCCTGCAACACCTGCAAGGCCGCCAGCATCGAATCGGCGTTGGCATTATAGGCGTCATCCAGCACGCGCACGCCGCTCCAGTCCCAGACCTGGAGCCGCATCGTCGCCGCCTCACACTCCGCCAGTCCGCGTGCCAATTCCGCCGGGCTCAACCCCAGCTCCGCCCCCACGACCAAGGCGAACAAGGCGTTTTGCACCTGGTGCCGCCCCAGCAGACTAATCTGATATGTCCCGTTGAACGCAGTGTCCGGCGCGGTCACCTGAAATCCCATGCCCGACTTCTCCAACTGCAGTGCGTGCGCGCGCCAGTCGTTGCCTGCTTTCAGGCCCACGCGGACCACCCGGGCTTTCGTCCGCTCAGCGATCCGGTCGCTCCACTCATCGTCGCCATTGACGAGGAGGATTCCGTCTGCTGGCAACAATTCCGCCAGCACACCTTCCTCTTGCGCCACCCCGGCCAGGTCGCCAAAGAACTCCAAATGCTCGCGACCAATGTTCGTAATCACCCCGATCCGCGGCGCGATCATCGCCACCAGCGGCGCGAGTTCGCCGGGATGGTTCGTGCCGACTTCCAGCACGGCGGCGCGGTGCGCTGATTCCAGCCGCATCAAAGTCGCGGGCACGCCGATGTCATTGTTGAAACTCGCTTCGCTCCACAGCGTCGGAAACTTCTGCCGGAGCACCGCCGCGATCAGCTCTTTCGTCGTCGTCTTGCCGTTGGATCCGGCAACCGCAATGACCGGCAGCACGAACTGTCGACGATACGCCGCGCCGAGTTGGCCGAAGGCCTGCCGGGGGTTCGCAACTTCGATCACCGCACAGCCCGGCCTGGGATCAAGTTCGCGGCCCCGTTCAACCATGACAGCGGCCGCGCCTTTTTTCGCGACCTCAGCCAGGAACGCGTGCCCATCAAATCGCTCGCCCGACAGCGCGACAAACAAATCGCCCGGCTGGGCCTGTCGTGAATCCGTGTTGACCCGCTGAAAAATCGTTGCCGGCGAACCCTTTACCAATTCGCCGCGGCAGGCCGATACAACAAATGCTAAATCCCTGGTTTCCACTGTTCACTTCAACGCAAAGGTAGCCGTGACCACGGCCGAGATTGTTTTGTCTAACGAGGTTAAATCGTTCATTCCCTCCCAGCTGGTTTGTCCACTGTAACGGGGCGCAATCTGAATGACACCCATGTCGGCGGCCTGTAATCCCCCGAGGCCGCGCCCGCCCTGCACGGCAATCTGCTCGGCCCGGGTGCGCGCGTCCCGCGTGGCTTCGGCGAGCATCTCAACCTTGGCCTCGCCCGCCTTCGTATAAATGAACTCCGGGGCCTGGGTCGTAAACAGCACCCCTTGCTCCACCAGCGCGACCGAATCCCGATCGAGTTCCGCCGCCCGTTCGACTTCCGGGGATTCGACCCGCACGGTTTGCGTCAATCCATATCCCAAGACCTGTGGCTGGGTCAGCCCATTACTGTCGGTCAGACTGCCTTTCACTTCTTCAATCGCAATGGGGGCAAAAATCACGTTGGTCATTCCACGGGCGGCAATAAACTGCCGCACTTGCTCGGCGCTGCTTTTTAATTGCCTTTGCGCATCCAGCAACAGGGCTGCCTGCGCCGTGAACGATCCCTTCCACACCGTCAGATCCGCCCGGATGTTCTTCCGGGCCGAGCCCTTGACCGTAATGGACTGCGCGGTTTTGACTTTTAACCAGGCGGTCGTCGCCATGGACGCCGACAGCACCAGGCCGGCGGCGAGCAACATGCCAGCAACCAGGCCGAGCAGGTGTGGTTTCGCCCCACCGTTCATATCGTATTGTGTTGCCACCCGCTCCAGGACCACTCACCCACGCGGCCCGTGGCGGACGGGGAAAACGAAGGCGGCGGTTTGGGGGCATTTGTCTTGACGGTGTCCGACTCACCCAACGCGCGGGCGGCAGCTGCACGCCTGCCGGAAACCGGCTCGTTGGGGGCCAAAGCGGCGATGAACAGTCGATGGGAGATGCTGTTTGGGTTCATGCTTTTAGGGGGTTCGCGCAAGTTTTCCGGCAGCGAGGGGCGACGATTGGCCCACCGCCACCGGGCTCACCACGGCCGGCAGCGCGTTTGTCCGGTCGGGACGGATTTGAAGATAATTGGCGGCCGCGGCGGCGAAGGTGCGGAACACGGGCGCCGCCGTTTGCCCACCATAGTAGCCCTGCTTTGGCTCATCCATCACGATGGAAATGCACAATTCGGGTTTGTCCGCCGGAAAAAAGCCAATAAACGAAGCGATATATTTGCCCGGGGCGTAACCCGCAACGCCTTCGACCGTCTTCTGCGCGGTGCCAGTTTTACCCGCGACCGTATATTCATCGAGGGCCGCCTTTTCGGCGGTGCCTTCCTTCGTCACGACGGTCTTGAGGGCTTTGACCATTTGCTGCGCGGTGGCTTCGCTGACCACCTGCCGCACCGCTTCCGGTTGGTACTGCACAATCGTTTGTCTTTCGCGGTCCTCCAGCCGGCTGACGAGCAAAGGTCGCATTAGCCAGCCGTTGTTGGCGATCGCGCTCATGGCCATCACCATTTGCAGCCGCGTCACGGCGATCCCGTGGCCCATCGGAATTTGAGCGATTGAAACTTTGCTCCACTTTGCGACCGGATGCACGATGCCTGACGACTCGAAGGGCAGTGGGATCCCGCTGCGCACCCCGAAACCGAAGTCGGACATGTACTCGTGGAGCCGCTGACTGCCCATCTTGATACCAATCTTGGCCGCGCCGATATTCGACGATTTGGTGATGATGGATTGCACCGAAAGCAGGCCACAGGTTTTGTCGTGGTCGTGCAGCGTGCGGCCGGCATAGTAGAACGACCCGTGCTGGCAATCAAAAATCTCGTTCAATGTGACGGTGCGGTCATTCAAAGCCCCGGAAACCGGAACAATCTTGAAGGTGGAGCCGGGCTCCATTACGTCGGTAATGACACGGTTGCGCCGCACGGCCGGGTCGGCCTTCAGCTCTCCGGGATCAAACGTCGGCAGCGTGGCCATCGCCAGGATTTCGCCCGTCCGAGGACGGACCACGATGCCGGAAATATTCAGCGGCGTATGGTTCTTCATGCCCTCGGCGAGCGCATCCTCCAGCAAGTGCTGCAAGGCGGAATCAATGGTCAAGACGACGTTGTAGCCATCGCGGGCAGCGATTTGCTGACGGCGGAGCGCCAGCACCTCCCGGGATTTGGCATCGGTCTCCGTAACCCGCGCTCCAGCCGTGCCGGCCAGTTTTTCCTCCATGTATCGCTCCACACCATCCGCCCCGACATACTGACCGACGGTCGATGAATTCGTCTGCCCATCCATGGCCATGAAGCCGAGCACATGCGCCGCCAGCGTCCGGTTCGGGTACTTGCGCACCTGCTCATCCACCGGGTCCGCAAAAATCGCCTTGGTCCGCAAGTTCGCCAGAAAGCCCCGCTCCTTTCGCGTCAACGGTTTTGCCTCCGCCGTGAGAACGAGATTCGTCATCGTGCGCCGGACTTGCTCCCAGGTTTCGACCGGTACTTTCCTTTTCAAAACCACGTATTTGTCGTCAACGGGTTCCCCCTTCTCATTAATGAGCGTCGCCGGAAGCAGTTTGATATACACTTCGCGTTCGTCCATCTGGAGGAGGGGTGCGATGGCGCGGGCAACTTCGGCCTGGTTCGTGCCCACCCGCGTCGGATCGGCACAGACGGTCTTGACGAAGACACTGGTCGCGAGCAGATGACCATTCGCGTCCAGGATGTCACCCCGGCGCGCCGGCAGGCGGATCACCCGTACGTGCTGGGCCATGGCCTTCAGTTCCTCATGGCGGATGACCTGCACCTCCACCAGCCGGCAGGCCAGCACGGCAAATGCACCCGCCAGGAGCGCCCCCAGGCGCAGCAGCCGCCGATATTGCATTTGCTTACCCATATTGAAATTCACCAGCCGCCCGTAGCGGTCGGTTCCTCGGCCGACACGCCACAGGCGGTGGTAAAAATTAAATTCATTGCGCGCACAATTCCGCGGACCCTGTCCGCGTTGGTTCG
The DNA here is from genome assembly GCA_964539515.1 of uncultured Bifidobacterium sp. GTDB lineage: Bacteria > Verrucomicrobiota > Verrucomicrobiia > Limisphaerales > JADLHS01 > JADLHS01. The sequence goes on along the minus strand of CAZIJO010000073.1, from coordinate 7,164 downwards.
GTTGCTTCGAAAAACTGATTTCCCACCCGTGATCCACGGGCCCGCAACGTTTTCTTCGCTGCCCCGGCCGAAGCCATCAGGGCCGGGCGGCGTATTGCGGACCAGCGGTCGAGGGGCGGGGCGGCGGTGGCTCCACCGGCTCCGAGAGCCACCACACCTGCTTGGGCAGCGGCAATTCCAGGCCCAGGTCGCTTTCGCGCAAACGGGCTTTCAGCTGCAACGGCGACCGCAGCCCGGCCAGATGTTCACTTAACTTCCGGTTCTTATCCCGGTATTCCGCCAGCGCCTGTTCACTCTTCTTGGCCTGGGATCTCAGTTCCTCGATCAGGCCTTTCTGCCAGACGTAACCCACCCCCGCCGCCACGAAGAGCGAGCAGAGCAAAAACGCCTTGATCGCTGGTCCGAAGCGGATCGCCGCGGAAGTATTTTTACGATTCTTTGCCATTATATCTTTTCCATCACCCGCAACTGCGCACTGCGGCTCCGCGGGTTCGCCTGCAATTCTGCCGCGCCCGGCTGGATCGCCTTGCGACTGATGATCCGTAGTTCGGGCGCACACGGGGCTCGCAGCTCGGGCACGTCGGTTCCTGAAAACGTGTAATCCCGTGCTCGTGTACGCCCGAAAACTTTCACCGTGCGATCTTCCAGCGAATGAAACGTGATCACCGCCAGCCGGCCACCGGGTTTCAAAACCTTCAGCGCTCCCGTCAACCCGCGCTCCAACGCACCCAACTCGTCATTCACCGCGATCCGCAGCGCCTGAAACACGCGCGTGGCCGGATGCGCCTTCCGCCCGCGCCGCGGCGCCAACCGCTCGATCAGTTCCGCCAGTTGCCGCGTCGTGGTGAACGCGCATTGTTCCCGGTCATGCACAATGGCCCTCGCAAACCGCCGGGACTCCCGCTCGTCGCCATATTCCCAAAAAATCCTCGCCAGCTCATCCACACCCGCCGTGTTCAACAACTCCGCCGCCGTCATCGGCTGACGCACGTCCATGCGCATGTCGAGCGGCCCATCCTGCTGAAAACTGAATCCGCGCTCGGGCGAATCCAATTGCGGTGAACTCACGCCCAAATCCAGCAGGACGCCATCGCAACTGCCCGCCGGAATCCAGCCATCGAGTTCGGCAAAATTCCCGCGCCGGATCTCAAATCGCCCGGCAAACTCCGCCAGCCGCAACCTCGCGGCCTCCAGGGCGGCCCCATCCCGGTCACAACCCCAGAGCCAGCCGGTTGGCGAACTCGCCGCCAGGATGGCCGCCGCGTGTCCGGCGCCCCCCAGCGTCCCGTCCACATACCGCCCGCCCGCCGTCGGCCGCAATGCATCCAGCACCTCGGCCATCAGGACTGGCTTGTGTTCGAATTCGGTCACTCCGCATCAGCCGCCCGGTGGTTCATTTCAGGCCTGCGCCAAACATTCGCGCCGCGAGGTTTTTCCAAACCGGGCTGGCCGCTTGATCTCGACCCGGCCCCACGGGAATCACTTCCAGATCGGCGTGCGTCAGATCCCCGCGCAGCACCTTCACATTGTCCAACGAAAGCTCACCTTGTTCCCCGGTCCGGCCGAAACGAGGAATCGCCGGCATCGCCGTACGACCAAGCCGACCAAACGGATTGCGATCCTGACACCACTTCGTGAACCCACGCACTCCCGCACCAAGGCCCTGCCACTTCGAAACCTGTTTGGCCGTAATCGTGGCCCGCTCCAACACGCCGGTCGCACCTGGCGGGACGGTCGGAAGCCCGGCAGCGGCCGCGACCATTTCCGCCTCCCGCTTGAAGGGATTCTGCGGTGAGATGAACTTGGGCAGCCGGATGTGTTTTTGCATCCGGTAGCGACCAATGCCGTCGCCGCCCACCCAGCTTTTTCCTGCCGCCAGCAATCTGCCAAAGCTCATGTTCATTCCATCAGTTTGAAAGCTTCCGTCGCCATCACCGCGTCCGAAGCCTTGACCTTCTCATACCGCGCCGGATCCCAGATCTCGAACCGATCGAGCAATCCAACGAGCACGGCCTCGTCTTCGATACCCGCCGTGCGCGCCATTTCCTCGGGCACACAAATGCGTCCCGCCTTGTCGAGCGTCACCTGCGTGGACTCCGCACCGATAATCCGTTTCAAGATTGTCTTGTTGCGATCGCCGTTCGGCATCGCATCAAGCGATGCCATCAACTCGGCCATTTCCTTCGGCGGTAGGACGCGCAAGCACGGGCCCTCGACCCGTTGCGGCCAGACAATCAACGTCAACTGAACTCCCGTCTCCACCGGCCGCCACATCGATGGGATTTGGATACGGCGCTTCTCATCCACCCCATGGCGGTAAGTCGAGTTGTAAATCTGCGTCGATGTAACGCCGTTCGCCATTTTGTTCACAGTTCCGATACTCTGACCCACATTGCCCCATATCGCCCCACAACGATGCACTGTTAAACACCCTTCTCCAGGTTGTGTCAACAGCATTTCAGAAGAATTATTTGGAAGTTATTCACACCCCGGCAACGACCGGATTGCCTGATGCGGAAAGCCTATGACTTCTGCGCCTGATCAGTGCGGCTCGAACACTTCATCTGGTATGCCGTATCCCTGAAACCCCAACATCTTGAATTGCAGTCGCAATTGAGTCGTGAAGGCCGACGACAGAGACCCCACGAACGGTTTCATGTAGATTTGGAATTTTGCAATTACTGCCCGTCCAGTACGCTTCGGCCGCCGATGCGAACCGACGACTTCTCATTTTGTTTGCCGCCAGAATTGATCGCCCAGCAGCCAGCATTACAACGTGACGAATCGCGTTTGTTTGTCCTCCATCGCGCCCCTCGGCACTTCGAGCATCGACGGTTTCGTGACTTGCTGTTTTTTTTCCGCGCGGGCGATGTGCTGGTGTTGAACGACTCACGCGTGCTCCGGGCCCGCCTTCGCGGCGTGAACGCCCAGACCGGCGGTGCCTTTGAGATTTTGTTGCTCGAGGAGAATGCAACGAACGATTGGTGGGCGATGATGAAGCCCGGCAAACGCGCACGCGTCGGAACGCGAATCCATTTGCAGACCGCGACGGGCAACCCGACTGCAATCACAGCAACGGTGAAGGCCACGAATGCTGAAGGACATCGCCGTCTAGTTTTCGCCGGGGCCGCAAACATCCTCGAAGAGTTGGATCAACTGGGCGCAATCCCTTTGCCACCGTATATCGCTCGCCTGCCCCAGGAAGCAAAGTGCGACGATCTTCAGCGCTACCAGACCGTCTTCGCCCAAGCCGCCGGCTCGGTCGCCGCGCCCACGGCGGGCTTGCACTTTACGCAGCAACTGCTCGACGAAATCCGGGCCCGTGGGGTGGCGGTTCATTTTATCACGCTGCATATCGGCCCCGGCACTTTCGCGCCGGTGAAAACCGAATCGCTCGCCGATCATGTCATGCACGAAGAACGTTACGATATTGGCATCCCTGCCGCCCGGGCCGTGAACGATGCGAAAGCCGCCGGCCGGCGGGTCATCGCCGTCGGCACCACCAGCGTGCGCGTGCTGGAAAGCGTCGCCGAGCGCCACGAGGGCCGCCTGGTTGCGGGAAGCGGGCGCACCCGAATTTTCATTCACCCACCGCGAGCGTTCCGGATCGTGGACGCACTGCTCACCAATTTCCATCTCCCGGCTTCCACCTTGTTGATGCTGGTCAGCGCGTTCGCTTCGCCGGGTGTCACTCAGGGCCGCGAAACCATCCTGGCGGCCTACGCCGAGGCCATTCGCGAACGGTATCGCTTTTTTAGTTATGGCGATGCCATGCTGATTTTATGAGTCAACCGTCGAAAGCCTCCCGTCCCAAGTCATCGGCGTCGGTTCGCGCCCGCAAGCCGTTCGCCGGCACCGTGCGCATGCCTTTCGACTTCAGACTTGAGACTTCCGACTTGCCGTTTGTGTTGGTAAACATGGCCATGACGGCGGATGGCAAGATCGCCACGGCGAACCGCGCCATCACCTCCTTCGGCAGTGCGCGCGATCACCAGCAACTGCTGGCCCTCCGCGCCACCGCCGATGCCGTTATGTCCGGTGCCCGCACCGTCGATTCGGCGAATATCAACATGGGGCCGGGCGGCGCAAGGTTTCGTCGCCTCCGGCGACAACGCGGGCTGGCCGAGTACAACCTCCGCGTCGTCGTGAGTGGTAACGGCTCGATCAACCCGCGGGCGGAAATTTTCCGGCACCGCTTCTCTCCGATCTTGATCCTCACCACCCGGCGGGCCGCGGCTGCCCGACTCCGGCGGCTCCGCAAACTGGCGGATGCCGTGAAGATTTGCGGTGCGACCAGGATCAACTTTCGCTCCGCCCTCCGCTGGCTTCGCGCGCGGTGGGGTGTGAAGCGGCTGCTCGTGGAGGGCGGCGGCGAGTTGAATGCGGCGCTGTTTGCCGCCGGGCTGGTGGACGAGTTGCATCTCACAGTTTGTCCAAAAGTATTCGGGGGGCGTACGGCGCCCACGATCGCCGATGGGTTGGGCGCACTGCAATTGGCCGACGCCACCCATTTCACACTCAAATCCGCCCGACGAGTGGGACAAGAGATGTTCTTGGTTTACACGGCGAACCTACGAAGCAAATCCGACTAAAACCGGTTTGCATGTCCAGCTTGCCGGCGGGCATCAGGCGGGCAAAGTGCGCGGGCCGAGCAGGTGAATTCGTTTCAACGCAACTGGAAAGTGGCGGCGGCTCCTCTGAGTCAAGCGCCGGCAAACCGTTTGATAGCTTCGGCAAAGGATTTTGCATACGGCTCGAAGCTGTCCAGTTCGTGATCGTGTTTGCGGACTTCGTAGTTGGGAGAGTTGCGCGTCAGGTCGAAATAAAACGCGTCGCCGTGATCCGTCACAGCAAACAAAAGCCCTTTAAAAGTATCTTCTTCGTCATCACCGCGCTCGAGGCACGATTCCACCTTGAGCCGCTTGGGCGGTAGAATATGGGCGTTGCACTCTTCTTCGCCGTCCAGGTCATTGAACTTCTTCGTGCCCACCGCGACCATGAATCCTTTGTAGGTTTCCGGCAGCTTCACGCCGAGCTTCTTCTCGGTTGCGTCAAAATCGTGGGAGGCAGCACTCTGCTTTGCGTTCCGTTTCAAGTAATCGTTGAACCATTCGACAACATCGTCCTTCCCGCGCTTGCCTGGTTTGGATTTGGCGTCGGCTTGGTGGATGAGCCGGATCTTTTCTTCCGCCCAAGCCGCGTCTTCTGTCGTTGGCGTTTGTTTGCAGTCGCCGGAACGGACCATTCCGCGCAGGCCCAATTCCTTGATCAACGTTTCCAGCCGCACCGAAAAATAGAGGTTGCGCGTGTCTTCACCTCGTCCCCACCAATTGTGGGCTTTGAATACTTCATGTTTGGAGATCGGGTTGCTCGTTGCTTCCATCACGTCGTTCCACTCCAAGGGCGCGCGGCATTTCGAACACTTCTTGGCCGATGGCTCGGAGGTCGTCTGGGTATGTTGCACGACGGCCAGAAACCACGGCGTGGGCTGCTTGGTCTTGCGGTGGATCGTGGGAAAGAATTTGCATGAACCGGGCGCAGCGACCTCAAGCACGCGTTTCATGGACTCCCGAACGAGCAGATTACCGGCGACCGCTGGCGCGAAGTCCACAGGCGACTCGATTTTCTTGCCCACAACGTATGGACTATGCACGAAATCCAAGTCAACCCGCTTGCAGGCTGGACAGACGACTGGGAGCGGGTTAAGTGGCTCAAGATGGCCATCCACGCGATCCATTTCGTCGTCCGGACCAGCCATCTCCAGGCATTGCAACTCTCCTGCCTTGGGTTTGGGTCGCTCGATTACTTGGTTCTTCGCACCAGTGCGGAAATCAAAGATGTGAACCTGTCCGTGGTTCATAATGCACGCGATCCGCTGACCGTCAGGTGAGAAAGCAGCATGGCGAATATCCCCATAGTGCGGCTTTTTCCATTTAAACAAAGCGCAGTCCTCAACGAAGTCCCACACGACCAATTCCTTGTCAGCGGCTATCGCCAACTTCGATCCATCCGGGGAAAGGCTGCAATGGCGTACGTCTCCTGGAAAATCGAACTTCTCTGATTTCCAACTCGTCGTATCGGTCCGTTCCACAGTCCAACCCTTCTTGCCCAAACCTTTTCCAAAAAACGTCGCCAGAGTTTTTCCATCCGACGAGAGAGCCACGTGATAGCCAGAGCTTTTCATGCAAATGCCCTTTTTGTTCGTGCGAAAGTTCCACGACAGCAATGGCCCTGATCCTTGAACAATCAGAAGCTCTTCAGCGCTGTCCCGAAATGCCAGGTACTCCACATAGCTTTCCACTTTCAGGCTCGCGACCGCAGCGCCGCCCTTCCCCTTTAGCACACGGACGTTTTTCTGGTCGTCGACTATCGCAATTAGCTGACCATCACGACTGAACGCGGCTTGTTCGACGCGGTGTGGAAGCGTGGCTCGAAACTCCAGAGTCGCGGTGTCAACGATGAACGTCTTCCCAATTGTCCTGTCCACTTCCATTGTATACGTCGTGATTGCCAACAGCCCGCGATCGGGCGAAGTCCAAGCATCCGAACTGGCCGAATAAGGAATGGCATCAACCACTTTGAGCTTCTTTCCAGATTCGGCATCCCAAAGGGCAATCAGGAATGGTTCTCGCACTTGACAGTTCACGAAGCCGATGACTTTTTTATTATCCGGCAAAAACTCGGCAAAAGAGCACCAGTGGTGTGTCCTTCTTAATGGCTCGCATTCGACGACGGCAAATTCAGGTTTTGTCATGCGTCGTGTCTACCAGAACGTGCAACGGCGGCAAATTACAAAAAAGGCGAACCCTAGGCCGTCAGGATTCGCCTTTGCTGTTTTGAGACTTGATTTCGTTCAGTAGCGGTAGTGCTCCGGCTTGTATGGCCCTTCCACCGGCACGCCGAGGTAGTCGGCTTGCTTCTTGGAGAGCTTGGTCAACTTCACGCCGATGCGGTCGAGGTGCAGGCGGGCCACTTCTTCATCCAGATGCTTCGGCAGACGATACACGCCGACTTTGTTCGTGTCGCGATTCTTCCACAGGTCCAGTTGCGCGAGGCATTGGTTGGTGAACGAGTTCGACATCACGAAGCTCGGATGGCCGGTGGCGCAGCCGAGGTTCACGAGGCGGCCTTCGGCGAGCAGATAAATCGTGCGGCCGTTCGGCA
>CAZIJO010000072.1:0-24522 GCA_964539515.1 uncultured Bifidobacterium sp. | reverse complement strand
CATCCTCGAAAAGGTGGCCAAGCTCGGCAAGCCGCTGCTCATCATCGCGGAAGACGTGGAAGGCGAAGCTCTCGCGACCCTCGTCGTGAACAAGCTCCGCGGCACAATCAACGTTTGTGCCGTCAAAGCGCCCGGCTTCGGTGATCGCCGCAAAGCGATGTGCGAAGACATTGCCATCCTCACCGGCGGCAAGTTCATCAGCGAAGACCTCGGCATCAAGCTCGAGAGCATCGGCTTGGAAGACCTCGGCCGCGCCAAGAGCATCGTGGTGGACAAGGAAAATTGCACCATCGTGGAAGGCAACGGCAAGTCCTCCGAAATCCAGGGTCGCGTGAATCAAATCCGCCGCCAGATCGAGGAGACCACCAGCGACTACGACAAGGAGAAGCTCCAAGAGCGCCTGGCGAAGCTCGCCGGCGGTGTGGCCGTCATCAATGTCGGCGCCGCCACCGAGTCCGAAATGAAGGAAAAGAAAGCCCGGGTCGAAGACGCCCTGCACGCCACCCGTGCCGCGGTCGAAGAAGGCATCGTGGCTGGTGGCGGTGTGGCGTTGATTCGCTGCATTCCGGCCATCGAGGCCGTCAAGGGCGCAAACGAGGACGAAGCCATTGGTGTGGGCATCGTGAAGCGCGCGGTCGAGTCACCGCTCCGCTCCCTGTCGGCCAATGCCGGCGTGGAAGGCAGCGTCATCGTGGAGCAGGTCAAGAAGGGCAAGGGCAACGACGGTTACAACGTCGCCACCGGCCACTTTGAAGACCTTGTGAAGGCCGGCGTGGTGGATCCGAAGAAGGTGACCCGCTCGGCGCTGCAAAACGCGGCGTCGATCGCCGGTCTCTTGCTCACCACCGAGTGCCTCGTGACCGAAATTCCGGAGAAGGAAAAGCCCGCTCCGGCAGGTCATGGCGCGCCTGATATGGGCGGCATGGGCGGTTACTAATCCAGCCTAATTCCCGAGTAAGCGAATTATTCCATGGCGCGACCAGGCAACTGGTCGCGCCTTTTTTCTTATACAAAAACCCGCCGTCGCGGCTTCGACAGAAGCATAATGCTTCAACTTCGACCTTGACCGACCGGATCGGGACGCCAACCTCGGGCATTTCCGCATACCAAAGCTGACTGACCCATGAACGATGCTATTCCCTGGTTGGATTTGATCCTCCGTTGGACCCATGTCTTTGCCGGCATCCTGTGGGTAGGCACGACCTATTACTTTACCTGGCTGGATGGATGGTTTTCGGAACCGGAGAAACAATCCCGAGACGACAAATCAACGGAAAAGCATACCGTGTGGATGATTAACGGGGTCGGGCTTTACTCGGTCGCCAAACCGAATAACCCAACGTCACTGCCAGCCACGCTGCACCGTTTTCGCTGGGCATCCGGCATTACCTGGTTTGCCGGCCTTTTGTTGTTTGGCTTGCTGTTCTACCACGGCAGCTCCTTGATCAGTCTGGAAGATGCCGTCATTGGCAAGGGCGCCGCCATCGGCTTGAGCTGCGGCCTCCTGCTGGCGGGATGGGCCGGGTATGACCTGCTTTGGAAGCTCTGCCCAAGCAAGGTCGTGAGTTTGATCGTGTCGTATGTGCTCGTCGTCGTGACGGCGTGGGTCGGCTGCAAGTATTTCAGCGGGCGCGCCGCCTATCTGCAACTGGGGGCCATGCTCGGCACAATTATGACGGCGAACGTCTGGATGCGCATTCTGCCGGTCCAACGGCGCCTGGTCGCCGCGCTCCGGGCTGGACAGCCGGCGGACACCGCCGAGCTGACTCGCGCCCGGGAACGCGCCCGGCACAACACGTTTCTCGCCATTCCCGTCGTGTTCACCATGATCAGCAACCACTACTCCGGATTGTATGGCAGCCACTACAACTGGATCATCCTCGCGGGCCTGGTACTCGCGGGCGGGTTGGCCGCCCCGCTGGTTCGCCGGGCCTGATCAGAATGCCGCCCCAGTCAACACCCAGAATGGACGGGCCGGACATTTCGCCGGCGCAAATTTGTCGCTTGCCGGCGCGGAGAACCGGCAGCTACCGTGTGCCGATATGAACTTGGAAGATAATTTGGGTGATGTCATCCGCAAGGCGCGCATGATGAGCAACACGGCGGCGGCGGTTGCGGCAACCGCGGGCGGGCTGACGGAATCCGAGCTGGCTGACTTGGAGGCATCGGGAACATTTGCCCGCCGCCCAAACTTCACTGCACTCGCCGGTACGATTGGCTTGCACGCCGGAAAACTGGAGACGATTGCGAGTGGCTGGCTGCCGCGCAAAGCAGATCTGGCCCGGTGGCGCGAACTGCGCATGCTGACAACGGCTGGCGACGGCATGACCGTGAACTGCTATCTGGTATGGGATGCAAGCACCCGGGACGCAGCCCTGTTCGACACCGGCTTTGATGCCAAGCCCATCACGGAAACCATCGCCAGCCACCAACTCCAGCTGCGTCACGTCTTCATCACGCACTCGCACCCGGACCACATTGCGGCCTTGAGTCCGATCCGCGCCGCTTTTCCTGCCGCCAAAGTACATTCCAGTTCCAAAAATGCCCCAGCCGAGCAGCGCAACCAGGCGGGTGAGCGTATTGAGTTAGGCGGGTTGCGCATCACGCACCGTCCGACCCCCGGGCATGCCGAGGACGGGGTGACGTACCTCGTTGGCAACTGGCCCGATGCCGCCCCGCAGGTCGCCATCGTCGGCGATGCAATTTTCGCCGGCTCAATGGGTGGCGGGAATAACGCGTGGGAACTGGCGCGGACCAAAGTGCGCGAGGAGATTCTCACCCTGCCGGCCGAAACCCTGATCTGTGCCGGTCACGGTCCCCTGACAACCGTCGCCGAGGAAAGAGCCAATAATCCGTTTTTCGGCTGAGGCGGAGCAAGCCCACACTTGATGGGCTCAGGGGATCGGCCGATGTCTTAAAACCCGGCCGTAAAGTTTTACGCTGGCGAAAGAAGCCGGCTTGCGGTCGCCATGCCCCGGGCGTTACTTCCAGTCGGCAAGCACTTCCACGATTGGCGGCCACTCGGCCGCCGTGGCAATTGTCACCTTGCCCCAGGTCGTACACAGGAAACCGAGGAGCCGCGGGTCCTTCTGCGTGCGCGAAAAACTGCTGAACGCTTTGGCCCCGGCCAAGGGTTGCCAGCTTGCGGGCCAGACGCGAAATCCTTTCGCCAGCAGAAAAGGGACGGAGGGATAGCTCGCCTGCTTCCCATAATGCCAGTCGCAGATGATGATGTCCTTGGGGATCAGATCCACCGCGCCGGCCGTGCCGTTCTTGGCGTACTCCCACTCCCCACCCTTCATCGCCGTGGCGTCGAGCAAGCGGTCACCCCACATCAGCATTTCGAGTTTCCGCTTGCCCACGAGGTGTCCATGGAGATCGTTCACGGCCTTGGCAAAAAGCCTGGCCGGATCGCCGCCTTTGCAGCGCGGACAATGTTCCGAGGCGATGAGGAAAACCTCGTCCATGCCGACGTGCAAGGCGTCAGCTTCAAAGGCTTCCACCAGTTCGTCCACCAAGGCGAAGATGACTCCGTTCACGTCGGGATGCTGCGGACACCAACTGCGGCAATAAATGTTGGTGTTACCCGGAAACTGGCCTGGCGTCTCGTCGAACTGCGGAAACTTCGTCAGCAACGGGAAGGTGGTTTTGCTCCACGACTGGTGGCCGAGACAGTTGAATTGCGGGATTAACCGGATGCCCAGGGCGCGGGCCGTGGCCGTGAGTTCCTTGGCGTTCGACGCCTTTACGGCACCGGGCGAGCTGAGTTCGGGATGCGACTTGAAATCGAAGTTGTAATTGACTTCGAGAATGAGGGCGTTTACGCCAACTGCGGCCAATTTCGGTAACTGTTCCTTAAGCGCGGTGACGGCACCGTCGTTGTTCACCATCAAATGCACGCCGCGCCAGACGCGATTCGTCGCGCGCCAAGCGTCGTGCCACTCTCCGGCTTCAGCGGGGAACCTCGAAGTCAGACAGGTCAGAGCCAAGAGGAAGCCCCCCAGTTTGGCCGCGCAGCGCCTCGTCGCAAAGATTTCAAACCATGCGCCACGTTTGGCTTCCCACTGCGGCAAGCGGATCGCTGAGTTTGGATTCATAGCACCACCTCCGTTCCGACGCCCTCGTCGGTGAATATTTCCAGCAGGACCGAGTGTTGCACGCGTCCGTCCACAAACGAAACCTTTTCCACGCCCGCCCCGATCGCGGCCACGGCACTGTCCACCTTCGGAATCATGCCTTTGTCAACGATCCCGGCCGCCTTGAGTCCGGGGACTTCGCTCGTTTGCAAATGGGTGATGAGCGTGGCGGGGTTTTTCGGATTGCGCATCAAACCGGGCACATCGCTCATGAAAACAAGCCGCTTGGCCTTGAGGGCAATCGCGGCTTGCGCGGCCGCCACGTCGGCATTGCAGTTGTAGATCTTGCCGTCTGCGCCCAGCGCGGTGGGGCTGATGACCGGCGTGATGCTGCGCCGGATGCACTCGCGCAAAGGATCAACGTTCACCTCGGTCACTTCGCCCACGAAGCCGATGTCGATTCTCGCGCCCGGTTTGTCTTTGTCGTCGAGCCATAGCTTGCGACATTTGAAAATGTCCGCGCCGCAAAAGCCGCGCGCCTTGCCCCCGAGTTCCTCGATGGTCTTGACGATCTCCGGATTGATCTCGCGCGACAACACCCGGTCCACGACAGCCACCGTTGCTTCGTCGGTAACGCGCATGCCCTGAATAAAGCTCGCCTTCAGACCGGAGGCTTCCATCGCGCGAGTGATCGCCTTCCCGCCCCCATGGACCACCACCGGGTTGATGCCCACGGCTTCGAGGAAGACGACGTCACGCGCCACGCCGTTGCGGACAGCAGGGTCGGGCGAGTCCATGAAGCTGCCGCCGTATTTGACTACGAACGTCTGGCTCCGAAAGCGTTGAATGTACGGCAACGCCTCGAGCAGCGTCGCGGCTTTGGCGATGAGGTCTTGCATCGGACAGATGAAAAACCTGCGGGCGACCAGTTGCAACCCCATTTGTTCTTGCGCTGGAATATTTGCTTCCTTGGTCCGGAGTTTGATGGAATAAAGCCCTTAGCTACCTGGGATGAGCAGTGTCTTTTTTTCCTTGCCGCCGGGCTGACGTTGGCGGCTCAGGATTCCAGCACCTCAATGAAGGCAATCTATTCTCCCGCCTCGTTGAACACGCTCACGCCGCTGCCGGTAAATTGGAGATTGCGGTCGGTGTTGGGAGTCGCACCTTCGGAACGAAGATAGATTGAGTGAAATTCACAATTCAGCCCTGCGATTTGTGCGGGGCCTTGGTCAGGGCGGCGAGATGGGGATGGTGCTCGTGACGGGGATTTCGCCCCGCAACATTTTACCGGCCTGATTGGCCAGGCGCAGATACCAGTCACTGCCCAAGTTGTAACCGTCAATGTTTAGCGGCACAAACGTGCCCTGCGCTGGCAACCCGGCGGCGGTCGGGACCATCTTGTACATGGCCGTGCCCTCGTCCACTTCATCGAACATCGCGCCGTAAATCATCGTGCAGCCAGACCGGACAGCATTGTAGGCCTGCCGCCAGTAGAAGTTGCCGCCGTTGCGAGGGATTTGGTTATACAGCCCGTTTTGCTTCAGGTTGGCCCACGAAAATCCCGGGAAGATCACAGGCAGGTAATCAATACCGTTGCTTGTGCAGTCGGCGAGGTCGGGAACCGTGACGCTCGAGCGATAACTGTCCGCGCCGCTGTTGCTGTTGTAGCGGCCCACGGACCACGGGCTGATGATGTCAAATGCGCGGAACGCATTGCTCCAGCCTGGATTGGTTTGCGCATCGCCGGTCAAGCTGCGCCAGTTGGAAGGCACCCCGCCCATGACCGTGCAACCAGCCGCCTTGAACCAGTCAATGGCCTGCTGCGCCTGCTGCGGCGTGTCGAAGCGGCCGTTGAAACCAAAGCCCCAGATGGCCACGACCGGTTTGCTGTTGTGATGCAGGTAGGACGGGCTGTTGGTAACCTGCTGGGTGTTGACGAGGTAAAGCCAGTCGTTGGTCAACTTGCTGATGAGCGTGTTGGTCGAGTAACCCGAGATGTCATACATGATGGCGAACACCCGGCCGTGGGTTTCCGCGCCCACCCGCACATTGACGGCCACCTGATTGCGGAGGGCCGATATGTTGGCGCCGTTCAGGTCGCTGAGAAACCGCTGAAAGAAGACACCGTCGAGATTATTCTCCTGCATCCATTTGAAGTGGCGCACCACGGTTTTTTGTTTGTAAGCGGAATAGAGTTTCGCCGGCGAACCATTTGAATAGGTCATGCTGGTGGTGAACAGCTCGTCCGCGTCCAGCTCGGAGGTGTCGGGCCAGAAATCGAAATGGGCATTGGCGGCGGTGGGAGTGTTGTTGCCAAACCAATGCACCCAACTGTTCTGCGCCGATCCATCACCCGGGGCGGAAAACCAGCCTTGATAACCCATCATCAGTTTGCCAGTCAAAGTGCTCGGATCAACCGCCAAAGCGAGGGTGAAATAGCGCTGCGCGGCGATGTTCGGCAGCGTGACGGTGAACTGGTTGCTCACAATCGCGGGGACATTGGTAACGGTCTGCCACTCGGGCGAAATCAGGCTTGCCGCCCATTGAAGTGACACCGCCGTGTAGGAGGTCGGCCAGTACAGGGCGAGGTTCGTGCCTGCCGGGAAGATGCGCAGAGCGGAAACCGGCGGACTGGCCGGAACAGTAGCGGAGATCCCGACCGGCGCGGAGACCGTGGTCGCGCCCTGATTGTCCGTCGCCAGTGCAGTGAGCTGGTAGGGCCCGGACGCCGGAATCGTCCAGAACAGGGTGTAGGGACTTGTGGACACCTGACCCAACCTGATCGCGCCGGCGTAAAACTCGACGCGGGCTACGCTGCCATCGTCATCGGAGGCCGAGGCGGTGAGTTGCAGAGTGACCGGCGCGTCGGGAGAGAGGATGTTCGTGCCGTCGGGCGGGCTGGTAATGGCAACGACCGGGGGGATGTTAGAGCCCGAACCAACGAGCGCCGGGGCCACGAAGTTCGCCGCCGGGGTGATCGCTAGGTTGTCCCACTGCGCCCCGGCCGGGAAGTATGTGGACGCGGCGCCTGTGCCAACGCGAGCGTCGTAGAAAGCCCGCAGGGTGACGGTCGGGCCGGTGGTGGCGGTGTTGAAGTTCCGATGGACGAAGTAACCCTGGTCGGCATTGGCCTCGGAATAGGCCAGCGTGATCTGGGGCTCCCCGGAGGCGTCGTTCATATCCAGAACTGTGGTCACATGGTTGGCGGCATCCCCCAAGTTCCACAGATAGCCGCTAAGGATGTAATCCGTGTTCGGCTGCAAAGTGATCGTGCGCTGGTATTGGCAGACCGCCGCGCCACCATTGACCAGGGCTCGCGCGACAACCCCATTGTTGACCGCCACCATGTTGGTGCCGGGATCGGCAAACATGTCAGCCAGCCGTGTCCAACCTGTTGGGAAGGGATGAGTATTGGTGACCGTGACCGTGCCTTGGAGCTGGAAATCGCCGTTAGCGACCAACTGCACGTTCTCGGTGCCGGGAATGATGTCGGCCAGCCTGAGCTTCGTCTGTGCCTGGGCAATATCAATTGCCGGCCAAAGCAGGCAGGCGCACAAGAAAAATGAACCCTTCACGATACACTATGTGGCTGACCTACACGAACTGCAATCCGCAACCCGGGAACTCGGGGCGTTGACGACCAACGATGGCCCGCCCGACCCGGAGGTCGGGCAGACCCATTGCAGCCCACCAAACCACAGCAAGACGCCTGCTATGGCGACGTGTCGCCAGCCGGAGGAAAGGGTTTCCATTCGTTATTTCAAGCCGGATGACGATCAAATCGCCTTTTTACGCTCAGGGTGAAACCGTCCGGTAGAACATCTGGTCACCACTTGCCGGGAAGGTGAAGGTGACCGGAGCTCCCGTCGCCGCGTTAGTGCTGCCCACCACGGGCGTCCACGCAGTGGGCGACAAACTGGGGGTGCTCTCAATGTAATACGTGTGTTGATGCGTCGTCTGGTACGTGATCGACACATTGCCGCCACTGACCGAAACCGCCGTGATTGATTGCTGCGGGGCGGGGAGCAATACGGCGCTGATGGTGGTTTTGTTCGCACCCGAGTCATAGAAGTAGAAAACATTGGGACCGCCGTTGGCCGTGATCTGGCCGGTGCTGACATAATTGCTGACCGAGTTGAAATAATTACCGGTGATCACAACCTTTCCCGTCCCGGCAACGTCCAACACCGATGTGCCCGCGATCGAACCGGGGCTGCTGGCACTCCACTGGGACAGATTCAAAGTTCCCCCCTTGATCAGGGCGGTGCCTTTGCCGCCGTTCCAACCCAAGCCGAACATGCCGGTCACCGACGCCGTTCCACCATTCATGATAAATGTGCCGTCCCCGCCTGGGCTGAAGCCGACCCATAGATGATTGCCAAAACTGGCTGACCCACCGGTCTCAACAATCATCTCGGCGGTTTGGTTGTAGCCGACGGCGTTCCAATTATCATCGCCGACGGTGCAAACCAGGCTGCCGCCGTTGGTAATAATCAAGGTGCCCCCGGGACCGCCGTCGATGCCCATGCGGACGACTCTGGCCACCGCCGCATTGGTCACCGTGCAAGGGCTCGCACCGGAGATATTGAATCGCGCGAGGGTCACGTTGCCCGGAAGAAAGCCGCCCGTCCAATTGGCGCTCTCGTTCCAGAATCCATTGCCGGACGGATTGGCAGCCGGATCCCAAGTGACGCGCTCCGGCGCCACATAAAGACCTGACGGATAGATCGTAGTCTTGCCCAAATTAATGTTGTTGTAATCCACCACGACGCTCGTTCCGACACTGTTCGTGATCTGGCCGGTGCTAACAAAAGACTCCACCGAGAACTGATGATTGCCGTTGATTACCACCTTGCCCGTCCCGGAAACATCCAACACTGAGTCGCCCTGGATGGATAAGGAATCGTCCCACTGGGCAAGATTCAAGGTACCGCCTTTGATCTGCGCGGTGCCTTTTCCGCCCTGACCACCCAAGTCAAACATGCCGGCCACCGATACCGTTCCGCCATTCATAATCAACGTGCCGTCTGATCCCGGATCCAAGCCAATCCGCAGTGGAGCTCCAAAGGCGGCGGCCCCGCCGGTTTCAACCACCATCAGGGCGTTGCTGTTGTAACCGATGACGCTCGCATTTACCACGCTGGACGGCACGAGGCTGCCGCCGTTGGCAATGATCAGCGTACCGCCCGGACCGTTTTCGCCCATGACCACGTAATCGGCAACCGCCACATTGGTCGCTGTGCAAGGATTCGCGCCGGGGACATTGAAGTTCACCTTGGTCACGCTGAAAGGTGCAACGCCGCTGGACCAGTTGGCGCCCTCGTTCCACTTGCCCGTGCCGGTTGGATTGGCTGCCGGATTCCAAACCGCATTCGTCGGCGGGGGGGCTGCCGGAGCAATCGCCCAGAGCGTGGTTTTGCCCACATTCGTGTTGTTATAGTCAATCCCGATCGTCCCCGTTCCGCCATACGCGGTGATTCTTCCAGCATTGGTATAGGCACTCATCACCGCGGTGAAGTCGTCCGTTTTCGTGACCACGCCGCTCCCGGAAATATCCAGTTTCGAGCCGGGCTGAATCGAAGTCACCGGGGAAATAGTGGTCAGGTTAAGAACCCCGCCGTCCCCGACGTTCAAGAAACCAAAGCCACCTGATGGGGTGCTGGCGTTAATCGTACCCAGACCGATATTTCCTCCGACGTTGAGAATACCGCCATTGGTGACATAGATGGTGCCGGTGACTCCAGCCAAGACGCTGCCAACCCACAGGTGGGTAGTGAGGTTCACCTTTCCGCCGTCAATCGTGGCGATTCCGGTTGCGCTGGCCCCAACCTCAAGAACGCCAATGCAATTCACCTCTCCATTCGTCAGCACTGTCAGCCGTCCAGTGACGGCGGCGCTAGGGTTGTTGCCAACCCTGCTGCTGCCTCCTACGCACGTAAGTTTTCCACCGCTGTCAACCAGCAGGTGACCGGACTCATCAACCCCCAGTTGAAATCTACGAACATCTGGAGCCACCGTGGTCAAAGTAATTGTGTTGCTGCCATAGTTGGCGCGGATTGTATCGGCCGAACCGGGCAGGGTGGTGGGGGTTCCCGGTACGGCCGGGTTGAACCAGCCAAGTCCGTCGATGGCCAGAACATTCGTATAGTCACCGCTACCTTGGTATCGAAGATCTGCGGCCAGCGCCTGGCCAGCCACCATGGCACCGAGCAGGGCACCCACTAGGATCGAGTTTTTCCGGGTTGTCATTTTCATTTTGCTATCTTGTTGTGCCCCTTGGCTCGGAGTTCGCACCACGAACCCTTCGTCCATCAGGCGGTTTCTTCCCACACGTTCTCCACTTCATTAATCCCGCGTCGGAGCGGCTGAACACCGCGTGGCGTCGAATTAATTCATGTTTCGCGCTTGAACCTTAGCCCGCCCCTCGCAAGCTGGGTATCCCCGAAAGCGGGGAGGCGACCGTAATCGGGCACCGCCCCCAACTCGGCCGGGGGTTGGTGGAGCAAGTGGCCGTGAGGCACGGGGGCGCAGAACCAGGCGACGAGGGATTTGATTGTTTTCCGGATGGATGGGCGGAACCAATTGCGCTTCATCGGCTGCTCCCGTGGTCCACGTTCGCCTGCATGGCGGAAAGGAGTTCTTTGACTTTGTCCGGGTGTTGGACGGCGAGGTTCGTCGTCTCCGCAGGATCCGTGCGGAGGTTGTAAAGCTGCACCGCGGGCTCGCCGGGCTTGGGCTTGATTGAGCTGGGTTTGGTAAAGCCGCCGGAGCCGAGTCCGTTGATCAATTTCCAATCGCCGGATCGGATCATCATCATGGATGCGGCACTGCCGGCGTGCATGACGATGGGCGCGCGAATGGGTTGGTCGGCGGGGTGCACGCCTTCCAGCACCGGCAGGAAACTGAAGCTGTCCGGCCCCGCATCTTTTGGCAGGGTGGCACCACAAATCTCCGCGAACGTCGCGAGCAGATCCGTGAAGCAAATCGTCTGCTCGCTCACCGTCCCGGCGTTGACCCGACCCGGCCAGCGCACGATGAACGGCATACGATGCCCACCTTCCCAGGCGTCCGACTTCATGCCGCGCAGTCCACCGGCGGAGGCGTGCCCGAGCCTTTGCACATCGGCTTCATACCAGGTGGGACCGTTGTCCGATGTGAAAATGACGAGCGTGTCCTTGGCCAGTCTGCTCTCGTCCAACGCGGCGAGAATGCGCCCGATTTCCGCATCCACCATCATGGTAAAGTCGCCATAAATGCCGGCGCCGCTTTGGCCCACGAATTCCGGCAAGGGTAGCCACGGGGTATGCGGGGCGGTGGGGGCAAAGTAGAGCAGGAACGGTTTTCGGCGGTCCTGATTTGCCATGGCTTGCGCGTTGATGACGTGAAGCGCCTCATCGGTCAATCGGGGCAGCACATCCTTGAGCGCCATGCCGGGCGCGATGCCGCCTTCCCGCCAAAATTCCCCCTGGTTCGACGACCATCCCGGTGAATGGTGTTCCTCGATGCGATCCGTCGGCGGTGTCACGGCGCGGTTTCCCCGAATGTAGAAGTAGGGCGGGATGTCCGTGGAGGCGCGCAGCCCGAAGAAACTGTCGAACCCGCAATCAACCGGGCCGCCGCGCAGCGGCCTGTTGTAGCCATCCTCCAGAAAGCCGAGATGCCACTTCCCCACCATCGCGGTGCGATAGCCTTTCGCCTTGAGCAGCGACGCGATGGTCATCTGCCCTTTTGCGATCAACGGCTGCTTTGGCCACCGCGAGATGTCGGTGCGGAACGGATACCTTCCGGTGAGCAGCCCATAGCGCGAGGGATGGCAAAGCGGCCCCGGGGCATGGGCGTCGGTAAACCGCATTCCTTCACGCGCCAGGCGATCAATGTTCGGGGTGGCAATCTTCGACTTTGGATTGTAACAACCTGGGTCACCATAACCCAAGTCGTCGGTAAGAATGATCACGATGTTGGGTTTGCCGGCCATCGCTTCCAATGCGAAAGCCAATAGCAGCAACAGCAGCCAGGGGAATGTTTTCATTGAGTTTGCTCCGGGGCTCGCCAGGGAACCAAACCAGCGCGCTGGATTTGTTGGCGCAACGCGGCGCCGAGTTCGTTGAACATCTTGCGGTTTTTCGCGGCGAGATCGGTCGTTTCTTGCGGGTCGGATTTCAGGTTATAGAGTTCGAGGGGCTGGAATGGACTGTCTTGAAGTAGCTTCCAGTCATCCCGCCGTAACGCGTCGATTGTTTTGCCGCCGTAGGCGGATCCGCCTTCCCGGCGGACGAAATAGAGATCTCGCTTGGGCGAAGCTTGATCCCTGCCGATCAGGGCCGGCAAAAAACTCACGCCATCGATCCCCCGGGGCATCGCCACGCCCGCCGCTTCACAGGCTGTAGCAAAAATATCCATGGTCAGCGTCATTCGTTCCGTGCAACTGCCGGGGTTGATCACGCCGGGCCAGCGAACCATGCCAGGCACGCGCAGTCCCCCCTCATACATGTGTTGTTTCCCACCGCGCCACGGGCCGTTGTTGGCGCCGTTGGCCAGCACGCCGCCGTTGTCGCTGGAGAAGATGATGAGCGTGTTTGTAGCGAGGCCGGTCCGGTCGAGCGTGTCCAACACCTGCCCGATGCCGGCATCAAGATGTTCGATCAACGCGACGAGCTTCGCCCGTTTATCCGTCATGCCCGGCTCGCGTTGCTTCACCTTCTCCAACCATTCCGGCGGCGGCTGGATCGGGTCATGCGGCGCATTGTAGGCAAGGTATAGAAAAAACGGGCCGCCGACTTGGGCGCGTTCCGCCAGATAGTCGCACGCCCAGCCGGTGAACACGTCGGTGGCGTGGCCTTGCGGAGCGACGACCTCCAGATTGTGCCGCATGAAACTGTGACCGTGGCGCAAGTGGGTCCAGTAATCGTCCATCATGTCGCCGAGAAACCCGTGGAAGAAATCAAAGCCGCGTTCGATCGGCGTGTTGGGCGAACGGATACCGAGATGCCACTTGCCGATGAGAGCCGTGTGATAACCGGCCGACTTAAGCTGTTGTGGCAGCAGGCTTGCGCCCGACAAAAGATAGCCCCACGAATCCGAAGGGTTTTCCTCCCGGATGACGCCCGGCACGCCAACCCGGTCCGGATAACAGCCGGTCAACAGCGCCGCCCGCGTCGGTGAGCAGACACAACTGTTGGCGAAAAAATTCTGGAACGTCATCCCCTCGCGGCACAGCCGGTCCATTTGCGGCGTCCGAACATCCTTGGTTCCGAACGCGCTGTAATCCCCTCGTCCCTGATCGTCGGTGAGGATAACAAGAATGTTGGGTTTCGTTGCCGCTGCACCAGCGAAGACTGCGAGGTTCAGGAGTAAAACGAGGAATTGTTTCATAGCGCGTAGGTTTCTGATCCGCACGTCGAGGTAATCTATGGGATCCGCGAGGTCTGAGCCAATCCCCGCTTTTGGGGAAATGTCGCAACCTCATATCGCTCGTTTAAGGGCGCTTCCACCACAGCGTGGATTTAGTCCGGCATCGGTCGTGAAAGGTGACCCCATCAGCACCAACCCATGGTTTGCACAGCTTGACCCGGATTACTCGATGACCTGGCCGCCAAAGCATAGTTTGCGTTCACAGACGCTGTCAGCTAAATCATCTTCGCTTTGAGCGACCTGCGGATGGATTCAATTCCCTTGCGTCGACGCCTCGGTTTCTGTCTGGCTTGGGCGATGATCATCGCCTGGCTGTCGCTCATGGAGATTCTGGCGGCTGGCGCCGAAAGCGCGCGCCAGCGCGAAACCAACGCACTGCTGGAGATCCGCTCGGTGATGGTGGATGGCGCCCCGGTTTCCCCGCGCCCCAACGAGAAGCTGCGGCTGTCATCCCACACCCGGACAGTTACCTTTGGATTCGGTCCAACTACAAACGCCATCCCGCACCCGATCCGCATTCGCTTCAAGCTCGACGGTTACGATGAGGACTGGCGGGAGTACGACGGGGAAATGCGCGTGTGCGTCCGCTTTCTCGGTGCGACCGGGGATCAAGTCAGCGAAACGGTATTCCGGGTCGTCGGGCAGAGCGCTGGTTGGACCGCCAACCCGAAAACCGCCCCGTTCACGCATCGTCGGGAAACCATCGTGGTCCCACCCCGCGCCACAAGTTTCTGGGTGGTCATGTCTTCGGCTGGACCACCCCCTACCGTGGGAATCTACGCGATCACCAATCTGGTGATCAAAACCCTGCCGGCGAACGCCGCTTCGCCCACGGTCTCCCTGCCTTGGGGGTTTGACGCCACCACCCCCGGCATCGCTGCCGGCGGCGCACCCCCGGGCTGGATGCGAGATGGGTTGCGACCCAGCATGGCGACGGTTTTGGAAAGTGATTCGGGGCTTCGGATCAAGGGGCTCGCGATCGTAGACGACGACTTACGCGGACATGCGGAATGGCACACGATCAAGGAAAGGGCGGTGCCGGTTACCCCTGGCGACTCCTTGGTACTTGAATGGGACGAGGCTTACAGCTTCGGTCTGGCCGCGGCGGTTGAGATTCCGTACGCCAATCTGCCAGCGGGGTATTACCGGTTCCGCATCAATGAAGTCTCGGTGACGGGCATTCCGGGCGAAGCAGAAACCTCTCTCGCTATCGAGGTGCCGCTCACGTTCTGGCGCACACCCTGGTTTTGGGTCTCGTTCGTGACCTTGCTTCTCGCGGCGGGAGCCGGCTGCTGGCGATACGCCAACCGGCGCCGGAGGCGACTGCAAATGCAACGCCTGGAACAGCACCTCGCTTTGGACCGCGAGCGGTTGCGGATCGCCCAAGACATCCACGATGATCTTGGCGCCCGCGTCACGCAGATTTCATTGTTGAGCGCCATGGCCGAAAGAAAAACCTCGTTACCTGAAGAAGCCCGAACGGAATTCAGCAAGGTGTCGCAAATGACCCGCGACATGGTTTCCGCGCTCTACGAAACGGTCTGGGCGGTCAACCCGGAAAACGACAACCTCGAAGCGCTCGTAACCTACCTCTGCCAGATGAGCAACCAGTATTGCACGCAGGCACAGTTGCGCTGCCGGCTGGAAATCCTCGAAACACCGCCGGGGATTCCGTTGAGCAGCCAGGTCCGGCACAATCTCATGATGGCCGTAAAGGAGGCCATCCATAACGTCATCAAACATGCCCACGCCAGCGAAGTACGCCTTCGCATCGCATTGGAGACGTCCGCGCTGAACATCTCCATCCACGATGACGGCTGCGGCTTCGACCCGGCAACCTGCCCAGCCGGAAACGGTCTGGGCAATCTGAAGCGCCGCCTCCATGCCAGCGGTGGGAGTTTCACCATTGAGAGCCGACCGGGCGCGGGAACGAAGGTTTCCCTCCGACTGCCGGTTTCCGCGGCTGCACCTGGTTCGGCTTGAACTCCCCGCTTTAGGGGATGGCGAAGGGCGACGCGGCGACCCATAATGAAACTGGGATCGGAACTCTATGCTCAAGAAAGTGGCCATCGTCGAAGACGACCGGGGTTTGCGCGAGCAGCTCGCCCAAATCCTCGGGGCGGCGCGGGAGGTGCGCTTTGTTGGCGCATGCGCGTCCGGAGAAGAAGCTCTCGATCGGATCCACGTCCTGCAACCGGACGTTGTGCTCATGGACATCAAGCTGCCAGGCATGTCGGGGATTGAATGCGTGGCGCAGCTCAAGCGCGCCCTGCCCTCCCTCCAGATCATCATGCTCACGGTCTATGAAGACAGCGAGCGCATCTTCAGCGCGCTCAAGGCTGGCGCGGACGGTTATCTGGTGAAATCAAGCCCGCCCGAAGTGTTGCTTGCAGCCATTGACGATGTGCGGCGCGGCGGTTCACCGATTTCTAGTCACATTGCCCGGAAAGTGGTGCGTCATTTTCAACTCCTTGGTCCGTCATCGGAGCAATCCGAGAACCTTTCGCCACGGGAACAGGAAGTACTTAACCTGTTATCCGCCGGCTACATCTACAAAGAGATCAGCGACCAGTTGGGAATCGGCCTGGAAACCGTACGAACCTACGTCAAAAACATCTGCGAGAAAATGCACGTCCGCAACCGTCTCGAGGCCGTGGCCAAGCACGGAGGCAAGTTCACCTGACCCTCCGTCCGCCGAGCCTCACTTCGCCGCATTCGCGCCGCGATACTTCGTTCGGATGGAATAAAGGCCTTTGCTTGCGGTGATGAAAAGGGTCCGGTGATCTTTGCCGCCAAAGCTGACATTGGCGGTCCACGGTTCGGGCACATCAATTTGGGAAATCCGCTTTCCGGCTTTATCGAATACGATCACTCCCCGGCCGGTGAGGTAGAGGTTGCCCTTCGTGTCAAGCGTCATGCCGTCCGAACCGAGTTCGCAGCGCAGGCGTTTGTTTGTCAGCGTGCCATCGGGTTGAATGTCATAGGCGTAGGTCTTGCCCGCTTTGATGTCGGCGACAAAGAGCGTCTTCCCGTCCGGGGTGCCAATGATGCCGTTGGGCTGGGCCAGATCCGTAGTCACCCGTTTGAGGTTCTTGTGGTCGGCGGTCAGGAAATAAACCTGCTCCGTTCCCTGCGGCGGTTTGTCATAATCCCACCACTCGCGTTTGTAAAACGGATCGGTGAAATACAGACTGCCGTCAGCGCGCACCCAGACATCGTTCGGGGCGTTGAGCTTCTTGCCGTCATATTCCTTCGCGAGGACGGTATGATTTCCGTCCGGCGTGATAGACCACAACTCCGTTCTCTCGTCCGCACAGGCGATCAGATTACCCTGCGCATCAAAAAACATCCCGTTGGCCCGCCCGGCGGGCTGCATGAATGTGGCAAGCTTGCCGTCCAAGCTCCACTTCAGGATTCGATTGTTCGGTTGGTCGGTGAAGAAGACATTGCCGTCCTGGTCACAGGTCGGGCCTTCGGTGAACTTGAAATCGCCGGCGAGTTTTTCCAGCTTCGCGCCGGGAACGATCACAGCGGAAGCGTCGTTAGCAGTTTGGGCGGAAGCCATGGCAGCCTTTCCGCTGACCATCGCCAGCGACAGGAGGATTGGGAGAGTTTTCATGGTTAGCAACAAAGGAGTGGTAGCAAGAAACTGGAAGCGAAAGAAAGCACCGATTTGAATAGCCCCGGCAGGTTGGAAGCCAGAGCTGAGTCCGGCGCGGGTCCCCAGGTTTTCGCTGTTATGGGGGTAATTCGCGTTCTTGCACCGCCGAACAGATCCAGCAATGCTTTCCGAGTTGGTTTTCCACGAATGAAACACCGCTTAATCGCCTGGCGCTTTCGAACCGAGGCATCATTATTTCGATGCAGCTCAAGCCGCGACGCTGGGAAATTGGCCCGATCGACATCCTGATATGAAAAGCCGCCCCCGATTCCCGCGCCAAGCTCTGGCATTGATTGTCAGCTTGTTGTCGCTGACACTTCTCGCGGCCGAGCCGCCGGATGCTTGGTCGAAACTCCAAAACATTCACCGCATTATCTTCCTCGGCGACAGCATCACGCATGCAGGCCAGTATGTGGAATTCATCGAGGCGTATCACGTAACTCGCTTTCCGGACCGCCCGTTGGAGTTTCTGGACTTGGGGCTGCCCAGCGAGACAGTTTCCGGGCTTTCGGAAGACGGGCATGCCGGCGGGCAATTTCCCCGGCCGGATTTGCACGAACGCCTCGGCCGGGTGTTGGCGAAAACGAAGCCTGATCTGGTCATTGCCTGTTACGGGATGAACGACGGCATTTATCTGCCTTTCAGCGAGGAGCGATTTCAGAAATTTCAGAATGGCATCCTGCGGCTGCGGGAGCGGGTCACAGCAGCGGGCGCGAAAATCATTCACGTTACTCCACCGACATTCGACGAGGTCAAAGGCGGACATCCGGGTTATGGCCAGGCCCTCGACCGTTACGCGGACTGGTTGCTGGGGCAACGCGCGGCGGGATGGGACGTGGTGGACTTACACGGCCCCATGAACCGCTACCTCACCGAACGTCGCCAGCGCGATCCGAATTTCTTTCTCGCCGGTGACGGCGTGCACTGCAACGAAACCGGCCACTGGATCATAGCGAAACAAACGCTCCTGCATTGGGGAGCGAAAGACCTGGCCGCCGTCGAGGATCCAGCGGCGATGCTGGCGGATTATCCTAACGGGCCGGCTTTGTTGAAGTTGATCCAGCAACGGCAGCGGATGACGAAGGACGCCTGGCTCACCGACGTGGGTCATGTGCGTCCGGGGATGAACAAAGGTCTGCCACTGGCCGAGGCCAAGGCCAGGGCTGCGGCAATCGAAACTGAAATCCGTGGACTCGCCGCACCCTTTCCCGGCAAGAAATCCCAATGGGAAGGATTTGACCGTTACGATTTCGCGGTTGATGGCAAGCCGGCGATCGTGGTCGTGCCGAAACAAGCGTTGCCCGGCAAACCCTGGGCCTGGCGCGGCGAGTTTTTTGGCGCTTTCCCGAACGCCGACATCGCGCTGGTTGGCAAAGGATTTCATCTGGCTTATCTCGGTGTGCCCAATTTGTTCGGCAGCCCCGACGCCGTCGCAAGTTGGAACGCATTTTACCGGGAGCTGACCGCAAAATATGGTCTGGCGAGGAAGGTCGCGCTGATTGGTCTGAGTCGCGGCGGCCTCTACTGCTACAATTGGGCGGTGGCCAACCCCGAAAAGGTGGCCTGCATTTACGCGGACGCTGCTGTTTGTGACTTCAAGAGTTGGCCGGGTGGAAAGCCCAAGGGCCTCGGCAAAGGCAACGGCAGTGCCCCTGAATGGGAGAACGTTCTCAAAGCGTACCATTTCAAATCCGACGCCGAAGCCATCGCTTACGACAAGAATCCGATCGACAGCCTGCAACCGCTGGCGGACGCAGGAGTTCCGCTGCTCCACGTTTACGGCGACGCGGATGACGTTGTCCCTTGGAACGAAAACACGGGTGTCGTGGCCGAACGCTATCGCAAACTCGGAGGCAGCATTACCCTCATTCCCAAGGCTGGCATCGGACATCATCCCCACGGCCTGGCGGATCCCTCTCCGATTGTGGATTTCATATTAAAGAACACGGCAGCGCAGCCATGACACTGAATCCGCGCGGCCGCCGAGCAGGAACTGACCAAGCTGGCGCACCGACATAAACCCCAGCGTGATGGACCAATTTCTAAAAGCCGCAATCGACGAAGCCAAAAAGGGCCTGGCGGCTGGCGGCATTCCCATCGGCTCGGTCCTGGTGCTCGACGGTCAGATCATCGGGCGCGGGCACAACCAACGCGTTCAAGCCGGGAGCGTGATTCATCATGCCGAAATGAATTGCATCGAAAATGCGGGCAGACGACCAGCCGCGGTTTATCAGCGGTGCGTATTGTATTCGACCCTCTCCCCGTGCCCGATGTGCAGCGGGGCCGTGTTGCTCTACAAGATCCCGCGCATCGTCGTCGGTGAAAACATGACGTTTCAGGGGCCGGAGGCTTACGTTCGGGCGCAGGGCGTAACGGTGGAAGTGCTCAATGACCCAACTTGCATCAAGCTCATGCGGGATTTTATCGCGGCGCACCCGGAACTTTGGAACGAGGACATCGGCGTTTGAACGCGGAATGTTCACCCGCCAATTCCCGGCTTGTAATTGGGCCGATGCAACATAACCTCGGAGCCGTGTGGGATGGAAGTTCGTCACGCATCCGACGCAGATCGCTTTCTTAACGACATGGCCAACAACCGAAAATCCTGGGCGTCCTTCGAGGAAATGCGCAAAGCCGCCGAAGAAGGCGATGCGCAGGCCCAATGCTATCTCGGGGTGTCCTACCAGAACGGCCAGGGCGTGTCACAAGATTACCAACAGGCGGTGAGATGGTTTCGCAAGGCGGCTGACCAGAACGATCCGGTGGCGCAATGTTATCTCGGTTTTTGCTTTCTCATGGGGCAAGGCGTGCCGCAGGAGTACGGCGAGGCCGCCCGGTGGTTTCGCGAAGGGGCGGAACAGGGCGATCCCGCCGCGCAGTTCAATCTGGGTGTGCTCTACGAAACCGGCCAGGGCGTGCCGCAAAATTATGCCGAGGCCGTGAAGTGGTATCACGCCGCCGCCGAACGCGGCGAAGCCCAGGCGCAATTCAATCTCGGTGTGTTCTATGAGCAAGGTCATGTTGTGCCGCAAAACTTTGAAGAGGCCGTGAAGTGGTACGCCGCGGCCGCCGCGCAGGAGGTGGGACCCGCCCAGTGCAATCTCGGCTTGTGCTACCAGACCGGTCGTGGGGTCGCGCAAAACATGACGGAAGCCGTGCGGTGGTTCATTCGGGCGGCCCGCCAGGGCGACAAAACCGCCCAGCACAATCTGGGAGTCTATTACGCCACGCAAGAGGCGGCCGCCGGGACGACCGACCCCGCCGCGCAATGACTCCTACCGCCCACCAGCCCGAATTTTCAACTTCTGCCATCGCGCTTTGATCCGCGCCGCGCGATCCTCCCCAACCCCGGACCCGGGCGGCAATTCGCGCTGAAGCAAATAAGTCACGTGCGGCAGAGCACTCCGCGCCAGGTCTTCTGGAGTGGTATGTTTGTCGGTGACCCCCGGAGCCAGATCGAGACCGGCTTTGCGGAACAAATATTGAATCAGCGCGGAGCAAAAGACCGAGTCCTTCCGGGCGAGTAAGTTTTCCTCTGCGCGCAAGGCTGGTCGTCGCAGGGCCAGCAAAGTGCCAACCAGTTCGCGCAACGAGTAGCGCGCTCGGTTGGCCACCAGCTCCAAAGCTTCGCGCAAGATGACGCCCGTCTGGTCTTCGGTGAGGCCGAAATCCAGCACTGCCAGCGTGCAATAGAGTTTTCTGTCGTAGTATTTGGAGATGCGATTCTCCTGCACGCCGAGCTGGATATGTTTGGATTGCACCTGCAAATCTGACTCGATCACCCAATGATGGCCGTCGGCCCGAACTCCTTGAAAAAGGAAAGCATGCGACCACGCGCTCCAGCGCGCCTGCTCATCCAGGTGGCGCTCCGCCCGGCGGATGGCCCGGTCCACCAATGTGACCCCGCCGGACAGACCCACACGACCGGGCCGGGCGTAACGAGCGAGAAACTCCTGGTTTGAAAGGTCCGCAACCGGGATCACGTTCGAGGGTTGACCGCTGGGCTTCATGAGATGGTTGGCGCTGACGAAACCGCACTTTGCCGGGTCAGAGCGTGCCAGGCAAGCCGATGCCGCGCTGTTTTTCATTTCCCAATCCCGGTCACCTGGCGTAGTGTGGCCCGGCAACGATCCAAAGCATGCCTGCACCGAAGAAGGTCCTGATCATCGACGACGACGCCGATTACCGCCGGCTGATGGGAGAAATCCTTCAGATGGAAGGCTGGCAGGTGTTGGAAGCCGATGAAGGCGAGGCCGGCCTCGAAGCGGTCCGGCAACAACGCCCCGAAGTCGTGCTATGCGACCTGCTCATGCCGCGCAGTAACGGCTTTCTGGTCTGCCGGAACATTCGCAGCGACTTTACCCTGCGCCACACCAAGATCATCGTTACGTCCGGACGCGATTACGATTCCGACCGGCTAGCGGCGCGCGAAGCCGGGGCGGATGAATACCTGACAAAACCCGTCAAACCCTATGATTTGCTCGCCACGATTGCGCGCTTAAGCGACGAGGGTCGGGCCGGCACCCCGCTGGTCCCGACGCCCAACCTTGCCTCCTCCGGACCGACCCGGCTGAAATTCTGGGGCGTTCGCGGTTCGGTCCCTTCACCCGGTCCCGGCACGGTCCGTTATGGGGGCAATACGGCCTGCGTTTCGGTGCGGGCGCACGGTGAGATCATCATTCTTGATGCCGGCACCGGCCTGCGGCCGTTCGGACGGGAGTTGATGGCGGAGTTTAAGGATCAACCGCTGAATCTCACTTTGCTGCTAACCCACACCCACTGGGATCATATCCAGGGGTTGCCGTTCTTTACACCGATTTATCTGCCGCATTGCCGATTGCGCATCCTCGGTTTTGAAGGGGCGCGCCGTGGCCTTGTCAACGTGCTTACCGGACAAATGGAAAGCCCTTATTTCCCGGTACCCTTTGGCGAGCTGCCCGGCAACATCGAGGTGGAAGAACTCAAGGACCTGGAGTTTCAGGTCGGACCGGTGCGCGTGCGGGCTTGGTTTGCCAATCACCCGGGCATTTGCGTCGGTTACCGCTTGTTCACCGACGAAGGTTCGGTGGCCTTTTTTCCGGACAACGAGCCGCACTGCCGGTACGACACCGATGGGCTTGCGCGGCCCACGCGCAAGGATGCATCCCTGGAATACGCCCGGGGCCAGGAGGAAAAAATGCTCGAGTTCATTCGCGGTGTGGACGTGCTCATTCTTGACGCCCAGTACGACCGCACGGAGCACGAGGACCACATTGGGTGGGGACACGGGTGCGTTGACGATGTCGTGGCCGTCGCCATGAAGGCCGGAGTCAAGAAACTATTTCTCTTTCACCACGATCCCGACCACGACGATGCCAAGATTGACAGCATGCTCGCCCACGCGCGCGAACTCGTGGCCGCACAGCGCTCAAGTTTGATCGTGGATGCGGCGATGGAGGGCGTGGTGGTGGAACTGAACCGGGCTGGCAGCTAAACTAATTAATTCCCAGCGATTGAATGTTCGCGATTGTCGAAATCGCGAAGCCTGATAGGCTGTCATTCCGCACCGGGCGCTTAGCTCAGTTGGTTAGAGCGACTCGTTTACACCGAGTAGGTCGCAGGTTCGAATCCTGCAGCGCCCACCACCGCCACCCGGTGGCTCACACCGCTGCATCGCCTTGCTCGTCGGTGCGGATGCGCACCGCGGTTTCCACCGCCAGGACAAAAATCTTGCCGTCACCGATCTTCCCGGTATGCGCCGCCTTGGTGATCACTTCAATCGCGGCTTTCACTTGGGCATCCGGCAGCACGATGTCGAGCTTGACCTTGGGTAGAAAGTCCACCGTGTATTCGCTGCCGCGGTAGATTTCCGTGTGCCCCTTCTGCCGCCCAAATCCTTTGACTTCCGTCACGGTCATGCCCGTCACGCCAATTTCGCTTAATGCGTCCTTCACCTCCGTAAGCTTGAAGGGTTTGATGATGGCTTCGATTTTTTTCATAAGATGATTCTGTTGCTTAGTCGTTGTACGCGCTTTCCCCATGCTGCGTCAAATCCAGACCGGAATGCTCATCCTCCGCCGAGATGCGCAGGTCAATGATTAAATTAACGAGTTTCAAAATGATAAAGGTCGCGCCGGCTGCCAATGCCGCTGTGAACAGCACGCCCACCAGCTGATTCTTGAACTGCGCCAGCCCGCCCGCCAGCGAAATCACCTTTCCGCCGGACTTGAACGTGTTGGCGATGGCCCCATTCACCGCGGGATTCGCACAAAAACCAAGCAACAGCAGGCCCACCGTGCTGCCCACGCCATGCACGCCGAACACATCCAGGGAATCATCATAGCCGAACCAGGCCTTCAACCGGCTGACCGCCAAATAGCAGGTTGCCCCGCCGCACAGTCCAATGCCAAAGGCCACCGGCACGGTCACGAAACCGGACGCCGGCGTGATGGTGGCCAGCCCGGCGACCATGCCGGACGCGATGCCAAGGACGCTGGGCTTGCCCTTGAGCATCCACTCTAAACCGGCCCAGCTCAGGGCCGCCGCCACCGCCGAGAAATGCGTCGCCGCGAAGGCGCTGCTCGCCAGTTCGCCCGCATTGACCGCACTACCGGCGTTGAACCCGAACCAGCCCACCCACAGCAGGCCCGTGCCGATCAAACTGAGCACCAGATTGTGCGGCACCATCGGTTCACGCGGATAACCCATGCGCTTGCCGAGGACGATGGCCGCCACCAAGGCCGACACCCCCGAACTGACGTGGACCACCGTACCGCCGGCGAAGTCGAGCACAGGAATGGTGCCGCCCAAGGCCCAGTTGAACCACCCACCCTTGCCCCAAACCATGTGGCAAAGCGGAAAATAAACCACGGTCACCCACAAGATCGTGAACATCAGGTAGGCGCTAAACCGGATCCGCTCGGCAACGGCACCGCTGATGAGCGCGGGTGTGATGATCGCGAACATCATCTGAAACAGCATGAAGCTGGTTTGCGGCACTGTCCCCGCGTAATCTGAATTGGGCGCGCCGCCAACGCCATGGAGCATAAAGAATTGCGTCGGATTGCCGAAGAAGGCGTTTCCCTCCCCGAACGCCATGCTGTAGCCAAAGAACATCCACAGCGCCGAAACCACCGCCATCAAAACCAAAGTGTGCATCATCGTCGCGAGCACGTTCTTGTCACGCACCAGACCGCCATAAAACAGGATCAGCCCCGGGGCACTCATCATCAGCACCATGGCCGCGCTGATCAACAGCCAGGCGTTGTCACCCTTGTCAATGGCCGTGGCTGCATTGGCCGCCTCCAATTGCGCCACCCGTTGTTCGATCGAAAGCACATTGGCGGCAGGGACGTGCGGAGGAATAAAGACGGCCACCCAGAACAGGACAACCAT
>CAZIJO010000071.1:0-24747 GCA_964539515.1 uncultured Bifidobacterium sp. | reverse complement strand
GTTATTGTCATGCCCCCAGCTTACTCGACCCGCCAAGAAACTGAGATGCGCGCGATCAGAAAAGTATTTGACTTCTGGATTTGTAAGGGCTTAGTTGATGTCGTAAGATCAAGTCCAGTTTGGAGAAACGCCTTTAGGTATCTATTTGTGACAAATGATGCACACAAGTCACGCGATTGTAGCTTGAGCCAAGCCCTTCTCCAGTTATTGTTCAATCCAGTTTGAATCACTATTTAATGAAACACTTGAAATATACCTCCTCGGAATGCTCCTCGGGATTCACGAAATTGCGTATCAGCCAACGGGCCTCAGGGGGGACTGTCCGTGCCGCTTTTACCTTGATCGAATTGCTCGTGGTGATCGCCATCATCGCCATTTTGGCGGCGATGCTGTTGCCAGCGTTGTCCAAGGCCAAAGACAAGGCCAAGGCGGCTCAGTGCCTGAGCAACCTCAAGCAAATCATCCTGGCGGGCGGGATGTATGCTGACGACAACCAGAACAGTTACTTTCACAATGGTACTGGGGGCATGCCTAATGATGGCCAATGGACGGCGAGTCCTCGATCCGATGTGCTCTTGGACAAGTACCATGGTTTGGCGTACTGGGCGATTGGCTACTTTGAGTATTATGGGAAGAATCGGAAGGTGTTTCGTTGT
Organism: uncultured Bifidobacterium sp.; assembly: GCA_964539515.1. Classification (GTDB taxonomy): domain Bacteria; phylum Verrucomicrobiota; class Verrucomicrobiia; order Limisphaerales; family JADLHS01; genus JADLHS01. The sequence continues at coordinate 24,091 of CAZIJO010000071.1, read as the reverse complement.
CCGGCTTCCGTCCATCCGGACGAATGGCATGATGATGGCAGGTATTACCCGCGGGAGTTTTGGGAGAATTCAACCTACGGAGTCTGCCAGTTCCTCCTGCGTAGTTCGGGCTTGGATCCGGGTGAGGCTACGACTGTCAAAAAAGTCTCGAGCTATAAGAACCCCAGCCAAATGATTTTTACTCAGGACGCCGCCGAACAAAATATGGAGGGCCCGGATGACAGCATTGGTCTTTTCCCGGGGAGTGCTTCCATCCTGACCCAATGGATCGGTTCGGGTCCCGCCAATGGTCAAGCTTATGGTGGGCTTTCCGGGCTATACAGCGGCTACAAATTTGACTTTGAATGGTACCGCCACAGTCAGGGCAACCAGACCGCCTGGGTAGATGGGCACGTTTCGCGGATCAAGTTCACCGGCCTGAAGAAGGGGATTGATTATCGGCATTACACGGGGGTTCAACCGTTAAACCCGGTGCCCTAAGACGAACCCAAAATTATTGCACCGAGCATGACAAATCTTCGTTCTCAAATAATCCGCTTGGTTTTGCTGCTGCCGCTGCTTTTCGCTGTGAGTTGTGATCGGAGCAGCGCCCCGCCAACGGCTTTGGCCGTGGAGGAATTGCCGGCTGCCTTTGAAAAAGCTTTTGCCAAAGCCAAACCGGAAACCAAGGAACTTGCCAAGCAGGTCGTGGCTGCGGTCCAAGCCAAGGATTATTCCAAAGCCTTTTTCGGCTTGCAAAACATGACCTCGCAGGTCGCTTTAACCAAAGAACAAAGCAGCGTGATATCCGGGGCCTTGCTCACCGTAAACAATTTGTTGCAAGCCGCCCAGGCTCAGGGTGACACCAAGGCCGCCGAAACCATCCAGTCTCACCGGGCAACCAAATAACTTACTCCAAGATTGCCCCACCCGCCATTTCACAGTTTGATGAATGATGAATGAATAAATATGGCGCAGCTCACGCCGACTTATTGTTTCATCGAAAAAACAGACTACCGAACCAGACACTTGTTTCGACCCTCCTTCCCTACTAACTCATAACCTCAAACCTAACCCAATAAATATGAACAACATACGTACCATGCGCTTCGTCGCACTGTTGGTTGCGAGCCTTCTTGGCGTCGCGAAAATATCCGCCCAGCCATTTGGCCTTTGGAATTTTGACAGTGCCAACTTGAATGCGACCGTTGGCGGTAATCTTACCTACACGGAAGGCCCTGGCGGCGCCACAGCCCTGGCCACGACTTTTGGTTCTGAGAACATCAATGGGAGCCCAGCTGCAGTGATGAGATTTCCGGCCGCCACCAACGGGATGGGATATAACATGCCCACCCCACCGGCGAATGGCGGTTCTAGTTCTACGGTCAACAAATACACCTATATTCTGGACGTGTATTATCCGACGGCTTCGGCCGCCAAAATCCGCCCCTTACTCCGAACCTACTCTTTAGGGGGCACGGAGCAGTATATCATTGTTGACGCCACGGGCGCCGTTGGCCCGGCGGTGGTCGGTTCAGGTGGAGTTACGGCGGGGGCGGTCGGTGCCCTCCAACCCAATACTTGGTATCGTCTCGGCGTGGTTGTTGACGCCGGGGTTGCCGTTCGTGTCTACACAAATGGAGTGGAAATGGGCTCGTTTAGCGGTGGTGCGGTGGATGGTTTCTTTGCCTTGGACCAGAACGCGACGGCGTTGATTCTTGGTACGACGAGCACCAATGCTGCCGCGGGTTTCGTCAACAGCATTCAACTCCGGAATTCAGCTCTGAGCGCCGGTCAGATGGCTGCACTCGGTGGACCTGACGCGGCCGGCATTCCCGCGGTCATTCCTCCGGTTCCGTCGTTCATTGCCTCCCGCAACCCCGGGGTCGGAGCGACCGGGGTCTCCGAAGAGCCGCTCATCAATGTCGTGCTCGATCAGGGCGATACCACCGTTACCGAAAACTCGATCGTACTTAAGTTGGACGGCGTGGCAGTTGGCACAATGACGCCCACCTCTCCAACGTACACGGTCACTTACCAGGTGCCGCCCCGCCTCGATCCACTCTCCGAGCATACCTTGAACTTGACGTGGACCGACAGTGTTGTTGGCAGTAAGTCCAGCACTTGGGCGTTCACCGTCAAGAGTTATCAAGTGGTCACCTTGCCCGCGCCGTTTTACTTTGAGAACTTTGATGGTCTCACCGAGGATCCAACGCCCGGCGTCGCTTTGCCAGTCGGTTGGTCGGTTCAAAACCAGACGGCTCCGGGGGCTGCCGGATTCGACTTGGCCAACCGGGATTCTGATTCGTATAAGGACTGGATCCTCATCACCAGCAGCCGATTTGATGGCTGGGACGCTAATCGGACGAACCTTCCAACCATCATCCTGAATGGAACGAAACTCACCACCCTAGCTTCTGGAAACCTGATGTGGTCGGAATCCGATTCACGTTGCGGTGGCTGTTACGGCCAATTCGCTGATTTGTTAACCGCTCCTATTTCATGTGTAGGCAAAACCAATGTTTACGTTGCGTTCAACAGCATTTACATGCAGAACCAAGACAACATGGATTTCATGGAGTACTCCGTGGATGGCGGGACGACCTGGTTGCCTGTGTTCTATTATTTTGATAATGATCCGGCTAACAGCGATATTGTGCTCACGGGCGGAGGCGCCGTTGACGTGCCGGCGACGTTCGCTCGAGTGGATGTAAATCGGAATTGGATTCCTAACCCCGCCCCTGCAGCTGTGTATGCCACCAACTACGGTTCGTACATAAGGGCTCCAGTTGGGTCGATTCCAGCGAGCGCCATCAAGGGCGTCCTTAATGATAGCTCGACCGACGGCAAACGGATTGAAGTCGTCCGTCTGGCGGCGGCGGATGGACAAGCCAATGTTCGCTTCCGGCTCAATGCCAACGGCACTTCGTCTTGGTTCTGGGGCATTGATGATTTCGGCCTTTACGAAATCACTACTCCGGTCTTTACCGCTCAACCCGCACCCGCAACGATCGCCGCTGGCACTGCCGTCTCCTTCAACGTAGCGGTGACCAGTCCAACTACCGTCAGTTACCAATGGCAGCATGCCGGCACGAACATTTCCAACGGCGGTCATTACTCGGGGGTCAACACGCCGACGCTGACCGTGTCAAACGCGGATACCACTGACGCCGGGGCCTATCGCTGCAAGGCGACCAACGCAAGCGGACCAACGACCAGTAACCCGGCAAACTTGGCGGTGGTCACCGTGCCTACATTCGCTCCGCCGTCGCCTGCGCCCAATACTGCGCAGCCTATCTCAGCGGTCGTCAGTGAGGGTTACCCTGTCTCATTCAGCGGCCTTGCATTTGGTGCTGCTCCGCTCACCTACGAATGGAGGTTGAATGGCACCCCCGTTGGTGCCGGCACAAGCTACAGCCTCACCAGTGCCCGTGCCGCGAATGCGGGCAATTACACGCTGGTCGTCGCTAACAGTTATGGCGCGGTAACCAGTCGCGTGGCTCGTCTGAGCGTGGTGACCGTTCCGGTTACGAATGATTTGGTCGTTCACCTGAAGTTTGACGGGGATTACACGGATTCCTCCGGCCGCGGCAACAACGCTTCGCCGATAAACGGGCCCGCCTTGGTCGCCGGAAAACTCGGCAGCGCTTTGCAGTTCACGACATCGCGGGGCCAAGTTCCGGCAGTAACCAACTTTGCCACATTGGGTTATCCGACGGACCTGCAATTTGGCAGTGCCACGGACTTCTCGATCTCGTTTTGGGTGCAGTACACGGATCAGTCCGACGACCTTGCGCTCATTTCCAATACGCAATGGGACAGCAGCAGCAACATCGGCTGGGGAATTTTCAGCCAGGGCGGCGGTAACTTCCGGGTGAAAGTCACCGGCACGCCTCGGGGCAGTGGCAACCGGGCAGATGTGACTTTGCCCAACGTGATCCGCGGCAACGGCTGGCATCACATTCTGGTGACCTTCCAGCAAGGCGGCGGGATGTACACCATGTTGGACGGAATCCTCCTCACCACCACCCCTTGGACGTTAAGTGGTTCCGTGGATACATCCGCGGAAAACTATACCCGGACCATCAACCTGCCGCCGAACACTGACTTCAGCGGCCCCCACGCTGTCAACATTGGCCAGGATGGCACCGGCTGGTACAACGATAAGGATGGTGGGGCAATTACCAACGGCCTCATTGATGACGTTGGTTTCTGGAGGCGCGCCCTGAGTCCGCAGGAAGCGCTTGCCATATACAACGCCGGCAACGCAGGGAAAAACTTGTCTCAAGCAGCGGCCTCACTGTCACCGGTGACCATGACCTATTCTGCTGGGAACGTAAACTTCACCTGGGCGGGCGGGGCGGGCATCCGTCTCCAAAAATCAACGAACCTGACCAACCCAGCGAGTTGGACGGACATCACAAGCACGTTGGGAAACAGTAGCTACAGCGAGCCAGTGACTCCCACAGCGACCTACTATCGCAGCTACAAGCCTTAAGGCTGACAGGATCGTAACCTCAAGGTCCGGTTGCTTCGGCAACCGGACCTTTTTGATTAGCCCCAGTCGTCCTGGTGCATCGATTGGATCAATTCAGCGCTCGACACGGAACCGGGTTCGGGCACGATTAGCTTAGACTGGCATTCGGCGTGGGATTCCAATGCGATGGTGGAAAAGTATCAACCCCGGCAGGTTGTTCCTCAGCATTCGAACGGCGCGAATAGACCATGGCAATGAAATTCATCCCCTATAAAATCCAGACTGCCGCTATACTGTCCGCGCTGGTGCTGCTGGCACCGGTCGCTTCGGCTCAAGTCCAACATCTGGTGGTTGTCGGCGTGGATGGTCTGAGCCCGGATGGCATCCTCCACGCCAATACCCCCAATCTCAAACAACTGCGGGAACACGGCGCGTGGACCTTCCACGCACGCGGCGTCATGCCCACGTCCAGCAGCCCCAATTGGGCTTCCATGATCATGGGCGCCGGGCCGGAGCAACACGGGGTCACCTCGAACGACTGGCAGCCGGATAAGTTCGACATCGCGCCCATCGCCGTGGGTTCAGGCGGGATCTTTCCAACCATTTTCGGCATTTTGCGGGAACAACGACCCGCCGCAGTCATGGGTGTGTTTCATGATTGGAACGATTATGGCCGGCTCTTCGAGCGGAAGGCGGTCAATGTCATCAAGGACACCGATGGGCCAACGAATGCCGTCCGCGAGGCGGCGGCATTCTGGAAGGACAATAAGGCCACGTTCACCTTCATTCATCTCGATCATGTGGACCACGCCGGGCACGAATTTGGGCATGGAACAACGCAGTACTATGCCTCGGTCGAGGTAGCGGACAAACTCATTGGCGAAGTCATTGCCGCCTTACGCGCCGCCGACATGTGGGAACAAACAATTCTCCTGGTCACCGCCGATCACGGCGGCAAGGGCAAGGGGCATGGCGGGGCGACGATGGGTGAGATCGAAATTCCCTGGATCATCAGCGGCCCCGGCGTCAAGGCCGGCCATGAAATCAAATCTCCCGTCAGCACCTGCGACACCGCGGCCACCATCGCCTATGTTTTCAAACTCAAACCACCGGAAGTTTGGATCGGTCGCCCGGTGCGGGAGGCCTTCAAATCTCCTTCGAACTGAATCGCTGCATAAATGATGAACCCAGCTGCCCTCCCGCCCTCCCGGCCTGACCTCGATCATCTCCGCTCGGAAGGCGATGTAAACCTATCGCCCCGGCGCCGGGCCTGGGCGGCCGAACACATTGCCCCGGCCACGCAGGCCCGGCTCGAAGCCGATGGTCGCCATTTTCTGCACCAGTCGCTTTCCACCCCGTGCCTCAATGCGCTGGCAAAAGCGGAGGGGGCCTGGATTGAAGATATCGAAGGCCGGCGTTATCTCGATTTCCACGGCAACAACGTGCATCAGGTTGGCTTTGGTCACCCCCGTGTCATCGCAGCCATCAAACGGCAGCTGGACGAACTCAGCTTTTGCACCCGGCGGTACACCTGTGAGCCCGCGATCGAACTGGCCCAACGTCTGGGAGCAGTCGCCCCCGGCGATCTGAATCGCGTGCTGTTCGCACCGGGCGGCACCTCGGCCATTGGCATGGCGCTGAAGCTCGCCCGTATTGCCACCGGCCGGTTCAAGTTTGTTTCGATGTGGGATTCCTTTCACGGCGCCTCGCTGGATGCGATTTCGGTGGGCGGCGAAGCCGTCTTCCGCAAAGGCATCGGTCCGCTGCTGCCAGGCTGTGAACATGTCCCGCCGCCCGAACCGTTGCGTTGCCCGTTCAAATGCGGCACCAGCTGCAACCTTGGATGTGCGGATTACATTGACTACGTCTTGGAGAAGGAGGGGGACGTGGCCGCCGTGATCGGCGAGACCGTCCGATGCACCCCGTTCATCCCGCCCTTGGATTATTGGAAGCGCGTGCGCGCTGCCTGCGACCGGCACGGGGCGTTGCTGATTCTGGACGAGATTCCCATCGGCCTCGGCCGCACCGGAAGACTCTTCGCCTGCGAACATTACGACGTCGTACCGGACATGCTGGTCTTGGGGAAAGGCCTGGGCGGCGGGGTGTTTCCCATCGCCGCCCTGCTGGCGCGCGAAGCCCTGAACGTGGCCACGCACACCGCGCTCGGCCATTACACCCACGAGAAGAATCCGGTTGGTTGCGCCGCCGGACTGGCCACGCTGGATGTGATCCGGGACGAGAAATTGGTGGATCACGCCGCCCGGCTCGGCGACTACGCCTTGGCGAAGCTGCGCGAAATGAAATCCCGGCATCCCTTGATTGGTGACGTGCGGGGCAAAGGTTTGTTGCTGGGAGTGGAACTAATTCGCAATGCGAAACCCGCGACCGACGAGGCCGAGCAAGTGATGTATGGCGCGCTCAAACGCGGCCTCAATTTCAAAGTGACCATGGGCAACATTCTCACGCTCACGCCGGCGCTGACGCTGTCGCCAGCCGAGATGGACCAAGCCCTGGCGATCCTCGACGCCTGCATCGGGGAAGTGGAGGGAAAACCATAAAATGAATTTTCGTGAACGTGCGCTCGCCCGTTTCCCCGCCGGCTCGAATGGGGAATACGGGATTCCTGCCGAGCTGGTGCCGGTGTTGCATCGCGGTTCGGGCTGCCGTGTCTGGGATTCCGAGGCGCGCGAATTCCTCGACCTGACCATGGCCTGGGGCGCGGCCTTGGTGGGGCACGCCCATCCGAAAATCATCGAGGCCGCCACCCGCCAGGCGCGCGACGGCGCCAATTTCGCCGCGGTGAATGTCCGCGCGGTCGAGTTGGCGGAACGCATCCAGGCGCTCAGCCCGTGCGCCGAAAAATTGCGTTTCGTGGCGTCCGGCACCGAAGCCACGATGCTTTGTTTGCGCATTGCCCAGGGCGCCACTGGTCGGCCCAAGGTCTTGAAGTTTGCCGGCGCCTATCACGGCCAGCACCCGGTGGGCGTCACCAGCATGCTCGCCGGCCAGCCCACCGAGATACCCGCGTCGGATCCTTCCGGCGCCGGCGCGGCGTGGGTGGAGCGGGACGTGTTGACCGCCCCGTTCAACGATCTGGCCGCCACACAGAAAATCATTGCCGAACACGCCTCCGACCTTGCAGCCGTAATCGTCGAACCCCTTCATCGTTGCCTGACGCCGGTGCCGGGGTTTCTGGCCGGACTCCGGGCGGTGACCGAAAGGCAAGGCATCGTTTTGATTTTCGATGAGGTGGTCACCGGCTTCCGCATGGCATTGGGCGGTGCGCAGGAATATTACGGCGTCCGGCCGGACCTGGTGGCTTACGGCAAAGCGTTGGGCGGCGGTTTTCCGATCGGCGCCTACGGTGGCCGGGCAGAATTGATGGAGGTGGTGGCGGAGAATCGTTTACCGGGGCCGCATTACGTCTGGTCGGCTTCAACTACGGGCGGCAATCCCGTTTCTTGCGCGGCCGCACTCGCAACCATCGATGTGCTCTCCGAGGTGGGAGTCTATCCGGGCCTTCACGAAGTGGGCGCGCAATTACGCCGGTTGATGGGTGAAGCGCTCGCCGCCCAGGGCGAATCCGCACAAATTCTGGGCGATGGCCCGTTGGCGCAGGTGGCCTTCTCGGCGCTGCCGGTCGTCGACCAGAAAAGCTGGCTCGCTTCCGACCGGGCGCGGGGCCGGGCGATGATGCTGGAACTGCTGCGGGCCGGTGTCTTCCTCAATCCCATGGGCACGAAGCTTTATCTCTCCCTGGCCCACGACCCGAAGGCCATTACGGAATTCGTCGATCACTTTGCCGCCGCCCTGGCGGCCACTCGGAAAAGCCGGGTCAGCGAATTGGTAACCGCTTGAATCGGCAGAGCCGCGACGCAGACGAAATTGCACCAAGGCGCTTTACCGGTCGCCAGCTGGGGCGATCGACCTTCACTTCGTCGATCTTGCGGCGGGTGGGAAGGATTCTCGTGGCGGAGGAAGCGATCCTTTACCGGCCCAACTCGACCCAGATAGCCCGAATCATCCTCTCGAGCCGCCGCCCGTACTCGACGTAATTCTCCCGCATCGCTTCGTCACTGATCGCCTGGGCTTGCCCGTCGTGAAAAACGACGACCATATGCGGTTCGATGCTGATCCCCGCATCGTAACCACGGCCAATCGCGTCCTTGAGAATGTCATGGACCCGACCCTGACCCTCGCCGGGCCAGTTGTAATCCGCGTCGTTTTTCGCCGGATTCCATGTCGCGTCCTTCACGTGAATGTGGGCGACGTGATCGCGGACGTGTTCCCAGAATTCCCAAGGATCCTGCTTGGGCCACGGTTTGGGCCGGCTGCGGTCGGGATTGAAAATTGGATTGGCGGTGTCGAAGACCAGCTTCAGACCGGGAACTTTGTCCAACAGTTCCAGCGTATGCTGCCAGCTCATGCCCCCGTAGTTCATGCAGTTCTCGTGGACCGGTTGGAGGCCCGCATCAAGGAACATGTTCGTCACATCGCGCACGCGGCGGAAAACCTCCGGCGGCGTTGTGTATTCGTCGTCGCCTGGCTTAAAGCTCATGATCCGGATGTATTTTGCTCCGGTACGTTGCATGCGTGGGATGGCACGCCGCACCTCCGCCAGGGTGAGGTCAAACGGATCCCCGACCCTTTTGGCCCAGTTCATCACGGTGGAGCCAAAACAGTAAACGAGGATACCGGCGGCATCCAGTTTCTGGACGACGAGATCGAACGCGGCATCCGGGATGTCGTGCAGATTTGCCTTCGCGTAGCCGGGCACCGCCACCCCGCGCGGCTCGAGATGTTTCCAGCCGAGTTCCCGGGTGGCCTGTATCTGGCCGTCAATCCCGTTGGCCGCTTCGTCGCCAATGCCTGTGAGTATCATAATGGTGGTTCGAATTGCCCGTCCTGCGGTTCAAGACGGAGTATTTCCCGGCTTCGCGACAAAACTCAAGCCTCACTTGCATTCCATTCGTGAACGCGCGATTGCCGCAGCGGCCCCGACCACTGTTGTTTTAGTCGACCACAGAGTGCCGGTCGCCCCCTTCAGCCGGGCTTTTTGGAATCACGATAGCCCGCCTTGTATCCCCGCCGATAGGCGTCATTCAACAGCACCGCATAATCCAAGGCGCTGCGTTCGTCACGGCACGCCATGATGACCCGTCCGGCTTCGTCCAGAACCTCCCAAACCCCGTTCCGCTGGTGGGGGTGGTAGGCGATTTTATCCTCGGTCGACATCGCTACCTATTATTGAAGAGCCTGGTTACCCCACTTCAGTTGTCATCTGACCGGGAGTGGTAAAGCCGATGGCGCCGCCCCAGGCGCACATGCACTTGCAGCCATCGTGCAAAGCGGGTTTGTACGAAACCAGGGTCTTAACCGCGCCCGGCGCCCACGGCGCCGGGATGACCGGAATGCATGGCATGGGGGTTAACACTCCCTGCGCGGCGGCAGTGGCGGCAGCGACAGTGGGATTCGCCATGGAGGAGCACATTCCGAAGGGGGGAATATTCTTCATGGGAATGTTGTCCATGATGGTCGCGCCGGGGGCGCCCGCCAGCAATTTGTTTTCCGGCGTAACAACGAGGGCGCTGGGTGCGACCCCGAAGCTGCATGTCATTATGGCCCCAGCAGTGACAAGTTTTGGCATACCGAGAACGCGACGCTTGGTTTCCTCATCATGAAACAAAAGACCGGCCGGAAGTGCGAGGCTATTTTATCAAGTCGTGTTTGGCCGTCCGCAGAGGATGGTTTCCCGGTGTGGCAGTGGAATGCGATTGGCGTCGGGTGGCTCCGAGGGACAAGGGTTGTGCGAATGAGCGACGCAAACTGCGCCTTACCTTGAGTCCGCAGTTAGAAAGCAACTTTCTCCCGATGGGGCGATGCCGCTCCCGGCCGCACGCCATCTCGCCTGAACGCTATGTGGAAGCCATGATCGGGACCTGCATTCGGGTTTGCCGGAACACGCGGGCGGCGACCAATATCTCCAATCAAGCCAACCGAATCGCCTGGGCGCTTCGCAACTCAGAGCCGTGCATTCGGGCCCGGCCATTTCTGAACCCTACGGGCTTCCGTGGCCTATATTTTGACCCGCAACACTTCGATACCCTCTTTCTGCCGCGAAACAATGACAAAGACCCTGCCTTCGTGAAACAAAACGTTCGGATACCCGTATTCGCCGCCTTTGGCTCTCCCCGGCTGAGCCATTGGATAATGTTGGTTGCCGAGAATGAAGTTGCGGTCGAAATTGACGCCATCGCGTGACAGCGCCAGGACCAACGGGGTGCGACCCTCGCCCACCGGGTTCCCCACGTAGTAGAAGCGCCCATCCGTCAGTCGGCCGAACTGGAACTTGGCGTTCGTATCACTGAACTCTGTTTCTACCGGCGCGGAATAGCTCACGCCATTGTCGCGGCTCTTGGTCAGCCAGAGGCGGTGGCGGAACTGGCTGCCCGTGCTCCGCAACGGCACGTGGATCACCCCGTCCTCCGTTTGGAACGCCGACCCTTCGCACAGCGCCGCCTTCCAGTTGTTGGTTTGCGCTACGCGCCAGAACGACGCTGGATCGTCGGTGACGGTCGCCGCCATGGCTCCCGGATACAAGCCCGCCATCTGCCAGCCCGTCAGACCCGCAGGATCATCGGTGTAGGGGAAGGCGATGTGGCCGCTGAGAATCAACCGCCCGCCGCGCACCATGAGCGGGCCGAAATTCGGACATACCGGAAGCCCGACGGCTTGCGGAGAGGACCAATCCACGCCGTTGGTGGTCGTCACGGCGAGGAGGTGGGTGGTTTCCTTGGCGGGCCCATAATTGGCGAAGTAGGCAACCAGCGTTCCCTGGTGTTGATGAAAACCCGCCGCCGTGAGCACCCGCTCCCCACCGTTTGCGTCGGTCACGGAATCCGCCAATGGCCGTGGGGCCGACCATTCGTTGAAACTCACCGCCGTGGAAATCAAGACCCGCTGGCCGGGCGCGTCCTCATCGCGGCGACCATTCGACCAGATGGCAATGTAGCGGCCCCGGAAAAACGTCAGGTGCGGGTGATGGGAGTAAGTCCAATCTGTCCGTGGCTGGTAAATCCGCACGGCGTCCACGGCCGGATACAGCGGGTTTACGAGTTCCACCGGCCGGCCGTCCCGCCAGACGACCGCATTGCGAAGCAGTGGAGCCGGCGGGTTGGCCGCCTGCGCCGCCAGGCCACCGGCGAGCAACACCACAACGGCAGCGATTGTCCCCCGGCCACGGGCGGCAACCAGCCCACGGTGCAATTTACCGTTCATGAGGGGAAAATCGTTCGCGTCAACGCCGAAACAGAATGCAACGCTGCCGCCAGCACTTCAAGCGTCTGGGACATGCGCTCCGGCTCGTTGACCACCGGTCTGCTGCCGACTGGCTTCTGGGCGCTTACGACCGTTTCAAGGATCACCGATTCTGCGCGATGGCGACGGCGGACTTCATTTTATCCAGCCCGACCCGGGCGACCTCCAAAGCATCCATCTCCCAATACTTTCGGTTGAACAACTCCAGGGACAGCACGGTGGTGCCGCCGTTGTCGGACAACGTGCGCAGGATCTCCGTCACCGGGGCCACGCCGTCGCCGGGATAGATGCGGTAACTGTCATCGATTTTTTCGCGGGGCGTCGCGGCGGGATAATCGTTCATGTGAAAGACCTGCATCGCATTCCGGCTGAGCAGCCGCAGCCCGGCAAAATCGGAGCCGCCTTTGTAAAGGTGATAAATGTCCACGACCAAACACGCCTTGGGATGTCCGGTTTCAATGGCGACACACGCGCATTCCCCAAGCCGGTTGAGGTTCTTTGAAAAGCCCCAGAGCTCAAGTTGCGGGACGACCCCGATCTGATCTCCGGCCTCGAGCAGCGCACGATAACGATCCGTGGCTTTTGATAAATCCAGGCGGGGCAGATCGGTCGCTCCACTTGGTGGCGCGGCGATGCGCTTGCCGCCGATCTGGGCCACCAGGTCCATTTCGAATTTTGCGCGTTCCAAACCTTGGGCGCGCTTGACGTCATCTTCGGCGATCCATTGCGGGAAACCGATCGCGCTTTCGACCGTGAGCCCGAGGTCGGCAATGCGTCGCTTCAAATCTGGCAGCGAACCACCTTCCTGCTGGTAGGTTTCGATGCTGCCAACCCACGGCTCGATGGCTTGATAACCTGCCTTGGCGGCAACCTCGACTTCTTTAACGATCCCCAGTTTTTGGCCACGAATCGTGGCCGTGTTCAGGCAAAGCACGAATCCCCCGCGGCCGCGGGCTGGGGCGGCCGTCGGATCGGATTCGACCCCAGCGGCCGGCCGATGGGCGCCGACCATCGCGGCGCCGAGCAGGACGCCGGCTTGCGTGACGGCTTGGCGGCGGGAGATCTTCCCGGGCGGGAGGGAAAGAGTTGTCATAGGAAAGGTTGGCTCAGTTGGGATGGCAATGCTTGTGGCGGCTACTCCATCGGCGCCGCCTTTTTGCGGCGCGCCTGAAGTTCCTTCCAGGTGGTCAGAATAATTCCGCGGTCTTGGATGAGTTTTTTGACGGCGGGATCCGTTAACGCCCGGGTATCGGCCAGGCGCGACTGGCTGGAGGTGGTGATGAGTGGAAATTCATCCGTTGGAATCGAGGCATGAAACAGGATTTCCGTCACCCCGGGTTTCAACTCCTTGAGCAGGGCGATCAGCTTTTGCGTTTTTTCTTCCGGCTTCCAGCCATAGGAATCCGTGTGCAGATCGTCGATCACCGGCAGGCCGGCATTCCAGATCTTGGCGACCCAGGGGCGCAATTTGGTGGCGGCCTCGGGATTCTCCTTCAAGGCGTAGGTGGCATGGCCGCCCATGGCGAGAATCGGGATGCCTTTCTCGATGCCAACTTTGGCGAACCGCTCGAAATAATCAGGCCGGGCGAAAAGGGTGCCCATGTGCGAATCCAGATGCGTGATGGGCATGCCGAGTTGCTCGGCGCGCTCGATCTGGGCGCGGATTTCGATTTCGATTTCATCCGGCGTGGCGTGCGTTGCCACTTGTTCCACGCTCCGCCACAAACAGCCTTCCGCATCCACGAGGCCGGGCACGCGGGGTTTGCCCGCCACGGGCAGCCAACGGTAGAGACTCCACTCCGAGGTGAGGGTCAAATGCAATCCGCTATCCACCTCCGGGTGTTGCTTCAAGTATTTGGCGATCTCCGGCACCCAGGGACAGGGCATCATGACACTCCAGGAAGTTGCCACGCCTTGCTCCAGGCTTTCGATCCCGCCGCGATTCGAGGCATGCGACATTCCCATGTCATCCACATGCAAGATGATAGCCACGTCTTTGGGCCGCCAACCCAGGCGCTCCCCGAAAGTCACTTCCGCCCGGGCAGTTTGCACGAGGAGGCAGGCAAGCAAGACATGGATTGAATAGTGCCGGTTCATTAAAGCGCGCCGGCCTCAAGCCGCCAGCGGGTTCGGTTGAATTCTCGCCCGGTTTCCTCAGCTATTTCAAGTGAAAAGGCCAATCCGACCTTCTACGGGGCCTACCGCCAATGGGATTTTGAAAGTTTGACCTGGCCCCAACCCCAACCTAGACTGGCCGCTCCTGTTGTTTATGAAGATTCTGGTTTGTGATCCGATTTCGCCCCGGGGAATCGCGCTGCTTCAAGAACGGCCCGAGTTCAAGGTCGTTGTCTTGCCCAAGCGCCTGAACGAAGCCGAACTGCTGCCGCTCGTCGCCGACGCGGCGGCCATGGTCGTGCGTTCGGAGACGAAAGTCACACGCAAGGTCATCGAGTCCGCGCCGTCCCTGCGGGTAGTGGGGCGGGCAGGGGTGGGCATTGATAACGTGGACGTCGAGGCCGCCACGCAGCGCGGCGTGGTGGTGATGAACACGCCCGGCGGCAACACCATTTCCACGGCGGAGCTCTCCTTCACCATGCTGCTCGGCCTCGCGCGCAAAGTACCGCAAGCCCACGGCTCGATGGCGGCTGGCAAATGGGATCGGAAGCAATTTCAAGGGGTCGAACTCGCAGGCAAAACGTTGGGCGTGCTCGGCATGGGCCGGATCGGGACGGAAGTCGCCCGCCGGGCCGTTGCCTTCGGTATGAAGGTGGTGGGCTACGATCCGTTTCTCACGGAGGCGCGGGCCAAGGCCCTGGGGGTGGAACTGGCCGTGGAACTCGACACGGTTTATCGCGATGCCGATTTCATCACCGTGCACATGCCGGTCACCGAGCAGACGCGCGGCATGTTGAACAGCGATGCCTTCGCGAAGATGAAGCCCGGGGTGCGGATCGTGAATTGCGCCCGGGGTGAGATTATTGTGGAGTCGGACCTGATTGCCGCCCTGGATTCGGGCAAGGTCGCCGGCGCCGGGCTGGACGTCTTCATTGTGGAACCGCTCGCCGCGGACCACCCGTTTCGCAAGCATCCCGGGATCACCCTCACGCCGCATCTTGGCGCCAGCACGGAGGAAGCCCAGGAAAAGTGCGGCATCGAGGTTGCCGAGGTGATTACGGGTTATCTGCTGACCGGCGAAGTGCGCAATGCCGTCAATCTCCCCTACCTCGACGCCAAAACTTACGAGCAGGTCAAGCCCTACCTCATCCTCGGCGAGAAGATTGGCCGGTTGCTCGCCCAACTGGCCCCGCCCCAGGTGGACCGGTTGCACGTCACTTATGGCGGCAAGGCGCAGGAACTGCCAAACATTGATCCGGTCACGCGTGCCGTTGTGCTCGGCTTTCTCTCGCGGGCCTCGGTGAAGGATCTCAACAACGTCAATGTCCGCAGCATCGCGGCCACCCTCGGCCTGACGGTTGAGGAGAAGCGTTCGGGCGAACCGGTAACCTTCAACGAATGGCTGCACGTGCAGGCGTTCAGCGGCGGCGACAAGGTCATTTCCGCGGGCGGCACGTTCTTTGGATCGCCCAACAACCCGCGCATCGTGCGCCTGTACAGCACGCCGGTGGAGATCCCCATCAGCGGCATCATGCTGTTGCTGAACAATAAGGACCGGCCCGGCATCGTCGGGCATCTCGGCACTTTGCTTGGCAAACATAATGTGAACATCGCCAGCATGAGCCTGAGCCGCGAAACCGCGGATGGCGAAGCTTTCACCGTTTTGAATCTCGACAGCGAACCGCCCGCCGCCGTGCTGGCAGAATTGGAGCAGGATGATTGCATCCACAATGTCAAAGTCGTGAAACTGTGACCCAACCAAAAACAAGAATAATGAATCGCGTTACCACTCTGCTCGCCGCCACGCTCGTGACGGCTCACCTCATTGCGCCGCTGCCCGCGGCCGCCGCCGCTGCCACCAATGCCAGCTCCGCCAGCAAACTCACCGACCTGTTCGGCGACCCGGTGGTCGCCAAAGCCAAGGGCGTGGAGATCAAGCGCAGCGAGTTGGACAAGGCGCTCGTCCCGATCAAAGCCAACTACACCGCCCGGGGCCAGAACCTCACGCCCGACCAAACGGCCATGCTCGAAGCCCAGGTCCTCAACGAAATGGTGGGCGTGCAGCTGACGCTCAACAAGGCCACCGACGCCGACAAACAAAAAGGCCGGGAGCAGTTCGAGAAGATGCTGAAGCGGCTCAAGACGGACAATAAGCTGACGGACGAGGAATTCGAGCAGAAGCTGGCCACGCAACTGCGGGTTCAGGCCATAACGCGGGCGCAGTGGGAACAGCAGATCCAGGACAAGGCCACCGTCGCCTTCATCCTGGAACGCGAGCTCAAAGTGAGCCTCAGCGATGAGGAAGTGAAGAAGTATTACGACGAGCATCCCGCGCGCTTTGAGCAACCGGAACAGGTGCGCGCCAGCCACATCTTGATCGGCACCCGCGATCCGAACACCAACTCGGAACTCACCGAAGACCAGAAAAAAGCCAAGCGGAAAACCGCCGAGGACGTCCTCAAGCGCGCCCGGGCCGGTGAAGACTTTGCCAAACTCGCCAAGGAATTCTCCGACGATCCCGGTTCCAAGGATAACGGCGGCGAATATACCTTCCCCCGCGGCCAGATGGTGCCGGAGTTTGAAGCCGCGGCCTTTTCCCTGGGGACCAACCAGATCAGCGACATCGTCGCCACCCAATTCGGCTATCACATCATCAAGACGAGCGAAAAGATCCCCGCCCGGAAACTGGAGCTGGCCAAGATTTCGGAGGATTTGAAGGAAGGGCTCAAGCAACAGGAGATGCAAAAGCTGTTGCCCGATTACTTCACCAAGCTGTTGAAGGAGGCGAATTTCGAAATCCTCGACGAGAAAATCAAGGCGGCATCGGAGCTGAAGCCCCCGACCAAGCCGGTTCCGCCGGACGCCAAGAAGTAAATCATTTCAACTGGTCTTCGCCACCGCGCCCGCCACTCCAGCAGGCGCGGCTTCGTTTTTGGATCACCATCTGGGGTGCGACGGGTCGGAGGGCGGTGACTGAGCCGAGCCAAGCAGCAGGCCGGACAAAACTCAAAAGGGCGACCCGAGCTCTAGGGCCACCCTTTTTACAACGATTCCCTGCCTATGAAAAAGGATGAGGAACCAAGCAAAAATTTATCCTGCCTCCCGGAGTTGGCAACGGGAAATCCTGAAAAGTTATTCACCGGATCGGTTGAGCAGACTTGCCTCCCCGGACGCCATTTCCTAACGTGCGCGCTGGTTCGATTGGGCTGTTTTTCGTATTCCAAATTATGAGCGTACTCGTTGTCGGTTCCACCGCGCTGGACTCCATCAAAACTCCGCGCGCGGAAAATCCCCGCCTGCTCGGGGGCTCGGCCAGTCACGCGGCGGTGGCCGCGAGCTTCTTCAGCCCGGTGAAACTGGTCGGGGTGGTGGGGGCCGACTTCCCGAGGAAATACCTCAAGCTTTACCACCGGCACGGCATCGACCTCGCCGGCCTGCAGGTCAAGCCCGGCAAAACCTTTCATTGGTCGGGCGAATACGAGGTCAATTTGAACAACCGTCGCACGTTGCTCACGGAACTGGGGGTGTTCGAGACTTTCTCGCCCGAATTGCCCAAAGCCTACCAGGCGTCGCCGTACGTGCTGCTCGCCAACATCGCCCCCGCCCTGCAACATCATGTTCTGAACCAGATGCGGCGACCCAAGTTTGTCGTGGCCGATACCATGGACCTCTGGCTCAACATCGCGCTCGATGATTTGATCAAACTGCTCAAGCGCATTGATGGTTTCGTGCTCAACGACAGTGAAGCGCAGCAGTTGACGCAGGAGGACAATGTGTTCGTGGCCCTGAGGCAGATTCATAAAATGGGCCCGAAATACGTCATCATCAAAAAAGGATCGCACGGCTCGATCCTGTCCGGGCCGAAGGGCTTGTTCATCTGTCCGGCCTATCCGCTACCCAAGGTCGTGGATCCGACCGGGGCGGGCGATTCCTTCGTCGGCGGCATGATGGGGTATCTGGCCACCGCCCGCGGCTCGATTGACGCCAACCTTCGCCGGGCGATGATTCACGGCAGCGTGGTGGCTTCCTTCTGCTGCGAAGGCTTTGGCCTGAACCGCACCACGAAAGTAAAACGCACCCATGTCGATCAGCGGGTAAAAGACCTGGAACAGCAGACACGGTTTTGAGCCGAATGCGGCGCCGGCGCGGTGTTGGCCGGATTCGGCGGATTTGATGGCAAAAGCGTTTTCCGACTGCTAACATGCCGAGCGTATTCGGGCTGGCCCGGCGGCGGCCCGGAACAGCAATCGGCGGTGACTTATGAGCGACGCGGGAACAGGTCGGTCCAAAGGACAATTGTGGCGCGAAATCGATCGCGTTGATCCCCCCAAACGCCCGGCCCCGGCGCGCGTGGCGGATTTTCACGAAATTTATTCCCTGCTCGACGAGGCCACGGTTCGCGAACAGGCCAGCCGTTGCATCCAGTGCCCGCAACCCAGTTGTCAGGAAGGCTGTCCGCTGGCCAACCGCATTCCGGAATGGCTGGCCCTGGCGGCGGAAGGCCGGTTCATGGAGGCCGCGGAAATCTCGCAGACCACCAGCAATATGCCGGAGATCTGCCCGCGGGTTTGTCCGCAGGAGCGCCTGTGTGAAGGGGCCTGCATCCTGGTCGGACACGCCGAGCCAATCTCCATCGGCGCGATTGAAAAATTCATCAATGAGTATGCCCTGGCCCGCGGAGGCGTGACCGTGGCTTGCGCGGCCCCCAATGGCCGGCGCGTGGCGGTGGTGGGTTCGGGCCCGGGCGGACTGGCGTGTGCGGATGAACTGGCCAAGCTGGGCTATGCCGTGACCGTCTTCGAGTCCCAAACCCAGGCGGGCGGTTTGCTGCTCAATGGCATCCCGGCATTCAAACTGGAAAAATCCCTGGTGGAACGACGGCTCAACATCCTACGACAGCGCGGGGTAAAATTTGAGCTCGGAGTGATGGTGGGCGGGCAGGTTCAACTCCGCGATTTGCTCCAGGATTACGATGCGGTGTTCCTCGGCGTGGGCGCGCAAAAAGCCAAAGCGCTCGGACTACCGGGTGCCGATTTACCCGGAGTGCATCAAGCGCTGCCCTTTCTGGTCCAATATAATTCGCCCATGCGGTTGGAAATTCCCACCATCCCCGTGGCCGGCCGGCGCGTGGCGGTGCTGGGCGGAGGTGACACCGCGATGGATTGCCTGCGCACGGCCATCCGCGCCGGCGCAACCGAGGCGGTGTGCGTTTACCGGCGCGATCTGGCCAACATGCCCGGCAGCCGCAAGGAATACTTCAACGCCTTGGAGGAATCCGCCCAGTTTCTGTTCCTGACAAATCCCATCGCCCTCGAAGCCGATGCGCAGGGTCAGGTGACCGGTGTGCGCTGCGTGAAAATGGAACTGGGCGAACCCGACGCCTCCGGCCGGCAAAAGCCGCGGGCCGTTCCCGGATCCGAATTTACCATCCCGGCGGACTTGGTCCTCGTCGCTTACGGTTTCGATCCCGTGCCATTTCCGGAAGGCAGCGACTTGTCCCGCGTGGCCGTGAACGACTGGGGGGCCATCAAAGTGGACGAGCAACAAATGACCAGTGTGCCGGGGGTTTTTTCCGGCGGCGATGCCTCCCGCGGGGCGAGCCTGGTGGTGCATGCCGTCCGCGACGGCCGGAAAGCGGCGTTGGGGATTCACCGCTACCTGGACGGCCGGCTTACCGCGCCGGCTGCGACACCGGCTCGACCATGATCAGTTGGGCGAGTTGTGCACTGATCGCCAGACGCGTGTTGCACACCTGGCAGATGAAGTTCGAGTGGCCGGTCAGCAACCGGATGACCTGATCCTCACAAAACCCGAGCTCCCGCAGACGCTCCTGCATCTCGGGCGCGGCGCAGAGCTTGCGGATGCGTACCGCGACACCGGTGCGGACGCAGGTTAATGGACAAACTTCGCAGCGCGCTTCGGAATCGAAATTGAAACCAGCGGAATTCATCTCTGCCCGTGATTCTCGGCTGGGTAGGTGGCCATGGCTACGCGGATTTTGACCAGCATCACCCTCCTATTGCTGGCCCGGGGCGTGCGTCCGGGCGTATTCGCAGAGTGCCCGCAGATTCTCCGGCGAGGTGCCCCGCGGGACCTCGCAGCCGGCGGCGGCGATAAAGCGCGGGCCCGCCTGGCGGTGACATTCCGCGATGGTGGCATCCACCATTGCGGGCGTGCCGTCCAACAACACCGTGACCGGGTTCAGGTTGCCGAGCAGCACCTGGCCGGCACCCATCGCTTGCCGCGCTTCGGCGAGGGGGGAAAGCGAATCCAGATCAACGATGTCGCAGCCGAGCCGGCCCATGCCGGGGAGCAGTTTGCGCGTGTTGCCGCAAATGTGCAGCCGCACTTTCGCCCCCATCGCGTGAATGCCGTCCACCAGCCGCTGTTCATACGGAAGCGCGAAGGACTCGTAAATCCGCGGGCCAACCAAGGACGCCGCAGCGTCGCCGATGCCAATGACATCCGCCCCGGCAGTGATCTGCTCCCGGGCAAAACGCAGTTCCAGCTCGACGATGAATTCAAACAAGTCGCGCACAAACGACGGATCATCGCCAAAATCCAGCATCAAGGTGTTGATCCCACGGAGATCCGCCCCCTCGGCCACGGGACCTTCAATCCAGCCTTCGATGATCTTTTCCCGGCCAATCTTTTCCTTGAAGCACGCGATCGCCTGGATCGCATTGTGCATGCGGCCGCCCCCGAGGGGATCGGGAATTTTCAGTCTGGTGAGCCGGGTCTTGTCGGCCAGCAAGGCTTGGTCTTCCAGCAACGCGACGGGTTGGTCTTCGAAAAACTGCACCGCCGCTCCGCAATCGGCGGCTTCCCGCGCCGGGTCGGACATCGTGTTCACGTAATCGAAGCCGTACTTCTCCGCGATGCGCATTTGGCCCTCGACCAGCACGCGATAATCGGTGCAGTAGGCACGGTATTTTGCGCCGATATCCGCACACGCGAATAACATCGTGATGGGCATGAGCGGTAGCCGGTCCACCGGCTGGCCGGACAGATGGGCGAGCACCAGTTCGCGACTGTTCATGGTCCGGTTGGGCCTTCAGCCCGGAGGTGACGGCTGATGGCGGCGACGAAATCCGGGCTGGTCCCGCAACAACCACCGACGAAGTTCGCCCCCGCCGCGATCAAGGCGGGCACCAGGCGGGCGAAATCCTCCGGAGTTCCGGCATAAACGGCGCGGCCGTCCACGAGCTGCGGGAGCCCGGCATTGGGTTTGATCCAGAGGGGATGGTCGGTCGCCGCCCGCAGCCGTTGGCAGATCGGCAGAAAGCCGGCAATCCCCTGGCCACAATTGGCCCCAATAACGTCCGCGCCCGCGGCACTCAATGCTTGCGCCGCCTGTTCCGGCGTGGTGCCCATCATGGTGCGGTCCAGATTTTTCCCGGAATCAAATACCATGCAGGCGACCACGGGCAGCCCGGTCGTGCGCGCCGCCGCCACCGCCAGGGTTGCTTCTTCCAGATCGGACATGGTCTCCACTACCAACGCATCCGCACCCCCCTGGGCGAGGGCCGCCGCCTGCTCCGCAAACGCGGCCTGGAGTTCGCTAGCCGAGACCTCACCGTTCATCAGCAACTTTCCGCTCGGCCCCATCGACGCAAATACTGCGGCCCGACCCGCCGCGGCCGCGCGGGAGATTTCGACGCCCTGGCGGTTTATTTCGACCACGCGATCCGCCAGCGCATTCTCCGCCAGCCGAATCCGGCTGGCCCCAAAGGTATTGGTCAGGATGACGCGACTGCCCGCCGCGACGTAAGCGCGGGCCACGGCGCCCACCAGCTCTGGCTGGGTAAGGTTCCAGGCATCCGGAAATTCACCAATGGCCAGGCCGCGCGCCTGCAGTTGCGTGCCCCAAGCGCCGTCCGTCACGACCGGCCCGGCGGCGATCAATTTTTCAATGGTCGGTTGCATGGCTCAAAATCCCGTGGCTCAGGTTGCGGCGCCAACTTTCGCGGGTACGCGATGCACTGACAACGCGGAATTTGCCAATCCTCCGCCGATTATTGCGCGACGGGGGACTGCCGCGGTGGGGTGAGCGTCCGCGCGAGCCGCTGTACCGTTCCCCACGGCTCGCGCGGACGCTTGCCCCACCGAAATCGCCAAGGCTTGGGGCAACCGCACGCTCGGCCAAGGAAGGGATTGCTTTGCGACAACTGAATGCCTAGAACTTCCCACGTCCGACGCAAACGGGACCAGGCGGAAGGCAAACCGGGTTATGAAACTTTCTCTCCTCGACCAGATCATTGTCGTCCTTTACCTCGCCACCATCATGGGCATCGGCTTTGCCATGAAACGACGCGCGGCGCGCGGCATGTCGGCGTATTTCCTGGGCGGACGTCAGCTCCCGTGGTGGGCCCTGGCCATGAGCGGGTCCTCCTCGTACTTCGATATCACCGGCACGATGTGGATCGTGTCCCTGTTCATTCTGTTGGGTCTGAAAGGCATGTGGGTTCACTGGCTGTGGGGCTTTCCGATCACGGCGTTTTATCTCGCCTACATGGGCAAATGGATCCGCCGCAGCGGCGTGCTCACCGGCGCGGAATGGATGTATACGCGCTTCGGCCGCGGCCCGGGCGGCGACCTCGCCCGGCTCGCGTACACGCTCTTCGCCATTCTCACCATCACCGCCTTGCTCGGCTACGGGGCGATCGGCATGGGGAAATTCGGGGCGGTGTTCCTGCCGTTTCCACCCTTCACCTGTGCCGTGCTCATTCTCGGCGTGACGGGGCTTTACGTCATCGCGGGCGGATTTCACGGCATCGTGCGCGTGGAGATTGTGCAGACGGTGGTGCTCAGCGCGGGGGCCATCACGTTCGCGGTCATCGGCTGGCAGCATTTCGACGCGGCCACCTTCGCTGCCAAAGTGCCGGGCGGCTGGAACACCATCCTGCCAGCGATGCGGCCGGTGGAATTGCAGGGTGTCGTTTCGGGCGGCACGGACTTTTCGCTCTTCGGCGCGCTGGTCGCCGTGTGGCTGGCCAAGGGCTGGTTGCTTTGCTTGAGCGGCCCGGAACAGCTCTACGATTTTCAACGCTTCCTCGCCGCCCGGGACGCCCGGGATGCCTCAAAACTTGGGGCGCTGTGGGGCGTGATTCACACCGTGCGCTGGCCGTTCGCCATGGCGATCGCCGTGATGGCCATCGTTGGCATTGGCGACCCGGCGCTGGACGCGGCCCTGAAAAAAGATCCGGAAGCGGCGCTGCCCCTCATCATCGGGGCGCGGCTGCCCCACGGGCTGGTTGGCTTCATGTTGGCGGCGTTGCTGTCGGGTTTTCTGGCGACGTTCAGTTCCACCGTCAACGGCGGGGCGGCGTATCTCGTGAAAGACATTTACCAGCGTTACGTCAATCCGCAGGCGGGCCACCAGACCCTCGTTCGGGCCAGTTACATTGCGTCCGCGTTGCTAATTGTCATTGGCCTGGTCATCGCCCGGCTGGGCACCTCCATCAACACGGCGTTCATGTGGATTTTCGGCACGCTCGCCGCGGGAATCCTGCCGGCCAACGTGCTGCGCTGGTATTGGTGGCGGCTCAACGGCTGGGGCTACGCCGCCGGCATCTTTGGCGGCATGCTGCTCTCCTTGGGACAGGTCTTCGGCGACACTTATCTCTGGCGCACGCCACTGCCGCTCTACGTCGGCTTCCCGGTCATTGCACTCGCTTCCACGGTGATCAGCGTCATCGTCGCCTTGCTCACAAAACCGACCGAAGCCCCAACCCTCGCGCGCTTTTACGAAACCGTTCAGCCGGCCGGGGCTTGGGGTCGGGTCCGAGCCAGCGTGAGGGCGGCGAATCCCCAATTCCAGCGGGAAGCCCCGTTCACCCGCGACGCGTTGAACACCCTGCTCGCGCTGGTGGCCATTTGCGCGCTTTACGTCGGCACGCTCTACTTGATTCTGCATCGCTACGGGGTCGCGTTCGCCTGCTTCGGCACGACCCTGGCCCTGGCCGTGGTGCTGTTCTTCACCTGGTATCAAAACCTGCCCGCAGCGGCGCCGGCGCAGCTGGAGGACGATCCCCACGCGCCGCCGCGCGATTGAATCAATCGCTGGCCGAACCGCGCCAGCCACCCCCCACGCCCGCGACGGTGGGGCGAGGCTAAGGACGTTCGAGGGGTCGTTCGAGGGGTCGTCGAGGGGTCGCCCATTAGCGAGAGCGGTCAAATGCAAAAATGGATTTCCGTCAGCCA
>CAZIJO010000070.1:23531-24770 GCA_964539515.1 uncultured Bifidobacterium sp. | reverse complement strand
TTGTTCACCTCCTCGGAGGCGGAGGAGGTGCAGCGCATCTACGAGTGGTCCAAGGCAACCAAGGACGGCAGTCTGTCGGACTTCGAGATTGAGCCTGACCCGAAGGTCTGGGGGCAGGTTTGCTCGGAGCGCGGACTGTGTTCGCCGAAAATCTGTGGCTACCAGTCGGACTTCAGCAAAGACCACGGCATCTGCTTTTTTCAGCGCGCGCGGAATCGGATTCTTTCCTCGGATGTGCTGGTGCTGAACCACACGCTGTTTTTTACCCTGCTCGGCAGTATCGAGGAGGAGATGGAAGGCGGCATTTTGTTCAAGAACGACTTCGTGATTTTCGATGAGGCGCACACCATGGAAAGCGTGGCGTCGCGGCACATCGGTTTGAGTGTTTCAAGCGGGCAGATGCGGTACGCGTTAAACCGCCTGTGGAATCCCCGCACGGAAAAAGGCCTCCTCGCCACGCTGCGCCAAGGCGGCGCCGTGAAACTGGTGGCGGACATCCTGAGCGAATCGGACAAGTTCTTCGAAAACGTCGAAGTGGCCTGCGAAGCGTTGAATCAGCAAAACCAGAATGAAGGCTCGGAAGGCGGCTCGCGAGGGCGCTCGCCTCGCCAGGGCAAGCGGCGCGAGTGGAAGGAACTCCGCATTCGCCGGGCGGAATTGGTGAACGACAACGTCACCCTGCCGATTCAGCGTCTGCGGGAGGCGGTCAGCGAGTTGATCAAACTCAGCGAGGACCGGGACATCGGGCAGGAGTTGGTGGAGTGCAATCGCCGGCTGGCCGAGTTGCGCGACGAGGTGAAGGCGTTCCTGGAACAAAGTCAGACCGGGCATGTTTATTGGGTGGAGCGCGGCGGCAAGACACAGCGTAACTTGTCGCTCAACGCCGCACCGGTGGACGTGGCGGAATTTCTGCGCCACCGTTTGTTCGCAAGCGACACGAGCGTCATCATGACAAGCGCGACGCTCGCGGTAAAAGCCAAGGCCAGCGACGAGAGTCGCAAGTCGAAGGACGAAAGCCGGAAAAAATCTTCGCCGCTTGCCCCGCGCGTTTCGGCCTCGCCGTTGGACTACTTTGCGAAGCGCGTTGGCGCCGAGGCGGCGACGCTGTTGCAGGTGGGCACGCCATTCGACTACGAGCGGCAGATGAGAATTGTCGCCGTCAAGAAAATGCCTGACCCGCGCGAGACCGGGTATCGCGATGCGCTGATCCATTGGATCGAACATTTTGTGAGACAGACG
>CAZIJO010000070.1:0-23521 GCA_964539515.1 uncultured Bifidobacterium sp. | reverse complement strand
GGGAAGGCGTTCGTGCTGTTCACGAATTACAAACTCATGCAGGAAGTCGCCGAGTTGATGCAGCCGTTCTTTGACCGGCTCGGTATCGTGTGCTTCGTGCAAGGCACGGGTACGCCGCGCTCGACGATGCTCGAGAAGTTCAAGGACGACGTGGACTCGGTGCTTTTCGGCACGGACAGCTTCTGGCAGGGCGTAGACGTGCCGGGGGAGGCGTTGAGCAACGTGATCATCACGCGGCTGCCGTTTGCCGTGCCGGACCATCCCCTCATCGAGGCGCGCATCGAAGCCATCGAAGCCCGGGGCGGGAATTCCTTCGCCGAATTCTCCCTGCCGGAGGCCATTCTGAAGTTCCGTCAGGGGGTTGGCCGCTTGATTCGCACCAAGACCGACACCGGCATCATCGTCGTGCTGGACAACCGCATCCTCGCCAAGCAATACGGGCAGGCGTTTCTCGACGCGCTGCCGAAGTGTCCCGTCGAAGTAGTTTAAATAGCTATCCCCGCATTACTGGAAAATGCATCGCTGTTCCAGAACGGACACCGCACCCAGCACTGTGGTTCCACTTCGACCAGTTCAGGGGTAGCTTCCAAGCAGTCCGTTTTCGCTTGTGGACAGCGTGGGGCGAAGCGGCAGCCTGTTGGGAAAAAGCCAGGTCGAGGTACACTGCCCGGGATGGCTGTGAGCCGCTGCACGGCGCCGGAGAGTTTTGGCACACTTGCCATCAGCGCCCGGGTGTAAGGATGCAACGGGCGCCGTAGAAGTTCGCGCGCGGGTGCGAGTTCGACGATTTGCCCGGCGTACATCACCGCCACGCGGTCCGCAATGTCGCCCACAATGCCAAGGTTGTGGGTAATGAGCAGGATCGCCATGCCGAGGCGGTGTTTGAGGTCGCGCAGGAGATCGAGAATCTGCGCCTGAATCGTGACATCGAGCGCCGTGGTCGGTTCGTCAGCCACGAGCAGTTTCGGTTCGCTGGCCAGCGCCATGGCGATCATGACGCGCTGCTGCATGCCGCCGGACATTTCGAACGGATAGTTCTTTAGCCGCGATGCCGGCGCCGGGATGCCAACCAGTTTCAGCAGACGTATCACTTCTGCATCCGTTGCCGAGGCGGGTTTGTGCAGTTGAAGCGTTTCCTTGATTTGCGCGCCAACTCGGAACACGGGATTCAGCGCCGCGCCAGGCTCCTGAAACACATAACCCACCATCCCGCCCCGGATGTTCTGCAGTTCGCGCGGCGACATTTTCAAAACATCCCGTCCAAATAGATTGATCACACCTGACACATAATGTGCCGGTGGTGTGGGCACGAGCCGCGCGATCGACTGAGCGGTGACACTTTTGCCGCAGCCGCTTTCGCCCACGAGGCCCAAGGTTTCACCGGCATCAACCTGCAGCGACACATCGTCCACGACCCGCGCGCTGCCTTCTGCCGTGACGAAATCAAGCCGGAGGTTTTTGATTTCGAGGAGGGAGGACATCGGACGAAGTCTCGCCACTACGGCACGGCGGTCGCAAGCAAAAGTCGAATTCGCGATCGGTTTCCCTTAACCCGCTTTCGCCGTTGGCGGGGCCGAGATTTCCAGCATCCGTTCAATCGGCAGTCGCGCGCGTTTGAGGATGGCTTCCGGCAGTTCGATCCGGGGGGCAAGGTGCTTCATGCAGTCGCGCACCTTTTCCAGCGTGTTCAACTTCATGTATTTGCACTCGCTGCAACGGCAGTTGTCGCTGGGCAGCTTCATCATGTCGAACGTCGGGGCGCAGATGAATTCCTTGCCCGGGCACTCCTTTTTCATCCGATGAATAATGCCCGATTCGGTCACGATCACGAATTGCTTCGCCGGGCTGGTCTGGCAGTAGGTGATCATCTTTTCTGTCGAACAAATGGCGTCCGCCAAACCGCGGACTTCGCGCAAGGCCTCCGGATGAACCACCACTTTCGCCGCGGGGAATTTCGCCCGCATTTGAAGCAGTGCGTCGCGGCGGAATTCCACGTGGGCATAACAGTTGCCGCGCCAAAGCGTCATCGGGCGGCCGGTTTGTTCCATCACCCATTGGCCGAGGTTTTCGTCGGGCACGAAGAGGAGGTCCTTGTCCTTGGGCGCGGCGTTGACGATCTTTTCCGCGTTGCCGCTGGTGACGATGACGTCGCTGAGCGCTTTTACGGCCGCACTGCAATTGATGTAGGCGATGGTCCAGAAGTTCGGGTTCGTGGCCTGCAACGCAGCCAGTTTGTCAGCGGGGCAGCTTTCCTCAAGCGAGCACCCCGCGTCCTTGTCCGGCAAAACGACGATTTTATCCGGGTTTAGGATTTTGGCGGTCTCGGCCATGAAATGCACGCCGCAGAAGACGATAACGTCGGCGCTGGTTTTGGCGGCTTGCTGCGCGAGCCCGAGCGAATCGCCGACATAATCCGCCACGTCCTGGATTTCGCCCACCTGATAGTTGTGCGCGAGAATGACGGCGTTCAACTGCTTCTTGAGCGCATAGATTTCCTGCGCGAGCGGGTCGAAGCGCTCCCGGGCCATCGGTGCGCGGACCGGGAAGCGGTCCACGCCGGTCATTTGTTTTTCCAGCAGCTCAGTCATTATCCAAAGCTAGCGCCGGGCTTCCGGGGCGTCAATGCGCGGACACGGTTCAGCGGACACGTCATCCTCCCGCAAAACCGCCTCGTCCGATGGGAGAAGCACGAGCGTCCGGTCGGCGTTGGACGGCCGGACCGCACGCCAGCGATCACCGGCTTGTGAATTGCTGAAGAGCGGGAGCGCATTTCGCCGGCGCCCACTGGATGGGAAAGGGCAGGGCGGCGGACGATTTTCGTTTACCAACCAACCTTGCGCCCCTGGTTCTGTTCCTTCAGGTATTTCAGGAGCGGTTCGAAATAGGCGAGCATCGGGCGGCCGCTGAATTCCTCCCCGGTTGCCTCCCGGAGGACTTCGCGCCAGTCGCGGGTCGCTCCCTGCTTCATGATCTGATAGAGGAACGTGCCGACTGCTTTGTTGCCGGCCACGTCGCAGTTGCGGGGGTCCTGATGCAGGATCTTTTTGGCGATGTGCATGTGGAGCTGATACTTGATCGCGAAGGCGATTGAGTATTTATAGTATTCCGCCGGGTCGTCGTTGATGTGCGTCTTGGTCGCCGCGTCGCAGAATTCCTCGCCCCGGGGTTCGGGCGGCGCGACGCCCTGATACCTCGCCACGTATTCCCACCAGCGTTGGTTCAACTGGTCGGCCGGCAGGTTGCCCTCGTAAAAATCCCGTTCCCAGGCCGCCATCACGCCGGCAGACCATGGAATGAAAACCACCTTGTCGAGGGCATCGTTCAACAGCCACTGAATTTCGTCGAATTTCTGGTCCGGTTGGATCAGCCCGAGCTGGCGGAGGTAAGGCAATTGCGCCGGCGCCGTGGCGAGCGCCTCGGCCATGGCCTCGTGCATGGCGGGGCTGGCGCCGTCGCGCAACACGAACGGCACTTCGGGTCGCGCGTAGCTCAAATCGTAGAACACGTGCCCCAACTCGTGATGCGACGTATTGAACCACGCGGCATCCGGCTTCACATTCATCAGCGAGCGTACGTCGTGTTGCAAGTCCAGGTGCCAGGCCGAGGCGTGGGTGTTTTTCTTGCGCTTGGCATCGGGCGGCAGTTCGTAGAGATCGGACAGCACCCAGAAGGTCGCCGGCACGCGCGGCAGGCCGATGGATTCGCCATAGTTGACGGCCTGCTGCACGATCCACTCGGGCGACTTGTTCTGGAACAGGGGATCGAGCTCCACGCTCGCGACCAGGCCCGGCCATTCCTGGCTCCAACGGTTTGCGATCCAGTGCGCCGGAATCAATTGCGGCACGGGTTGCCCGAAGCGTTCGGCGAGTTTGTATTTCGCCCAGCAGTGCAATTGCTCATAAAGCGGCCGCGTATCTTCCACCAGGCCATCGGTCAGCCGTTTCATTTCCGCCACGCTCATGTCGGAGAAGGCCGCGCGCAGGCTGAAGTAGGAACTGAAACCCATCTCGTTGGCCACGCGATTGCGAAGGTCGCGCAGCAGGAGCAAGCCGGGCTTCAAGGCGACGCCGGATTCCTTCGCGGCCTTCCACACCGCGAGCCGCTCTTCAAGGTTTGTCGAGGAATGCAGGATGCCATCGATCTTGTTTGCGGTGAGCGGCTCCAGCTTCGTCGCGCCGGGCGGCCGCCATTTAAATTCAAATCCGTTTAGCGTGGCGCCTTGCTTCCCCTCCGCAGTGACGCGTGCATTCACAATCTCGGGAATCGTGCCCGGCGAACCGGCGGCAAGCAGAAGCACACGTTGGAGCTGGCGGATCGTCAGGCGATCCAGAGTGTTCGTGTAGCGCAGCAGCCTGCGGGCTTGCTCGATGATCCACGGACTTCCCAGATACGCGGCCTGCGCCTTCTCTGCGCCGATGCGCTGACCGGTATGCTCCTCCGTCACGTCCGTCACTGCTGACCAGGCGGTTTCATTGGCCACCGTGCAGAGCGATTGGTAGGTGCGGTTGTACGTTTCCAGAAACGATTTTGCTTCGGCCGCCACGACGGCGTCGGGCTGGGCAAGACTTGTTCCGGAAGTCATGAGCAACGGAATCATCACGAAGGCAAGCCCAAGCCGGAATAATGCAGCGTGAGTGCCGTGCGACGCGATCGGAGCGCGGCCGTCATTCCGTTTCAGCGTCCGGACAGCATGGTGTGGTTGATTGGTATGCGGGGCTGGCAGCCATTTGTGCAATGATGCGGCCGAAACGCCGCGAGCCAGCCTTCTCTCAGAGGCATCGATCCCGGCGAAGGGCGGTGAGGTATTCATGACGGAATAAACGTTCTCAAATCTTGGGCCGGCGATTGCTGAAAAGCCATTCGCGGCCGACCCCATAGAGCAGCACGGTCAAGGCGGCAAAAGGCAGAAGCGCCAGCAGGTCCGCGTGCGCGCCGGCAAAAAATGGATTCGAAGTTTCCGCCCACTTCGCGAAGAAGCCGTCCACCTTAGGGAGTCCCGCGGCGACAACCGCGATTAAAATGCCCGCAATCGCTCCACCGGCGATATAGCCGCTGGCCAGCAATACGCCGGGGCTTTTGTCGGTTTCCGCCACGAGTTGCGCCTCGTCCAGATTGTGTTCGCGCAACCCGTGGCGCTTCCAGCGGTCCACCAGCCAGCGCACCATGCCGCCGACGAACAGCGGCGCCGAGGACGAGATCGGGAGATACACGCCGACCGCGAACGCGAGCGACGGCACCTGGCACAACTCCAGCACAATGGCGATCATCACTCCGAACAGCACCAGCCCCCACGGCAGTTCACGGTCGAGGATGCCTTTGATGATGTAGCTCATCAGCGTGGCCTTGGGCGCGTCGAACTTGCGCACCTCGGCGCCGTCAGGTCGCTTCTTGATTTCGCCGTTGATGCCCGGGTCAACCAGCCAGACGGCCGTTCCCGATTCGTCCACCAGATACTTCCGCGCCGCGCCGGTCCGGGCGTCCTCCTCGTGCCAGACGAAATATTTCGTCGGCACGCCTGGCGTTGGGTCTTGCTTCAGCCCGAACCAATGTGCGACCCGCACGAAGATGCTGGCCGGCGGCGGATAGAGTTCCGTTTTCAACCCGCTCAACTTGGCCACCGGAACGCGAACTTCGGTGGCGACCTGGCCGGGGGGCACATGCACGGTGGCGGTGTCATTCAGAAGCAGCAGGACCGGGCCAAGCAACAAGGCACTCGCCGTCGCGCCGATCAAAATCGCCACCTGTTGATGCCTCGGGGTTGCGCCGACGAGGAAGCCGGTTTTCAAATCTTGCGAGGTCGTGCCACCATTGGACGCGGCAATGCACACAATTCCGCCCACCGAGAGCGCCGTGACATAGTAAGTGCCACCCGTCCAGCCGACGATGAGGAAGGTGAGGCAGGTCAGGAGCAGCGTGGCCACCGTCATGCCGGAGATGGGATTGGAGGAAGAACCGATTTCGCCGGTGAGCCGCGAGGAAACCGTGACAAATATGAAGCCGAAAACGACGATGAGCAGCGCGCCAAGCAAATTCATGTGCAACGTGCCCGCCATCAGAATTGCCACCACCAGCACCACAAGGCCGGCGGCGACGAATTTCATCGAAAGGTCACGGTCGGTGCGCAGCACGGAAGCGTGCGCGGCGGCGGCTTTCCGAAAGTCCGCCAGGCCAGCACGCAGCCCGTGCAGAATCGTGGGCAGCGACCGCAGCAAGCTGATGATCCCGCCCGCCGCGACCGCCCCCGCGCCAATGTAGAGGATGTAGGCGCCGCGGATCTGGTTGGGCGACATATCGCTGATCGGCAGGGTGCCGGGGGCCAGCACGGTGGTCATGCCTTCCCCGAAGAATTTGATGAAGGGAATGAGCAGCAGATACGACAACACGCCGCCCGCCATCATCGTTGAGGAAATTTTTGGGCCAATGATGTAGCCGACGCCGAGCAGTTCAGGCGAGATTTCAGCGGCGATTGAGCCGGATTTGAGCGGCGCGCCGAAAACTTTCTCGGGCGTGTCCTTCCAGCACTTGAACGCCGACATGAGGGTCTTGTAGATCAGGCCGATGCCGAAGCCGGCGAAGATGGTGGTGGCGCTGGGGGCCGGCGCGCCGATCTCGGAATCGGCGCGTTGGGTAACCGGAATTTGCGTTTCGTTGCGCGGGATCGGAGCTCGACCTTCCCCTCCGCCGGCGAACTCCCTGGACTCCGCATCTGCCCCCGCTTTCAACACTTCCGCGCAAGCCGTCCCTTCGGGGTATTTCAGCTTGCCGTGTTCGGCCACAATGAGCGCGCGGCGCAGCGGGATCATCATCAAAATTCCCAGCAGCCCGCCGAGCAACGCCACCAGTGTCACGCGCGCGATTTCCAGATCAAATCCGAGAATCAGGATTGCGGGCATTGTGACGCCGAGGCCGAACGCGATGGATTCGCCGGCCGAGCCGGCGGTCTGCACGATGTTGTTTTCGAGGATTGTTGCGTCGCGACCGCCAAATTTGGAATACAGGCGGAACAGCGCCAGCGAAATGACCGCGACCGGAATGGAGGCGCTGACGGTCAGGCCGACCTTGAGGACGAGGTACAGCGACGATGCGCCAAACACCACGCCGAGAATTGTACCAAGAATCACCGCCCGCGCCGTGAATTCGCGTGGACTGGCGGAAGCCGGAATAAAGGGTTTAAAATCTTCAACGCTGGCGGGCGTGGACGATTGGTTGCCGGACATATCGGGCGACACGCTAGAGGAAAGGAGGCAGCGCTTGCGAGTTCTTTCCTCCACAGTGATTGATGCAAGCGAAGACTCTGCGAGGGGAGCAGACCGAATGACACTCGAGTTCACTCATCTGACTGCGTTGCCAGGTACTTGCCGATTCGGGGACACCAAGCCAACCGTCCGGCTTGTCGAGCCATGAGACATCCGTCGCCACAAAAAATGTGGCATTCGACCACAGTTGCTGTGCCCGGAGAGACGGACTTCAGACCGTTGGGGGCCTAGTTTTGCCCATTCTAAAGGTATTCCCCACGTAATCCTTCGCCCTTGTCAATGACCGGGGGGGACTTAATGGAGGGAGCATAGTTGGACCCAGTCTGGGAATGGAACATGCTAAGTTTGATCGGCATGAGTTTTGAGCTTGTGAGTGATGTTGGAGGTCGGACCTACAAGATAAACCCGAAATCGTTCGGCCGATTGTTGCATTTGGCACGACTAAATGGATGGAATCCAGAGCGCGTTCCCAAAGAATGGCCCTCGAATTCCTGGGATACAGAGATAATTCTGCCCCATCTTGGCCCTTATATGCCGGGTCGGATTTCCCGGGCAGATGCCGAGGGTTTGCGAGTTGCGCTGACTCGAGCGTTGGCGACTGGTGCCGTGGCGGTTGACGGCACCGTCCAGCTGGCCTCCGTGACGTTGCTGCAAGTGGCGCGGGCGGGTGGGTTTCGCGTCTGCTGGAGCCGCTCAGAATCACTGGAGTCGCATCCTTTCGATGCCGCAGTTCCCGCCTTATCTTGAGACAAGGTTGAACCGCAGTGGAAAGGCTGCGCTTTATCCGGACCGCACTACATCCTCCACTGTTTACGGCCACGCGATGGCGTGTCGGATCCTGACCGAGCTGGGGGTGGGTTAGCCAAATCTACCAGACCTTCAAGGTAATCGGTCCGGCTTTGAGTTTCTCAAATGGCCCGGGTGATGGGAACGTATCGTCCCTCTTTTCGCCGAAATAATCTGCGTCAATTTTCAGCGGCGAACCGTCGGCATTTTCATAGGGAAGTCCCGAAATCTTGGCTCGCCCCAATCGGGCGGAGTTCACAAGCACCGTGGTCGCCGGACTCAGTCCCGAGGGGAGATTGAGATGGAGAATGGTCCGGCCCCCTTCCTCTGCGACTACTACGTTTGGATCGATGCTGGGCTGATTGATGTGGTTTGATTCGTTGGCGTAGGGACGTGCGCCGTTAAAATAAACATTGCCACCAGTTTGCAGCGGCAGACCCCGGTTGTCATAAACCTGCAGGCCGAATCCGATGGCGGACTCCCCGCGGCCAACGAAGAGGTTGTTGAAGAAACGATCATCCCCACCCTTGGTGTTGACCAGGCCGGCCAGGGCAGTGGTATGCGGGGGGTGATATGGCGTTGCGCGGTTGGGCTCCGGCTGGCTGATGATTTTTCCGGTGAACAGATTGTGCACGTAGGCGCCACCCTCCGACACATCCAGCAAGCTTACCGCCGAGAGGAACAAATTGTTGTCCACCAGGAACGGTCCATGGTTCACCTCGACAAACAAATCCTCGGCGGCATTGTCGTGGAACAGGTTTCCCGCGACGCGCGTTCCCTGCGCCATCCAGTCGAGCCACAGTCCCCGGCAGGTCCGGTAGATGTGGTTGCTGCGGATCGTCGTATCAATGGCGGCGTGAAACTTTATCCCCGCCATCTCCGCTCCTGAGAACAACCGTCGGACATGGATGTCATGGATGGTATTGCCGGTCACGGTGCTGAATGCCGCGCCCAAGCTGCCGACGATGCCTGCCTGTTCGCAGTGGGTGATGGTGTTGTTGCGGACGAGGTGGTGGCCGATGGTCGCGTGGTTCCAGCCGTTCACGAGCGCACGTTCGATGGTCTTGACATAGCCCTCGGCGGTGTCGGCCGAGGTGTTGTCCCACTGGTCACCATATTTTCCGAGCGCAATGCCGGCGCAAGTGGAATGGCTGACGGTGTTGCTTTCGATGATCCAGCCTTTGCTCCAATGGGTGCCAATCAAACCGACTTGCTCCGCCGTTGGCGGTGCCCATGGGGTGGCCGCATGGCGCAGCGCGAAGCCACGTACGGTGATGTAATTCATGCCCGGTTTTTCCGGGTAGAAGACTGATCTGCGCACATTAACCTCCACAAGTTGCCCGTTCGGATCCGCACCGTCGAACTGCGCCCAAATTGTTGTGTTCGTTTTGTCCACCTCGGCAAACCATAATCGGGGTCTTAACCCCTGAACGTTCGACATCTCCGTCCGGTTGCTTCGGAACACCAGACACAGCGTCTTGATCCCGGCGACGGGCTTGATCTTCGCGTGGAACGAGGACCACGATTGCCATCCCCCGGTGTTTGGGACCGAACAGATACCTAGCCGTTCGCCTTCCGGGGTGTCTAGCCGAACCTCGATAATCCCTCCGTCTGTGGCCGATGCCGCGCGAATTTCCAATTGCTCGGTGCGCTGGCCGAAGTTCACGCTGCCATAGCGAACCCAGTCGCCGTGCTCGATCCAGCCAATGCATTCGCCGCCCTCCAAACAGGGCGCAGTTTGAATGCCTTGTTGCGCCGCAAAACCGTTCGCCGGAATCCGTTCGGCGTTCCCGGCGCCCCCGTTCGGTCGCAGCCAGGCCACATTCAGCAGCGAATGCCGATCCGTCCGGGTCAGCCACTCCGGGGTGGTGCCGGCAGGCATCAACACCTCGTCCCGCTTGGCGGCCTCGATGAGCCACTCGCCGTTGAGATAGACCGCGCCGGTGTGATGCGCGCGGCTGCGTGGATCAAACCAGTCGCCGCGGATAAGATCGTCGTAGGGATTGAAGCTGCCGAAGAACGAGTTTGGGAGCGTCGCCTTCCAGACATTGGCCTGAACTTTCATCCAGCCCTTGACGATTTCCGAGCCTTTGATCTCAACCTTCTCGCCCGGAGCGGCTTGATAGACGATGCGCCGGGTCTCCGATTCGCCCCCGCGCGGCGGGCTGACCCGTTCACGGTAGGTCCCCGCGTGGACGGTGACCACATCGCCCGGTTGCGCAAGGTCGGCGGCACGTTGAATTGTGCGCAGCGGAGACCTCAAGGTGCCGGGGTCGGCGTCGTTACCGTTGGTGGCGACGTGGAATTCAGTGGCCGGCAGGGTGATGGCAGCGATGAAGATGCCCATGATTGCGAGGTTGGTTGTTCTCATGTTCGAATCTCCCATGGTGCTGGCGATTGCCTGCGTGCTATTCTGGTGTGAACCGGCTGCTCATTTCAAGCGCAGCGAAGCGAGGAAACTTGCTTGAAGTGGAGATGGTTCCCGCTATCACTCCGCAGTAAATGCCATCCGCTTGCCTTGCCGCGCGGCGGCGCTATGCTCGCGGCTGATGAAGCTTCTCACCGCCTTGATGCTGCTTCTGGCTGGCGCCGTCAATCTGGTTTCCGCCCCGCTTCCGCAACATGCTGCCGCTTACCGGATGCAACTCGCGCAGCGCATCCTGCCTTATTGGCTGGGCAAACTCGACTCCACGAGTGGCGGATTCCTGCTCAGCGACGACGCGGTGCGCGGACCGACCGTGCCCAGGGAAAAGCAACTTGTCTCCCAGGCGCGCATGGTCTGGACTTTTGCCTATGCGCACCGGCACGGACTGGATACCTCGAGCAATGCCTGCCTGAATGCGGCCTGGAACGGCTACCGTTTTCTCACCAACCACTTCCTTGATGCCAAATTGGGCGGGTATTATTGGAAGACTGATCTTGCCGGTAAGCCCATCAACGAACGCAAGCTGCTCTACGGCGAAGCCTTCGTCATTTACGCCTTCGTGGAATTGCATCGGGCGACCCACGACCCGCAGCCGCTCGCCGAGGCGATGAAGCTTTATCGGCTCCTCCAGCGGCATGCGCATGACGATCAGGCCGGCGGCTGGCACGAACATTTCACGCGTGACTGGCAACGCCTGTCTGACCGCGACCCCAACGCTGAGGTCGAAGTCGCCGGCTACAAAAGTGCCAACGCGCACCTCCATCTGCAGGAAGCGCTGGCGGAACTCTATGAGGTCACGCGTGAATCCGACGTGAAACGGAGCCTGAATGAGGCGCTCGACCTCAACAAACGCTATTTCTACCCCAAGGCCGCCGGCCAAAGTTGTTTCCATCGCCAGCGCAATTGGAGGCCCGTCTCCGACTCCACGAGCGCCGGGCTTTCTTACGGACACAATGTTGAGTTTGCGTGGCTGATGATCCGGGCCGAGGAAATGCTGGAACGCAAACCGGACTGGCCGCACTTCTACGCTCATCTCGAGCACGCGCTTGAACATGGCTATGACCATGAGCGGGGCGGGCTCTATCATCGCGGGGTAGGGGACGCACCCGCCACCGACCAGAACAAGATCTGGTGGGTCGAAGCTGAAATGATGGCGGCGCTCACCGATGCCCTGCGGCACCAGGCGAATGCCGCGTACCGCCAGGCGCTGGATCGGCTCGTCCATTTCGTGAACCAATACCAGACCGACTCGCGCACCGGCATCTGGCTCGACACGGTTACGGCGGACGGTAAGCCCCAGAGCACCGGTCTGGCGCATGCGTGGAAAGCAAACTACCACGACGTCCGCGCGCTGGTGAAATTTGTCGAGGCATTTCCCGCGAGACGCTAATCTGAGCCGGACTCAAGTCAAGCAAGTCGGGGAGATTTGTTCGGCGTCTAAGCGAAGTATATAGCAAGTGGGCCGATCCCTTAAATGACCGCGGTAATAAATATTTCCAATTGTTGGGGAGACAACCTGAGAATGGGGAAGGCAACCCGGGGGGGGCGAGTAGATAGACAATTCGGGAAAATTCGAAGTGACAAACAATCGCGCGCCGAACTGATCTTTCGGATCAATTCGGCGCGCGCAGTCTCGACTAATATTTTAGCTCAATGACCAGCGGCGACAGACCGTCGCCGGCCGGGTATCAAACGTCCTCGGATCCTACCGATCCAATCGGCACAACTTGAAGGACGTCACGCCCAACACGGGTGGTGACCGCCGTCTTTCCGTTCTTCCAGCCCGTCAGCAACGAGGAGGCTTCCATTAATTTCTTCTCCAAATCCTGCACATGGCGGACGCCTTCGGAGGCCGTGCGTCGGGCCTCGTCGCGTTCCTTCTCGGTGCGAGCCAGCAGCGCGTTAAATGGCTCGATATTGCGGCGCATAGTTTCCAACTCAGCTTTCGCCTCCTGGACGGCCAATTGGTTGGCCTGCGATTGAGCATTCAGTTGGGCGAGCAGCTCTTGCTCGCGTTGCTTGGCCCTGGCCTGGGCGGCTTCCACTTTCTGCTGCATTTCCTGGCGCAGTTGGGCTTCCTGATCGCGGAGCGCACGTTGAGTGGCGTCGGCGGACTCCAGGTCGCGGCGTCGCCGGAATTGCTCAGTCTGGCCCTGCATCTCGGCTTGGCGGGCATCAAACTCCGACTGGAGCTGTTGCTCGCGTTGACGGATTTTGATTTCGAGGATCTCTTCCCTCTGCCGCGCCTCCTGGCCAAGACGGATCTCGGTGGCCCGGACGCGCGCCTCGGTCTGCCGCGTCCATTCTTCTTCGCGGACCCGCGAATCTGCCGCCCACTGATTTTGCAATTCAGTTTCCCGGGCGGCGGCGCGGGTGGTCAAGTCCTGTTCGCGTTGCTTGAGCTTCGCCTGGAACTCCAGTTCCTTCTGCTGCAATTCCTGCTTCAGGCGGGCGTCGGCTTCGCGCGATTGGGTCTCAAGCTGACGATCAAACTCCGACTCCCGGCGGCGCAGTTCCTGCGCTGCCTGCAGTTGCAACTGCTGTTCTCGCTGCTTGATCCGGGTCTGGACGGCATCTTCCCGCTGCTTTACCTCTTGTTTCCAGCGAGCGTCCACCTCTTGGACCCGGACCTCCAGCTGACGCTGCAGCTCGGCCTCGCGGTGGCGGGCTTCCTCATCCACGCGGGTTTTTTCCTCCACCAAGCGGGTTTCGAATTCGAGCGCCAGTTCCTGCTCGCGCTGCTTTAATTGATGATCCAACTCCTCGTCCCGCTGGCGCAGGGTATTGACGAATTCCGATTGCTGCCGCTCAAACCGGTGCTTTTCCTGGCGTGCGGCCTTCTCCATTTCCCGGGCCGCTTCCTCTTTGGCTTGCGTCAACTTGAGGGAGAGGGCGGCGGTTTGCTGCTGCAACTGAGAAACCGCCATATCGCGCGCATTCAAGGCCTCCTTTAATTCATACTTCAATTTGGCCATGGCTTCCTGCGCGGCTAATTCGGCATTGGAGGCTTGGCGGCGGGCTTGGAGCACCTGGGCTTTGCTGTCTTCGGACACTTCCAACAATTTCTTGTGATGTTCCTGGACCATCGTCGCGCGTTCCGCCTCGCTGGTGGCCCGCTGGGCGTCCAGTTCCTGCGTCAATTGAGTCAGGCGATCCGACCAGGCGTTCTGGCGCAGCTGCACCTGGCGTTCGATCTCCGCCTTTTGGAAGTCGCGCAAGGCGTCTTTTTCCGCCACAGCACGGCTGAGCGAATCCGCCAGGCCGCCAAACTTGGCGACCCACTCCTCTTCCTTTTTCTTCAATTGTTGCTCGTGCTCGGCGGCAGCCGCTTCGAGTGCCGCGCGCGCGGCCTGAGCCTCGGCTGCTTTCTCGATCTGCGCCTGTTCCGCATTGGCCTTCACGGTGGCGAGGGCCGCGTCACGTTCGGCGATGGCGGCCGCCAATGCTTCGTCCCGCGCAGCGACCTGGGCGGAAACTTCGCGGGCCAGCCGTTCGGCGCGCAAGATCTTATGACGGCCAGCGCGGATGTAGAGCGAGTGCAAGCGGCGGCCAAAGAAGCCAAGGCGATATGGGGGACGCTGCTCCTCCCGATGGAACAGGGTGGAGAAACCAAGCTCAACCATCAAAGTGGGCAGGAAGGCGACAATGAAGGCCAGCACGGGATAAACCCAGATTCGCACCATGCTGATCTGGTCGGTTAGGATATCGCCGCGTTCCTTTGCGGTCGCCTTAATTGACATCGGGCGCTCACCGAACAACAAGCCGCGCACGATTTCCACCGTGGTGGCGATCCGGTGGACTTGAGTGTTCTTAATGGCCGCTTCCCGCGCCTCGTAATATCCCTCTGCCTTCTTGCGGCAGGCATCCATTTCCGCGCGGATCCCGTCCACATTTTTAACGGCCGCCGCCAACTCTTGGTCAATCAGTTTCTCTTCCGCCTTCCCCTCGGTGGCCAAGGCTGCCAGGGCGGCCGACAGTTCTTCGCGCTTGCGGTCAGATTCCTCGCGCTTGGCGCTGGAGCGACGATCAAATTCCTCGCGCACCCGCCGGGCATCGGCGTCCACCTGGGCAACGCGTTCGCGGCGTTTATTGTTAACAGCTGCCAGTTCGTCTTCTTTGGCTTTGATCTGATCGTCAATCTCCGCAACCAGCATGGGTTTGAGGATGGTGTTGGACTCGCGCTCCGGCGGCACGCCGGGATCCACGGGTTCGCGCATCAACTGCCGCTTGAGCACGTTGGCACTTTCATACTCCTTTTTATCCTTTTCATAGGCCGCCTTCTTGTTGGTGTAGGCCGCCAGTTTCGCTTTATAGGCATTATCAATCCGTGCCTCCTCCGCGTTCCATTTGGCCGCCCGTGGCACCTCGGTTTCACGGCGGGCGCGCAAATCGGCAATGGCTTTGGTCAACTGCGCGGTGTCCGCATCAAACTGCTTGATGATATTGGCCTGACGGGCTTCCACTTCGGACAGCTCTTTCTTCTGGTAATCCGTCAGGGAAATGGCGTCCTGACGCGCATCTTGATTGCGCTTGATCGACTCTTCCAGTTCGGCGCGGGCCTTGGCTTTCTTTGCAGTCAACTCAGCAAGCTTGCGTTCGCGATCGGCTTTCTTCTCTTCGATTGCAGCCAATTCACCGTTGAGGTGGTTGATTTTCGTCTCTTCGGCGGACGCTTTTTCGAGTAACTGGCTGGCCGGACCCATCGCCGTGCTCATCTCATAGACGCCCATGTCCTTGACGAGTTGGAAGGTCAGCACACAAATCAGCGGCAGTCCCACCACCAGCATGAACCCCTTTTGCCAGCCGGCCCGCGAGGCGGTCCAAACGGCCAGCGGCAGCTTGAGTAGCTCAACCGCCAGGATGGTCGCGCCGATCGGGCCGATGCCAAAGAACGTGACCCCCATGCCTTGGGGGAGACATACCGCCTGCTGGTATTTCCAGCCGGTTGCCAAAATGACGAATTCCACCACCGTTGCCATGGCGAGCAACGGCAGGGTTAAGTACGAGATCCGTTTGCTTTTCAACCGCTGCCAGGGGGAAAAGCCCATATCCAGCTGGGCCGCGGACTTGGAGGAAACCTGCGAACTCGTTTCGTTGGAATCTTTCATATATGCTGTTTGTAAATCCGGCTGCTCTCCGCGGGACGAATGGCGGTGATGGTCTTTCATCACGGGCCTCGCGGGGCGGGTGCTTTCAGACTTGCGCTCCTATAACCACTCCGCGTGCTTTGCAGCATGTGTGCCAGTGTTGGTGATGCTAAGGAGAACTTACCCGCCAAGTTTAGTGCTCATCAGCACGTTGGGTTAAGAAATTAAGAAAAACCGCACGGAACTCCCCGGTGGTTTGCCGGTGCAATGCCACTTCGGGCCAAATAGCTAACCAAATCGCTGACGGCGAGGTTGGGGCATTCGTGTCAAGATTCCTGACGAGCCAATTGGGGATCGGCCGTGCCAACCTCGCTTCGGTTGGATACGGCCGCGGTTGAATTTTGCGCCCACATCGTGGTGATAAAGTTAATGGTCAGCGAACTCCCGCCAGAACCAATCTTCGCTCCAGATCTGCATTGCAACCAATCGCGGCTTGCCGTTCGAACAAATCCTGCGATGTGCCGGCGGGGTGAGGATGTGCCCTCGCGGGCACTGTTCATGACTCCCTGGTGGGACCAGGCCAATTCTGCCATCCAGTG
Organism: uncultured Bifidobacterium sp.; assembly: GCA_964539515.1. Classification (GTDB taxonomy): domain Bacteria; phylum Verrucomicrobiota; class Verrucomicrobiia; order Limisphaerales; family JADLHS01; genus JADLHS01. The sequence goes on along the minus strand of CAZIJO010000070.1, from coordinate 7,368 downwards.
GCATCAAGTGGCTGGCTTTCGACATATTTGATTTCTTGGAGAGGGTGTCATTATCACAATACCTTGACGTGCGATTGGCGAGAATTAGCCTGTTCCACATGCAGGAGATCCTTAAAGCCCTTGTCGCGCTGTTCCTTGGAATCGCCACTTTCACTGCACCTGCCGTCACCGCCCGTGCCGCCGCATTCGAACAGGCACGGTGGATCGCTCCCCCGACCGGCCGCGCGACCAACGCTGCCGGTCCGTTGTTCCGCAGGGAGTTCGTCCTTGGCCTCCCGCCGCGGAGCGCCATGTTGCGGATCGTTGGACTGGGCGATTACGACGTGCGCGTCAATGGTAACCGGCTGGCCATAACCGGAATCAACCAGCCATGGTCACAATACGAAAAGACAATTTACTACCGGGACTTTGATGTCGCGCCGCTGCTCCGGGCCGGTACGAATTGCTTGGGGGTGATGCTCCTTAATTCTTTCTGGCATAATCCCAACCCTCCCGCCGGCCGCTACAACAAGAGCGGACCGCAACGCGTCGTCGCCGAGCCTTACCTGCTGTGTGCGGAAATCACCGTTACCCAAAAGGACGGGACAGTCGTTCACTTCGGCACTGACGTCTCCTGGCGCACCGCCGAAGGGCCGATTACCTTTTCGCACATCTTCGCCGGCGAAGATTTTGATGCGCGCCGCCAGTTGTCCGGTTGGGATGACGTCGGATTTGATGATCGCGCCTGGCAAGCGCCGCGCGGTCTGGCGGCACCGCCGGGCAAACTTGAGCCGCAGTTCTGGCCAAACATTTCCGAGTTTGACCTTCAATCACCGGTCTCGGTCAAGTCTTCAGCAACGAACGTTTTCCTTTACAGTTTCCCGCAAAACATGGCGGCGCAGTTGCGGGTGGAAATGGAGGGTGGCAAGGCCGGTGACCGCGTAAATTTTCGCTGTGGCGAACATAAGAACGACAAGGACCGGTTGTTCGGGGGGTACATTGTGGGTTGCGACATCGTCACTGACGGCAAGCCACTGGACCATCAGTGGGTTTCGTTTTATCTCGGCATGCAGTTCGTCGAGGTGACCGGAGCGGTGCCCGCGGGCCACCCCAACCCAGCGGGCCTGCCGGTTATTCGCCGGCTGGAACTGGTCAACGTTCGCGCTGGATTGGCGGAAGTCGGCACGTTTCACACCTCGAGCGAGATTTACAACGGCACGCACCAGATCGTTGATGCCGCAATGCGCGCGAACATGAGCTGGGTTATGACAGATTGTCCGCACCGCGAGAAGCTCGGCTGGCTGGAGTGTTCCTACCTGCTCGCGCCCAGTTTTCAGTATCGCTATGACGGCCAGGCATGGTTTGCCAAGATCGTCCGCGACATTCACGACGCGCAGGAACCGAGCGGGCGCGTGCTGACGGTGGCCCCGAGCTACCCGGCTGGGAGATTTCCTGGCGACTTCAATTGGACCGTGGAATGGGGTGCCGCGGCGGTCATGTTGCCATGGCTGCATTACGAATGGTACGGTGACCCGAAAATACTCCGTGACAATTTCGACATGATGTGCCGGTTCACTGACTACATTCAGACTGAGGCCAAGGATGGGCTGGCACCTGGTGGCTTGGGCGATTGGTACGATTACGGGCACGGCCAGCCACCCGGTCCATCGCGTTACACACCCACGACGCTTTCCGCCTCGGCGACCTGGGGGCTCTGCGCCCTGACTGTTTCGCGCGCTGCGGCGGCGCTGAACCGTCCGGACGAGGAGAAGAAGTACCGCGAGCTGCATGCACGCATCGCCGTGGATTTCTGCCGCCACTTTCAGGATCCGACGACACGCAAACTCCGCCACCGTGGAAGTCCACAGTGCGCCAACGCCATGGCTCTATGCGCCGATCTCGTTCCGCCCGCCGACCGGCCATTGCTCGTGGAAGATATCATTGCCGATTTGGCGCAACGAGGATGGCAGCAAACCCCCGGCGATGTCGGTCACGTCTATTTTATCCGGGCGCTCGCCCAGGCTGGTCGATCGGACATCTTGCATCGTGTCTATTCGCGCGATGGCACGGGCAGCTACGGTGGCATCCTGAAGAAAGGCCTGACCTCGATGCCGGAGACTTGGGATGCAATGATGGACGGCTCGCAATCACTCAATCACTGCATGCTGGGTCATGTCGTGGAGTGGTATTACGGCTATGTGGCCGGCATCCGGCAAGCCCCGGGCAGCTGCGGCTGGAAGAGAATTCTGATCGCGCCGAACCCGGGCGCACTCGCAAATGCAGAGGCAACCTTGCGAACGCCGCAGGGCCGTGTCGTCAGCCGTTGGCGCAATGACGGATCAACGTTTCAGCTCGAAACCGAAATCCCCAAAGACATCCAGGCAATGGCCATCCTCCCTTCTGGTAGTCAAGAGCTGCTGCGCCCGGGCAGGCACACTTTGCAGGAACCGATGGCCAGGCCGAGATGAGCCAATCCGCAACTCTGCCGGTGATTCGGCCAAACCGCGTTGACCTGGCGCGAGTCCCCAAGGGCAGTTGAATCCAACCAGGCAACTTGAGGTCAAGAAAAGCCAATATCGGGTTGGCATATCCGGACGAAATGGTGGCTTGTAGTACCGAAGGCGGCATGATCGTCGGGGTGCTATGCGAGATCCGAGCAACTCCCGAATCATCCCGGCCCGCGGTTAACTTTCGACGAGGTCCGTGGGACTTCATTTTCCTCGCGGCATAGCGAGAGGCTTCCCGACGGCATCGAGGTTTCGGGAGGAGACAGACATATTTTTCGATTAACCGGCGATCAGGCAAATGGGGTACCACTGAAGCCATGAACGCGAATTCTGTTTCGGTTGACGGAAGTGGGGGCCGCCAAGCAATGCTGGGGGCGTTGCGAACCCAACGTTTCCTCGGCATCGACCTCGGCGCTGAGACCATTAAGGTCGTTGAAATACTTCGGGAAGGGTCGGACCTGCGAGGGGGACGCCGCCGGCTTGTCGAACACCACAAGGAGCCCGCCCATTGCCTGCTCCAACTGCTGAGTGAATTCGAATGGTCCAGCTTCAGCGGCGTTGCGGTCAGTGGCCGGCTTGCCCGGTTGGTCAAGTTGCCGCGTGTCCCCATTAAACAAGCGCAGGCGCGCGGCTTTCGATTTTTCTTCGGCCAGCGCCCGGCCACCGTGGTTTCCATCGGCGGCCACGGGTTCTCCGTCTTGGAATTGCGGTCCAATGGCCTCGAGGTGCTCCGTGAGAACAGTCGCTGCTCGCAAGGTACAGGTAATTTTCTGCGCCAGCTTTGCGAACGCTTTGAGTTGACCCCAGCCCAAGCCAGCGAAGCGTGCGCTGAGATTGAGAAATCCGCGCCGCTGTCCGGTCGCTGCCCGGTCATCCTCAAGACCGACATGACGCATCTGGCGAACAAAGGCGAGAAACGCGAAGCCATCCTCGCGGGGTTGTTCGATGCGGTGTGCGAAAACGTCATGGTCCTGGTCAAACCCGGCGTCAGTCCGGCGGACGTAGCGCTGATTGGCGGGGTCAGCCGCTCGCGCCGCGTTCGGAAAACGTTCGGCGCCTTGCTGGCTGCGCAGGGCATGAGCCTGCTCAGCATTGGGCCGGAGCAGGTCGAGTATTTTGAAGCCACCGGCAGCGCCTTGCTTGCGGCGGAGAATCCCGCGCCCGTTCCCCCACTCGGGGAATTGCTTGCGACCGACATCCAAAATCGGCTGGACACCATTGAAGGCTTGAGTGGCGCCCTGCGGCGCGTGCGGCGCATGCCGGCGCAGTCGATGCCCGAGCGCAACGGCCATTTGCGCCAGCTAATCCTTGGCTTCGATATCGGCTCAACCGGGTCGAAGGCCGTTGCGCTCGATGCGATCACCCAGGAGGCGGTTTGGGAAGGCTACCGCCGCACGGCGGGGGATCCGGTCGGTGCCGCGCAGGCGTTGCTCTCCCAGTTTGTCGCGGAGCGCGCCAGTGACGGTGTGATTCGCGGGTTCGGCGTCACCGGCAGCGGACGGGAAATCGCGGGTTCGCTGCTGACAACTTGTTATGGCGGGGACGCCGTCTTCGTGCTCAATGAAATTGCCGCGCACGCGGAAGGCGCGCGACATTTCGATCCCCGGGTGGACACCATTTTTGAGATCGGCGGGCAGGATGCGAAGTATATCCGGCTCGCGGACGGGCGGGTGGTGGATTGCGCGATGAACGAGGCGTGCAGCGCGGGCACGGGTTCATTCATCGAGGAGCAGGGCGGCAAGTTCGCCGGCATCCAGGGCGTGGCACAGCTCGGCGCGGAGGCGATGCGCGCACCGCACTGCATTTCGCTCGGCCAGCATTGTTCGGTCTTCATGGCCGAGGTCATCGGCGAGGCGGTGGCTGCCGGGCGCGACCAGAGCGAGATCATCGCCGGCCTCTACGATTCGATCATCCAGAATTACCTGTACCGCGTCAAAGGCAACCGCTCCGTGGGTTCGGTGATCTTCTGCCAGGGGATGCCGTTCGCGGCGGACGCACTCGCGGCCGCGGTTGCGCAACGGACTGGCAGCGACGTCATTATTCCTCCCAATCCAGGCACGGTTGGGGCGCTCGGGATTGCGTTGCTCGCCGGGAAGGAAACAAATTGGTCGGCCAACAGGATTCTTGACCCGCAGCGTTTTCTTAATGCGCGCATCGAATCCAAGGAAACGTTCATTTGCCGCTCGAAGACTGGCTGCGGTGGTACGGGCAACCGATGTCGCATCGATTCCATCAGCACGGTGGTCGCCGGCCGGGGGCAGCGTTTCAACTGGGGAGGCGCGTGCGCGCTTTACGACAAAGGTACCCGCAAGCACAAGCTGCCTGATCGCGCGCCTGATCCCTTCCGCGAACGGGAAGCGCTCGTCACCACGCTCGTCGTGTCCCTCGGTGAAACCCCCGGCGCCAAGACCATTTCCATCACGGACGAGTTCAGCCTCAAGAGCATCTTCCCATTCTTCGCCACATTCTTCCGAGCGCTCGGCTTGAATTTGCGTTTCTCGACCGGTGCGGATCACGGCGTCCTCAAGCGCGGAGTCAAGGAGGCCAACATCGCCTATTGTGCGCCGATGCAATTATACCACGGCCTCATGAGCCAGAACACCGACGACCCGACGGATTACATTTTCCTGCCAATGGTGCGTGGGCTGGGCCACGTCGGCAACGAGCCGCACGCCAAGGTTTGCCCGGTCGTTCAGGCCAGCCCGTGCCTACTTCGCCAGGATCTCAACGCCAAGCTGAACGGCAATCTGCTTTCACCGGTGATCGACGTGGGCGCGGGCAATTACGAATCGCCGGAGTTCCGCGAAAGTTGCGCCCGCCTCGCGGCTTTGCTCGGGGTGCGGGCAGAGGCGAATTGGTTGCCGGCTTTCCGCCAGGCCATCGCCGTCCAAATGAGTTTTGAACAAAGTTGTCGTGAGATCGGCCGGCGCGCCCTCGCATTTTGCACGGAGCAACACCTGCCCGCGGTGGTCGTGCTGGGGCGTCCGTATACCATTTATAACCAAGTGCTGAACTCGAACGTGCCCGTCATCTTGCGCGAACAGGGGGCCGTGGGCATACCTGTGGATTGTTTTCCCGTGCACGACGAGGTGCCGGTATTCGGGGATATGTACTGGGCGCACGGCCAGCGGATTCTGCGCGCGGCGCATCAGATCCGCCGCCTGCCGGGGGTGTATGCGCTCTATTGCAGCAATTACGCCTGCGGCCCGGATAGTTTCAATCTTCACTTCTTCGCCCACATCATGGACGGCAAGCCATTCGCGATCATTGAGACGGACGGTCACGCGGGCGATGCCGGGACCAAGACGCGGATCGAGGCCTTTCTGCATTGTGTGGCGGGCGAATTAAAGGCCGGCGGTGGCGGGCGGAAAACCCCCAACGCCTTCGCCCCGTTGCAACCCGCCGAGATGAGTCTTTTGGACGTTCAACCCGATGAACGCGTCTTGATTCCGATGCTCGGTGCGAATTCCGAAGTGTTGGCCGCCTGCCTGCGCGGGCTAGGGCTGCGCGCGGAGACGTTGCCGCCCGTGGATGCGGAGGCACTGCGGACTGGTCGCCGCCTGACTTCGGGCAAGGAATGCATTCCGGCCTGCATGAACCTAGGCGCTCTGATGAACCGGTTGAAACAGAGCGCCAATCCCAGTGAACGGTTTGTCTATTGCCACCCTGCCGGCGTCGGTCCATGCCGTTTTGGCGTTTATAATTTGCTCACCCAGCTTGTGCTTGAGCATGCTGGTTTACGTGAGCGTGTCCGCATCTGGGCGGCGCGCGAAGAAGGCTACTTCGACAAGCTTCCGCCGGGCTTTGCGCTGCTCGTCTTCACGGGGTTTGTCGTGGCAGACGCGTTGCAGGAGGCATTGCTCGAGGTGCGACCGGCGGAAACCCAGACTAACGCAGCGAACGCGATCTACGAACGCGCGCTGGCCGGTTTGTTGCAACAATTGCAAGTTCGTGCCGGCACCGACCTGGGTTTGGCGAAGGCACTGTGGCAGGTGTGCAGCGGAAACTTGTTCGGTTTCCGCGAACTGCTGGCCGGCGCGGCACGGGACTTCGATGCCGTGCGCGGCAACAAGCGCCTGCCTACCGTGCTGGTCGTGGGGGAGATTTATGTGCGTACCAATGGGTTCGCCAATGACCACGTCATCGCGCGGCTGGAAGCGCGGGGGATGCGCGTGAAACTTGCCACTTGTGGCGAGTTTATTGAGTACGTTGACCATGTGAACCGGCTGGAGAATCGTCGGAACGGATTCAGAGCCCGCATCAGCACGGCGGCGCAGGAACGGGTTCGATCCGTGGCGCATCACATCATGGCGCGCGAACTCGGCGGTCCCGACCGGGTGCGGATTGCCGAGACGCTGGCCGCGGCTCGGGATTATGTGCCGGAGAGTTTGCAGGGTGAAGCTGTGCTGACGGTCGGCGCCGCGTTGCAGCACTGGCGCGCAGGGAGGATTGATGCCGTGGTAAATGTCGGCCCGCTGGAATGCATGCCGTCGAAGGTGGCGGAAGCCCAATTCTTCCACATCGCCCAGCAGGAGGGTTTGCCGACCTTGACGCTGGCACTGAACGGCGACCCGCTCAATGTGGAGACGCTCGATAACTTCGCCTTCGAAGTTCATGAACGACTTCGCAAAGCGGAAGCAAGCCGGCGGTCGTGAGAGCATAAGCCCCTGACTAGCTCGCTCTGCAGTTGAGCAGGGGACTCACCCTGCGGAAGTAATGGGCGCTTCGTGTGGCTCGGTTGACGAGCAGCGGCAGCAAGACGCGCGAGGGCTGTGGCACAGGCGCAGGTTTGCCCACAACCGTCGCAAGATGCGGTGGGTGGTCGGCTAAGGAGACGCTGAATAAAGCCTGGATTTCAAATTGGTGTTGGCACTGACAAAAA